>NZ_JBEOSA010000080.1:0-25042 GCF_040302625.1 Kitasatospora sp. NPDC097643 | reverse complement strand
GTACGCGAACCCGAGCGCGCTGATACCGCCGCCGACCCCGGGAACCGCATTGTCGTACCAGTTCCCGGCCGTGTCGGAGTAGATCTCGTGCAGGGCGCCGTCCTCGACGGCCTCGATCACGCGGGTGTTGTCGGGCTTGACGTGGACCGCGACGGAACTGATGCCGCCTCCGACGCCGGGAACCGCGTTGTCGTGCCAGGTGCCCGTCCCGTCGACGTAGATCTCGTGCAGCACGCCGCCCTCGACCGCCTCGATCACCCGCTGCCCGGACGCGTTGTACGCGAACCCGAGCGCGCTGATACCGCCGCCGACCCCGGGAACCGCATTGTCGTACCAGTTCCCGGCCGTGTCGGAGTAGATCTCGTGCAGGGCACCGTTCTCCACCGCCTCGATCACCCGCTGGCCGGCGGCGTTGTAGGCGAACGCCACGGCGCCGATCCCGCCCGGCACACCCGGGACGGCACTGTCGTGCCAGCTCCCGGCGGAGTCGGTGTAAACCTCGTGCAGCGCGCCGCCCTCGACCGCCTCGATCACCCGGTTGTTCTTCGCCGGCGGCGCCGGGGTCGGAGCGGGGTCCGGGTAGGGGTTGCTGTGGTCCGTGGCCAGGCCGGTGCCGGGCGAGCAGGTCCAGGCGCGGGCGCCCTGGTCGGCGAGGATCTTCTCGGCGATCAGGATCTGCTGCCGCTCGGTCGCCAGGTCGGGCCGCGCCGCGTAGGCGACGCCGCCGTAGTAGCGCCAGTTGTAGAGCGATATCTGCAGGCCGCCGTAGTAGGTGTTGTGGGTGTTGATGCTCCAGTTGTTGCCGCTCTCGCACGCCGCGACCTTCTCCCAGGTCGCCACCGAGGCGGCCTGGGCCGGCCCCACCGCGCCGAGCGCGAGCGAGCCCACCGCCACGCCGATGGCGAGTGCGGTACGAGCGGCGGTGAACCTGGTGCGGCGACCGGACGGCGGCATGGCGAAGCATCCTTTGCAGGGCGGTGGAAGATGGAGTCGGGTGGTCAAAACCCTTGGTGTGTCGCCGTGTTGGGGTTTCCCTCACCGGCTGACGAGTACAAGCTTCGTCGCTCCGCGGCCCGCCCGGAATACCCGTCGGCTGGACGGAAGTGGCCCTGGCCGGTTCCGTTCACCGTGGGACGGAGGCTCCCCGAGTGGGACGGGGGCTTCCCGATCTCGTCACCGTCGTGTCACACCTGGCCGCCCGGGGAACCGGCGGCGGAGCAGCGGTGTGTACCGGGCAGGTGCCTGCGCTGGGCCGGCACCACTCCAGCCGTCAGGGGGCGTCATGCAGCACACGAAGTACGGAACGAAGACCCGCAGAGCCGCGGTTGCCGTGGTCTCGGCCGCCACGGTCGCCCTGCTCGCCACGGCGTGCGGGCCGGGCAACGACGAGCCCGCGGCCGCCGGAACGACCGCCGCGCCGGCCGCGACCGCCGCGACCAAGGCCCCGTCGACGGCGGCAACCGCCTCGACCGCGCCGAGCGCCGCCACGTCCGCGGCCCCCACCAAGAGCGGCACCACGCCGTCCGCGGCGCCGGCCACGGGCGCCGCGTCGGCGACCGCGGCAGCCCCGACCTGCGCGCCTGCCGAGCTGAACGTCGACGCCCACCAGGCGAAGCAGCGCCCCAACGGCACCGGGATCGGAGCGGCGATCATCGCGTTCACCAACACCTCCGGACACCCGTGCACGCTGGAGGGCTTCCCGACGGTGGCCGGGGCGGCCAACGGCTCCCCGGAGCACAACGCCCCACTCACCGTCACCCACACCGGCTCCGCCGCCCCGGTGCGGCTGGCCCCGGGCGGAAAGGCCTGGGTGAAGCTCACCTTCGTCCAGGTCCAGGGCGAGGCCGACGGCTACTGCGTCTCCGGCGCCACCCCGGTCGCCTACCCCACCCTCGTGGTGGGCCTGCCGGGCGGAGCGGGAGCACACCAGGTGGGCCTGGACGAGGGCCTCTTCGCCGAGTGCGACAACAAGGTGACCACCACCGCGCTGCTGGCCACCAGCCCGTCCTGACGAAGCCTCGCGGGACTGATCGTTCTCACGGTTACCGCCACCGCCCGGGTCCGGCCCCGCCCGCGGCGCGCGTCCGGCGACCACTCTGCCGTGGCCCCTGCGGGCCGTCAGCCGATTCGGCCCCACCGGCACCCGGCGTCGGATGTCGACCCGTCGGCCGACCTGGACACGCCCGAGCTAGACACTCCCGACGTAGGCGCGCAGGTCGGAGTGCCCGGTCGGCACCTTCCACCGACTCAGAGCGTCCATGACGCCGTACGGCCAGCCGGCGTCGTCCTGGTCGGCGACGAAGCGCACGACACGTTGCTGCACGTCACTCAGGTCTCCGAAGGACCGCGGCGGTTCGGCGGGTTCGCCCGGGAAGACCAACGTGAACAGCTTTTGTGCTGCGTAGTACCTGTCGTAGAACCCTTCGACGCCCGTGCGGTCGGCCAGGCCGACGAGCATGGCATCGACCGCTCGGAGCGTGGTGGCCTCGGACGTCTCGGCCAGGGCCATCACTGCGAGCCCGTGGTAGGAGCCGCTCAGGAACGACATGGTCTCGGTCTTCTCCGGCGCGCGGGCGACGACCTCGTTCAGCACGTCGACGACGGCCGGGTCGGCGATGCCGAACCGGGTCAGCGCGAAGGCGGAGGCCCAGCGCAGCTCGACAACAGGGCTGTCCAGATGGCTGTCGATGAAGGGGACGGCCGCCGGATCGCCGAGCAGCCCGAGGGCGACCACGCCCGTCGCCGCGGCGCCGGGCGAGGATTCCTCGGCGACGAACGCCTTCAACAGCGGAATTGACGTCGACGCGGACTCGGGGAACCACGCGAACAGGTTCGCCGTCTCGGCGCGCAGTTCAGGGCTGTTCGAGCTCAGCAGCACGGCAAGTGCGGGAAGAGCCTCCCGAACGGCTTCGTAGGAGAACACAACCGCTTCGGCGTCGATGAGCACCTGCTCGCAGCTCTCCTCGCGCTGCTTGCGTTGCTCGTCGTCCGCGGCTTCGGCGATCCACCGAGCCCAGTTGTCGGCTTCACCTCGCATCCTTGCCAGGTAGTCGCGGTCTTCCCGAGGGTCGTAGCCGTTCGGCAGGTAGTTGTTGTCCAGCCCGATCGCGATGGCAACCAGCAGGCGGACGAACCGATGTCTGTTGACCAATCTGGGGTCGAGCGCCATCCGCACGAGAAACGGAACGGTGTGCACCGCAGCCTGCGATCGCGTGCCCTGGTGCACGATCTTGTTCGCGAGCAGCGCGCTCGGCGGGTACGGGCCCTCCCGGTCCCCCGCCTGCATGGCCCGGAGATGTCCGGGGACATCGTCGGCCATGCCGTAGGAGTGCCGCAGTTGGGCCCAGGGCACATCATCCAGGCCGGCAAGTGGGTCGCGAGTCACAGCAGCAGATCCTGACACACCAGGAGTACGCCCTGCGATGCGACGTCCGATCAGACGATGGTCATGCGACCGCCCAGACTGCGAGGTGTCTCATACTGCCCAAGCGGTGGACCGTGGAGCGGCCCTTCGCCCACCTGATGCGAAGCCGTCGCCTCGTGCGGGACTTCGAACGCTCCACCACCAGCGTGGAGGCGATGGTCTACTGGTCGATGACGCTCCTCATGACCCGGCGCCCTGCCCGGCCACGGCCTTCGCGAGCGTGAACCGGCCCGGTGCCGGCTCGGCCGGCCACCCCCGCTGTCAGCCGCTTCGACTTCGACCGCAGGGCCTCCACCGGAGGAGAGGTCCCGGCCGGACGCGCCGAGGCGACGCTGTCGCAGCTCGTGGTACGTGAAGCGGGCTGGGCCGCGGTGCGCGGCCCAGCCCGTGGTGTTCCCCTCTCTCAGTCGACGCAGGGCACTCCGTTACCGGACTTCCCCGAGTTCCCGGTCGGGGCTGCGCTCGGGCCCTCGTCGCCCGGGCCGTTGTTGCTCGTGCCCTCGCTGGTGAGGATCTCCTTGGCCTTGCCTGGTTCGGCTACCAGCGTGTTCTCCTTCGGCTTTACGGGTAGCGTCGAGGCCGCCGCCTGCCCGTGGGCGAGCGCGGGCACCTGGCGGACGAAGTCCACCGGGCTCCACCCCTTGTCGACCACCAGGTCGTCCTTCAACGCGTCGTACAGCGCCCCCAGCTTTCCGGCGTCCTCCACCACACCGCCGTCGCGCAGCTTCTGCAGAACCCCCGCGAGGAAGGCCTGCGCTCGCCGGGTCCGTCCCAGGTCCGAGCCGTCGCCGACCCCGTGCCGTTGCCGGACGAAGGCCAGTGCCTGCGCGGGCCCGAGCTCCGAGCGCCCGGCGGGCAGCTTGGCTCCGCTCCACGAGTCGTCCACCGCGTGGTTCAGGCAGACCGGCACCCCGCCGACCGCCTGTGCGACCCGGTAGAACCCGGTCATCGAAACCTCCGCGAAGTGGTCCACCGGCACCCCCGTCAGCTCCTGTACTGACCGGATCAGTGCGGCCCGCCCGGCCTCCCGTCCCCGCCAGCGCAGTTCGGCTCCGGAGACCCCCTGGCCCGGCAGCCGAGTCAGCTCCGCAGTCTCGGCCTGCGAGTAGACCTGGTTGATGCTCATTTGCTTGCCGCCGCCCGCGTCGACCAGCACGTCCCGGGGAATCGACAGCTGACGCACCGCCCCCCCACCGGCCGGGATGTGCACCAGAACCACGGTGTCCGCGACGTCCACGTCGTCGGCCCCGGCGTGGAGTTCCCCGCGGCGCAGCTCGGCGGGCGCCGGCCGCCCCTGGGCGTCGGTCGTCGACCGCAGCCCGATCAGGAGAATGGTCACCCCGTGGTCGAGCGGCGCCGGCGCGCCCGCCGAGGAGGCGGCGGCCAGCGCCCCCGAGGTCCGCCCCGGCACTGCGGACGGGACGGGCAGCGCGCTCACCCCCGCCGCGACGGCCAGCGTCAGCCCGCCGGCCAGCAGCACCGTGCGCCGCCGTCCCCGCCTGCGCCGCCGTCCGGCCTCAAGTCCACCGTCCACCAGCCGGGCAGCCCCGTCCGCTCCGAGGTCGGCGCCGGCCTGTCCGAACACCGCGCTCAACCGCATCTCGAACTCCTCGTCCCCGCCGGTCACTTCACCACTCCACTCACCGAAGATCCGTCCATGACATCCGACTCGTCTCGCTCGCTCACGGTGCCACCAACTCCGCCAGGTCCGCCCCCAGCAGGGACCGCAGCCGGGCCAGCGCCCGGGTGCACCTGGTCCGAACCGCCGACGAACTGTCCTTGAGGATCGCCGCGGTCTCCTCCACGCTGCGGTCCTCCCAGTACCGGAGCACCACCACAGCCCTGTCCCGCGGCGGCAGCTGGGCCAGTGCGCCGACCAGAGCCATCCGCAGCGCCGCGTCCCGCTCGTGCGCCGACACCTCCGGTAGCACCTGGCTGGGCCGCTCGCCACTGCTGCGCCTGCGCTGGTGCGTCAGGAACGCCCGGACCAGCACCGTCTGCGCGTACCCCGCCGCGTTGTCGATCCGCCCGGCCCAACTCGGCCGGTAGAGCCGGTGCCACTGCGCGTACATCTGGCCCAGGGTCTCCTGCACCAGGTCCTCGGCCAAGTGCGCGTCGCCTCCGGTCAGGAAGTACGCCGACCGGTAGAGCGGCCCGGATCGGGCCGTCGCGAACGCGACGAACTCCTCCTCCATGGCCGCCCGCCGTCGAGCTTTGCCCACTGTCCTCTCCTGTCCCCTCGCGATATCCGCCCTATGACGTCGTGAGGGCAGCAGGATGTTTCAAAGAAATATTCGACGGGCCGGATCAGGCCTCTCCGGTGGGGCGGTCGTACGGCGGAGGAGCCGGGCCGTCCGGGGGAGCCGCTGTGTGCGGGCCCGGCCATGGCCTTCGCGAGCGTGAACCGGCCCGGTGCCGGCTCGGCCAGCCACCCCCGCGCTGTCAGCCGCTTCGACTTCGACCGCAGGGCCTCCACCTCCGCGGGCACCGGGTCCAGGCCAGCCCCGCACGCCACATCGACACCACCGACTTCGGCTTCGCCGCCCCCGAAGATGCAGGCAGAGCCGGCGGTTCACCGCGATCCGACGGCTCCTCGGCGGCATCCGGGCCGGCACCGTCGCCTCCGCCCGGGGACAGCACCTCGTCGACACGCGAACGGGCAATGACCCACTCGTTCCACTCCCACTCGGCCACGACCAGCTCGGCCTGGATACGGTCCGCTTCCTCCCGAAGGTCGTCCACACGACGGCGAGCACTCAGCTCACGCTCTTCCAGCAACCCCATGCCTGAACAGCGGAAACGCAGACCTCACGCCCGGAAAGACAACAGCCACTTACCGCCAAGTCATTGGCTGGGCTTGCACTGGCAGTTGTGCACCACTGGCAGTTGTGCACCGCTGTCAGCAGGCTGTCAGCACGAACCAGCGGTGCCCGGAAGGTGAGAACCCTTGCTCCTTATGACTGGCAGTGTCGTCATCTGCTTATGGCTGATCCTCTTTGCCTGGGTCGGCTGGCGGCGGCGCAGGTATGGCGGCGGCGGAGCATCCACTGCTGAGGTATGGGGCGAGCTCTTCCATCCGTCACAGCAGCACGTGCAACAGGAGCGGGAACGCAAACTTGTCCTCCGGGACGACGCCGAATCCGGTGCACCCCCCAGTTCGGTTGACCTCGACTCCGGCAAGGCGGTTATCCGCCCCACGCAGAAGGCCACGAGCAGGTACGACGCGACGTAACGGTTCGTTACGTCGCCATCTGCCCGTGCACGGCTGCCAGGCGTTCTCGGTTTCTACTCCAGCAGCTTTTTCCTGGTGCAGTAACGTGCCAACGCCCCCTGGAAATGACCAGCTGCCGCAGAGCAGGACAACCGGAGGACCATCCATGCCCCGAGAGGCGCCGTACCTCGCAGTAGCCGACGTGCTGCGCCTGCGGATTCTCGCCGGGGAGTGGAGGATCGGCGAGCGCCTGCCGTCCCGGGCACGGCTTGCCGTGGAGTACGGGGTCGGACGCAACGTCATACAGCGGGCCATGGACCGCTTGATCATCGAGGGTCTCCTGGAAGGCCGCGCCGGCTCGGGCACGTACGTCCGCACACCGAGAGAGCGCCTCCGGCTGGTCCGCTCGCGGCACCGCGAACGGACCAGCCGGGAGGGATCTCTCCCCCGGCAGGACAGGCGGGAGCGGGGCAGGGCCGACGCCTGGGATTCGCACAGCCAGGTCCGCGTCCCCGCCCCCGGGCCAATCGCCGAGCGGCTCGCCATCAGCCCCGGGGCCCTCTGCGTCTGTACACAGTACGAGTTCCTCGCCGACGGGCAACCTGTCCAGCTTTCCGAATCCTGGGAGCCGATGGCGATCACGGACGGAACGCCGATCGTGCTGCCCGAGACGGGGCCCCTGGCGGGTAAGGGGGTGGTCGAGCGCATGCGTTCCATCGGCGTGGTCGTCTCGACTGTGGTCGAGGTGCCGCGCCCGGCCCGTGCCACCCCGGTGCAGGCGAACCTCCTGGGGATCAGCGCGGGAGACCTCGTGCTACAGATCGAGCGGACCATCTTCGACACGGACGGACGTCCGGTGGAAACGGCCGACATGGTCATTCCGGACATGCGCCGGGAAGTGGTCTACGAGTTCGGAGTCGATCGTCCGTAGTCGTTGCAGCCATGAGTAGAGACATCGAAAATTCGACAGCGGGGTATTCCATGGCGAAATCCTCCCGGCTCGGCCTCTTACGCAATCGAGACTTCGGGCGATTGTCTGCCGCCACTGCGCTCGGCCAGTTGGGCGACCGCATCATCTTTCTGGCCTTGCCTCTGGCTGCCATTGCGGCATTGCATGTCGACGAGTTCCAGGTGGGCTTACTGACCGCGATGACTTCGGCAGGATCGCTCCTGGTCGGGTTGCCGGCAGGCGCGTGGGTGGACCGCATGCGGAAGCGATCGGTGATGATCAGCACTGATCTTGCTCGCGCGCTGTTCCTCTTGACGGTTCCGGTGGCATGGTGGGCGGGCCTTCTCACCATCTGGTGGCTCTATGCAGTCGCGTTGGTCCACGGAGTCTTGACCGTTTTCTTCGATGTCGCGTACGTCAGCTATCTCCCGCACCTGGTGGGACGCGGCAATCTCGTGGAAGGAAACTCAAAACTGTCGGCCATACGCTCGGTGACCGGTATCAGCGGGCCGACGGTGGCGGGGCCACTGGTCGGCCTGGTCGGAGCTCCTGCAACGCTTTTGGCGAGTTCGGCCGGGATGGCCATGTCGGGGCTGCTCGCGATGACCATCCGGAAACGCGAAGAGAAGCCTGAACCGAGTGAGAATCCTCAATTGTCTCGCGAGATCAAGGAGGGGCTGAAGTTCGTCGCCACGTACCCCACCCTCCGTTCGATCATGCTGGCGGACGCGGTATTCAACCTCTTCCTGGTCATGTATCAGACCATGTTGCTGGTTTTTCTGGAGCGGGAGATCGGTCTCCAGTCCTTCGGTATCGGCCTCATTTTCTCGGGGATGGGTTGTGGCGCCTTGCTGGGCGCGCTGTTGGCCACCAGGGTCTCCGAGCGGGTCGGGCAAGGTCCGGTCATCTGGCTGGCGTCGCTGGTCACCTGTCCGTTGACCGCGCTCATGCCGTTGGCGCGAGCGGGTTGGAGCGTGTACGTGGCTGCGATCGGACTCGCGGCTCTGTCACTGGGTGGAGTCGTCCGGGTGGTGGCTCAGTCAAGCTTCCAGCAGGCCCTGACGCCGGATCGGCTTCTGGGTCGGATGAGCGCAACAGCTCGGTTTGTTTCCTGGGGTGGCATTCCTCTCGGTGGGCTTCTGGGTGGAGCCTCGGGCTCTGTGTTCGGAGCGGCAGGCACTTTGTGGATCGGTGCAGCGGGTATGACGCTGAGTGTCCTGCCCAACTTCCTGTCGCCGCTTCGGACAATGCGCACGTTGCCCACGGAGAAGGCCCCCGAGTTCGCGCGTTGAGGTGTCGCCGATGGCTGACAGACAAGCGCGTACGACCTGTGGGGCCAAGGGGTCTTCACTCGGTTGCTGTCGCTCTTGAGCTGAACGGGGTGAACCGGCTCGGCCTGCTGCGGACGGGTCCGCAGCAGGCCGCCGGCGGGCGCAGGCCCACGGGGGCCTATCGGGCCCCGGCTTCGGCCCCGGCTTCGGCTTCGGCCCCGGCTTCGGCGGCTGTGGGGATAGCAGCGGGGTGCGCTGTCGTACGGTCGTCGCCCTCGGAGTGGTCGTCGCCCTCGATGTCGAGGTGTGGCAGCAGGCGGTCGAGCCAGCCGGGCAGCCACCAGTTGCCGTCGCCGAGCAGGACCATGGTGGAGGGCACCAGCAGGCCGCGGACGATGGTCGCGTCGAGGGCCACGGCGGTCGCCAGGCCGATGCCGAACATCTTGACGATCGGGTCGTCGGACAGCAGGTAGCTCAGGAAGACCGCGACCATGATGAGGGCCGCCGAGCTGATGATCCGTCCGGTGCCGGCGAGGCCGGCGACCACCGCGCGACGGTTGTCGCGCTCGCGCAGGTAGTTCTCGCGCACGGCGCTCAGCAGGAACACCTCGTAGTCCATCGAGAGGCCGAAGAGCACCGCGAACATCAGCAGGGGCACGTAGCCGGGGATCGGCACGGCGCCCTCCAGGCCGATCAGCCGGGCGCCCCAGCCGTGCTGGAAGACGGCGGTGAGCACGCCGTACGCGGCGGCGACCGACACCAGGTTCATCACGGCCGCCTTCAGCGCCACGATCGGCGAGCGGAAGGCCAGCAGCAGGAGCAGGCCCGCGACGGTCAGGACGAAGCCGACGACGAGCGGCATCCGCTGCGCGATCCGGGCGTTGAGGTCGGCCTGGGCCGCCGGGGTGCCGCCGACGTGCAGTACCTGCCCGCTACCGGCCGCGCCTGCGGCAGCGACCGCGGCGGGCAGGACGTCGGAACG
Source organism: Kitasatospora sp. NPDC097643 (assembly GCF_040302625.1). Lineage (NCBI taxonomy): Bacteria > Bacillati > Actinomycetota > Actinomycetes > Kitasatosporales > Streptomycetaceae > Kitasatospora > Kitasatospora sp. NPDC097643. The sequence goes on along the minus strand of NZ_JBEOSA010000080.1, from coordinate 15,205 downwards.
CAGTCGCCGGACGAGCGCCGAGGTGGCGGGGTCGGACGGGGCGGTGGTCGGGGTGACCTGCCAGCGGACGGTACGGCCGTCGGCAGCCACCACGGGCGGGCTGACGGTAGCAACGCCCTCGGCGCCGCGCAGGGCGGTGGTCACGGCCGCCAGGCGCGGGTCGGCGCTCCCGGCCGTGCCTTGCGCCGAGGTGCCCTGTGCCGAGGTGCCCTGTGCCGGGGTGCCCTGTGCCGGGGTCGGCAGGACGTCGACGACCTGGAGCACCCCGTTGGCGCCCGGCCCGAAGGCCGCGGCCATCCGGTCGTAGGCGGTGCGGCTCATGGTGCCGCCGGCCTTGCTGCCGGCGTCGAGCTGGCCGAGGTGGAGGCCGGCCGCGGGGGCGGCCAGGGTGCCGAGCAGGGCGAGGCCGGCCAGCAGCAGGGGCCACGGCCTGGCCGCGACGAGGGCGGCGATCCGCCCCCAGCCGCGCGGGCGCCCGGCCGGGGCAGCGGCGGCGGGCTTGGGCGTCAGCCGCTTGCCCAGCAGGACGAGGACGGCGGGCAGCAGGGTGAGGTTCACGCCCAGCGCCGTCACCACCGCGATCGCAGGGGCGAGGGCCAGGGCGTAGAGCAGCGGGAGCCCGCCCAGGGCGAGACCGGCGAGCGCCGCGACGACGGCGCTGCCCGCGAAGGCGACGGACTTGCCGGAGCCGGCGGTGGTGCGTACGGCCGCGTCCTCGATCCCGATCCCGGCGGCACGCAGGTCGCGGAAGCGGGTGAGCCCGAAGAGCGTGTAGTCGATGCCGACGCCCAGGCCGATCATGGCGGCGATGGTCTCGCCGGCCTGGGGGACGTCCATCAGGTGTCCGACCAGGCCGAGGACGGGCAGGGCGATGCCGAGGCCGATGATCCCGGCGAGCAGCGGGAGTCCGGCGGCCACCAGGCTGCCGAGGGTGAGGGTGAGGATCAGCAGGGCGGTTCCGAGGCCGATGGCCTCGCTGTGGCCGGTGCTGCCCTTGTCGACCGCCGCGGCGAGGAATCCGCCCGGGGTGACCTCGATGCCGGCGGCGGTGGCCGGCGCCGCCGCGGCCAGGACGGCGGAGGTGATCCCGGGCGTCACCTCCCGTCCGGTGACGTCGAGTTCGACCGAGAGGTAGGCGGTGTGGCCGTCGGCGCTCATCGCCCCTGCTGCGGCGCCGGCTCCGGCTGCTGCACCGGCTCCGGCTCCGGCTGCCCCGCCGGCCGGGTCGTAGGGCGTGGTGACGGCGACCACGTGCGGCACCGCGGCCACCGCCTTCGCCGCCGCCCGGACCGCCGCGACCGCGTCGGGGGCGGTGAGCGCGGCGGCGTCGGCCGGGGTGTGCAGCAGGACCGGCTGCTTGCCGGAGGCCGAGCCGGGGAAGGCGCGGTCGCCGATGTCCCGCGCGGCCTGGCTGTCGCTGCCGGGGATCGAGACGGCCTCGCTGGTGACGCGCCCGAACACCCCGACGGCGGTAAGCACGGCTGCCAGCAACAGCAGCCAGGCCGCGACGACGCGCTTGGGTCTACGGGCGCACCAGCGCCCCACCGTGGTGAACATCTGCGGCGAACGGCCCTTTCGTACGCGGCGGGTGACGTCTGCGTGACGCCTCGCGCCCCCGCCAAACTAGTTGCACTGGCAGTGCAACGCGTACACTTGCACTCGCAGTGCAAAAATGTCAACGAGAGGCGAGCGGGCGAAGGGAGCCCACGTGAAACGGACCGGAGACGCCCAGCCCCCCACCCCCACCACCGACGGGCGCACGGAACGCGGACGGCAGACCCGCGAGAAGATCGCCGACGCGATGCTGTCGCTGCTCGACGAGGGCCAGGCGCACTTCCCCGCCGACAAGGTCGCCGAACGCGCCGGCGTCTCCCGCCGACTGGTGTTCCACCACTTCGCGGACATGACGCAACTGGCCGAGGTCGCCGTCGACCGACGCCTCGCCCAGCTCGCCGCCCAGATCAGGCCGGTCCCCACCGACGGGCCGCGGGAGCTGCGGGTGGCGGCCGTCGCCGAGCAGCGCGCCCGCATCCTGGAGGGCCTCACCCCGGCCCGGCTCGCCATCATGCGGCTGGAGAACCCGTCCGCCCGGGTCCAGGAGGCCGTCCAGCAGATGCTGGACTTCGCCCGCCAACGCCTCGCCCAGATCTTCGCCCTCGAACTCGACCCCCTCCCCGAGCCCACCCGCACCGACCTCCTCAACGGCCTGGACGCGGTGACCACCTGGAGCGCCTGGCACCACTGGCGCAGCACCGGCCTGAGCCCCGACCAGGCCCGCCACACCATGGCCGCCACGGTGCACACGCTCCTCGCCGGCGCAGCGGGCATCGGAAGGACGGCCGAACAGCACGGTTGAGGCCCCGGGCGGGCAAGATCATCGCTCAGCACCGCTTCCGGGACCGTGCTCATTCTGGTGATCCGGGAGATCACCGCCGCCCAGAGCAGGCAGCTCGCCGCCTGATCAGCCGGCGGTTCCGGTGGCACGGCCGAAGCGGCGCCGGTACGCGGACGGGGCGAGCCCGGTCTCGCGGCGCATCAGGGCGCGCAGATTGGCGGCGGTGCCGAGCCCGCTCCGCCGGGCGACCGTCTCGAAGTGGTACTCGCCCCGCTCGATCAGCCGACAGGCCAGCGCGAGGCGTTCCCGGGTCAGCCATGCCAGCGGCGTCGTACCCAGCTGCGCGCGGAAGCGGCGGTGCAGCGTCGCCTGGCTGACCGATGCGCGCGCCGCCAGCTCGGCGACCGTCAGCGGCGTGTCCAGCCGCTCCTGTGCCCAGACCAGGACGGGCGCGAGGGAGTCGTCCGGGATGTCGGGCACGGGACGCTCGATGAACTGCCGTTGCCCGCCGTCCCGGTTCGCCGCGAAGACCAGTCGGCGGCTGACTGCGTTGGCGACCTCCGCACCGTGGTCCCGGCGGACGATGTACAGCCCGAGGTCGAGCGCGGCCGCACTGCCCGCGGCGGTGAGGATGTCCCCGTCGTCGACGAACAGCACGTCCTCCTCGAGGCGCACCAACGGAAACCGCTCCCGGAACGACGCGGCCCACTGCCAGTGCGCGGTGGCCCGCCGCCCGTCGAGCACCCCGGCCTCGGCGAGGGTGAAGGCGCCGCTGCAGAACCCGACCAGCCTGGCACCACGGGCGTGCGCCCGCCGGATCGCGTCCAGCACCGCCCGGCGGCGGGGCACGTGGACGTCGGGCCGGTTGGGGACGATCAAGGTGTCCGCCGAGTCGGCCGCCTCCAGTCCGAGGACTCCCGTGAGCGTGAAGAAGCCGTCCCGCATCGGCGTGCTCGGCTCCGGCGAGCAGAGCCGGAAGTCGTACAGATCGCGGCCGATCTCGGGTCTGCGCAGGCCGAAGACCTCGGTCGCGCAGCCGAGTTCGAAGGGGTTCGAGTTCTGGTCCACGATCACGACGACCCGGTGAGGGACGGCCGTAGAACCGGAGGCAGCGTGCGAGGAATCTTGCGGCATATGCGATTCCTAGCAGTCGCGGGGCCGTGCCCGACAGGCGAGGATCCGTCCATGAGCAACGAACCCGTCTCCCTCAGCGCGGCCCTGGCCTCCTTCGACGCACTGTGGAGCCCCCGCATCGTCACCCGCGTCAACGACTACGACGTCCGCATCGCCAAGGTCGAGGGCGAACACCTCTGGCACGCCCACGACGACACCGACGAGTTCTTCCTCGTCCTCGACGGGGAGTTGCACATCTCCCTGCGCGAGCCGACCGGAGAGCGCACGGTCCGGCTCCCTCAGGGAGCGGTCTTCACCGTCCCGCGGGGCACCGAGCACAAGCCCTCCGCCCCGACCGGCGCCGCCATCCTCATGTTCGAGCCCACCGGCACCCCGACCGTCGGCGACCGCCACGAACGGATCCCCGACCACATCGACGCGACAACGGGGCAGCCACTCAGCACCTGAAACCCTGCGGCCCGGCCCGGCCCGACCTGCTGGATTGCCGGCGCCCCGGCCGGCGGCAGCCGGTCGGCACCGGCCGAGACGTGCTCGGCGGGGCGACGGGGGATGAACACACCCCCGTCGCAGGGTGGGCCGACCGGCTGCGGGTGGTTACTTGAGCGGGGTGCCGCCCGAGTTGTGGTACGCGATCGTCTTGTTGATCAGGTTTCCGCCGTCGGACTCGACCGTGGTCTGTTCCTGCTGCCCCGCGCCGAACAGGAGGGCGGCGACGTGCGAGTTCGCCACCTGGTCCAGGTGCGAGAAGAACCAGTCGACCTTGTCGTCCTTGTAGTGGCCGTAGGTGTTGTTCTGCGCGCTGTTGCCCAGGGGGATCTGCCACAGGACCACCGGCTTGCCCACCGACTCGGCCATCGTCTTGTAGAACCCGAGCGCGGCAAAGGCCTTCTGGTCGTTCCAGAAGGTGTCACGGCCGCCGTGGGCGGGCAGCGCGTACCAGCCCGCGTCGCGGTCCGTCACGTCGGTGACCAGGAAGTCGGCGTTCTTCGCCCCGAGGTCTGCGTAGTCCTTGACGCACTGCAGCGTGTTCTGCTGCCAGTCGAAGCAGGACAGGTGCATTCCCGCGCCGGTGTTCGGCGCGTACTTGTGCGCCATCGAGATCAGGCACTGGGCCAGACCGGCGGCGCTGTTCTCCTGCGACCCGCAGTCGGTCGGGTTCGCGGCCTTGACCTGCGCGGCGACCTGGTGCGGGTTGCCGAGCGACCGGACGTAGCCCCAGAAGTCGGGCTCGATGTCGATCATGTCCTGCGAGTTGCCGATCTTCTGGAGGAAGAAGCGGTAGTCGTTCAGGTAGCGGGTGAGCAGGTCCGCCCTGTTGATGGCCTTGACCTCGCCCGGGCCGTCGCCCTCGCCCGCCGCGTCTCCGAGGTCGCGCAGCGAGTACCAGGTCCAGAAGTTCTTCTGCGGGCGCGGCTTGCCCTGGTAGGTGGCCTTGGCCTGGTGCTCGTCGCCCCAGGTCACGTAGAAGCCGGGCGCGGTGGTGTCACCGGTCCAGCAGCCCCACCAGCCCGACCACGAGGCCTTGCAGCGCGAGGCCGTGTAGTAGTCCGAGGAGGGTGCGGGCTGGCTGTGCACGTAGGCGTACCGCACGTCGAACGGCGCGGCGTTCGCCGAGGTGTCGTCCATCGAGCCGCCGACGAGCACCGTGCTGCTGCCCATGAAGCGCTTCGCCGAGCTGCCGCCCGACGTGCCGGGCGTGCCGGGCGTGCCGGGCGTGGTGGGCGTGGTGCTGCCGCCGGAGTTCCCTGCGTTCCCGGTGCCGCCGGTGCCACCGGAGCCACCCGCCGGGACGAGCTGCCACTGCTGGTTGGCGCCGTTCCAGTCGTGGTACTGGGCGATGCGGCCCCCGTCGGCCTTGGCGTTGAGCGGGACTTCGACGGCCTTGCCGCTGAAGCGGTTGATCAGACGGACGTAGCCGTCCGAGGACTTCTCCAGGTGGAACTGCTGGTTGGTGCCGTTCAGGTCGCGCCACTGCACCAGCTCGGAGCCTTCGGTCTTCGACCAGTTGTAGTCGTCCAGCACCTTGCCGGAATTCCGGTTCTGCAGCCGGTAGTTCCCGTCGCCCGAGTCGAGGAACTTCCACTGCTGGTTGGCCGCGCCGGTGCGGCTCCACTGCGCCAGCGGAGCACCGTCGTTGGTGGCGTAGCCGAAGTCGTCCAGCGCCTCGCCGGTGCTGCGGTTGACCAGCACGTACCAGGCGTTCGTGTCCACGGTTCCCGCGGAGGCCGTGTTGACCACGACCACGGAGCCGCCCACGACCGCCAGGCCGACGGCCGCCCAGAAACTCCGACGCTGGTACACCCGACGGCGACGATGCGTCTGCCGCCGCCCCGGATCGGCCGAGCGGAGCGACGCGAGACCCCGGCGGACGCGGCCGCCGGGCGACGCCTCCGGCGACGTGGATGGGCGAGCGAACATGTCGGTGCTCTCTTTCACTCGTTGCCTCTTGACCAGACCTCCTGTCCGGACACCACCCAGTTGTCGCCGCCGCCGGAAAGGTTGCCCCGCGCCGCGAAGATTTTTCGGGCACCGCGCGCCGGCCGGGGCGAAACGGACGCCACGTCACCCACCGCCCGCTCAGTCCTTCAGCATCACCAACGGCAGGCCGCTGTCGCTCCACGCGCCGCCCGTCTCGTCGACCTGGTAGCGGTCGGCCTCCAGGTCCGCGGCGAAGCCCTCCAGGAACTCCCGCAGGCCGGCGGTCTCGTACCGGGCCCGCCAGCCCTCGTGCGACCAGTCGATGACCTGACCGCGACGCTCGGGAGTCGGCGGATCCAGATCGATGCAGATCACGTCACCGTTGCCGATCCCGATGAAGGGGATCCACCCGGCGGACCAGGAGATGTCCCGGCGGATCACGCCGTCCTCCGCCCGCTCGTCCCAAGGCGGGTCCCCGGCGTCAACGGCCCGCTCACGCCAGTCGTCCGCCATCTCGCCGAGCGAGTAGAGCGCGGCGTGCTGACCGATCAGGACGCCCGGCAGACCGTCGTGGCAGCGGTAGGAGTCCCTGACGTCCTGCGGAAGCTCCACCCCCATCACGGCCTCCACTGCCGCGATCTCCTCCTCGGTGGCACCGGGCGGCATCGCGGCCAGCACCCCCGGGACGATCCGCCCGAGCACGGTCTCGATCCGCGCCCACAGCTCCTGCATCGGGGATCCCCTCCGTCGTCACGAGGACCGGAACCTAACACCGGCCACTGACGATTGCCCGGTCGGCCGTCTCCTCGGCGGGGCCGCGCCGGGCGGTCGGTCAGGCCAGTGGCACCCGGGCCAGGGCGGCTCGGACGGTGGTGGCGAGGTCGGGGACGTGGACGCCGAGGTTGCGGAGGTGGCGGGCGGTCTGCGTCACCGGGAGGTCGACGCGGCGGGCGATGCGGACGAGTTGGGCGAGCGGCATCGGCGGGTCCGTGGGGTGCGGCAGCGCCCCGTCGTCGGCGGTGAGCAGGCGCAGGGCCTCGCGCTGGGTGAGGTCCGCAGGGAGGTCGTCGTGGGACACCCGCAGACCGTAGGAGCGCAGCCGGGCCGCCAGTTCCCGGGGGCGTCGGCCCAGGTCGCGGGCGGCGGTGACCAGGACGAAGAACGGGATCTCGTCGTCCGGGCTGAGCGGGAACCACCAGACGTCGTCCAGGTTCTCCATGGTGCTGTCGATCAGGTCGTCGTAGCGGAACAGCTCGCGATCGAGCTCGGTCGGGCGTGCCGGCAGGACCATGCCCGTCCTGATCCCGTAGGCGGCCAGCCGGTTGGTCAGCGTCCGCAGGCTCAGTCCCAGGCGCTCGGCCACCTCCATGAGCTGGTGGAAGCTCGGCGCACGGTCCGTGCGGAAGGGCGACCAGTCGACGTCCCAGCGACCGGCGAGCAGCTCGAAGTCGTCGGGCGACTCCGGGCAGGCCGCCGGCGGCGGCAGGGTGAAGCCGAGCCACTCGTACTCGTCCCGCACCTCGTCGGCGGACAGGCCCTGCCATCCCTGGGCGGCCACCAGTTGCCAGGGCGGAAGCGGCCCGACGGCGCTCGCCCAGGGCCACTTGCCGTCGTGGTCCCGGCTCAGCCAGGTGACGTACGTCTGGTCGACCTGCTCCGGGAAGTCGAACGGCTCCACGACCAGGCCGTAGTGTTCGAGCCGCCGCCGCACCTCCGCCGGGCTCAGTCCCGTCCGCAGGGCGGCCTGGGCGACGTGGCCGGGAGGCACCGGCCCCTTGGCCCAGATGTCGCTGTACTCGCCGATCTCGCCGTCGCGGTGCAGCAGTTGGAGGTCGGCCTCGTCCGGCATCCCCTCCGGCAGCTCGTCCGGCACGACGGGCAGGCCGTAGGACCGCAGGCGCGCCGCCGCCTGCACCGCGCTCACCCCGAGCGCCTCGGCGATCTCCAGGAGGTCGCCGACCGTCGCGAACGAGCGGCGGTGACCGTAGCGCTGGTCGAGCCAGGTCATGTCCGAGCCGTCCGACTCGTCCGGGAACGGGGAGTCGGCGCGAATGGTGAGGTCGTCGGCTCCGAACAGCAGTCGCCGTCGCGCCGGGCCGGCCGGACCGCAGCCGAGCCGGCGCGCGACACCGAACACGTCCGACCGCCTGGTGTGCCCGAACCCGCCGCGGTTCCCGGTGAGCACTTCCAGATCGGACGGCCGGGCCCTGACGACCTGGCGCGGCTCGGTCAGTTCCGGGACGAGTTCGGCGAGTTCACGCGACAGATCGGTGCCCTCGTGCGCGAGCATCCGCCACAGCAGCAGGTGGTCCGGGAGCGAGAGGAGCGGCCCGTCCGTCGATCGTGGCATGCGGCGGTTGGACGCCAGCAGGCCGTCGAGGATGTCCTGGTCCAGCAGGAAACAGCCGGCCGTCGCGGGAAGCGGCGGACGGCCGCGCTCACCGAACCCGCGCCCCGCCGCGAAGGCCGCCTCCGCCACCAGGTCCGCCGTTCGCGGGCTGCTCTTGGCGACGTCCCTCATCCACCCCAGGGTGACGAACTGCGCCCCGCTCGTCACCAGGCTCGGCGCCGCTGCCGCCAGCAGCTTCTCGACCTGGGCGGACACGTCGTCCAGGACGGTGAGGCGGTCGGTGCTGAGGTGGCGCGGGGCGTGGTCCCCGCTCAGGTTCACCACGACGCCCCGGAGCCCCGACAGCACCCCGACCTTGCGTCCGGGTTCGGTCCGGAGGCCGTCGACCAGCAGCTGGCCGCCGTCCTTGCACCAGATGACCTGCACGCCCGGCGGGCTGTCCGGCCATTCGACCAGGTCGTCGTCCCAGTCGTCGTCCCGGTCGTCGTCCCGGTCGGTGGGCCGGTCGGTGGGCCGGCCGGTGGGCCGGCCCGTACCCGAGGGCTCGTAGACGCCGGGCTCCCACGCCTTCCGCCGCCCGCCGTGCTCCGCCGTCGTGACGAACTCGGCGATGCGCAGCACCCCGTCCAGCGCGTCCAGGCCCGACCAGGTGCGGCGCCGCTCCCGCAGGTAGAGCCGCACGCGGGTGCCGGGCCCGCTCCCCCGTTCCTCCTGCTCGACGATCCGGAACAGGTGGTTCGGCCCGAGGATGTGGGCCTCGACCAGCGGGCCGGGCACGCCGTCCAGGCCCATCCGGCGGGAGGTGACCCGGATCTCGTCGGCGAGCATGAAGTAGGACAGCACCCCGATCCCGAACCGGCTGTTGGGGTGCAGCCGCACCGGGGGTTCCACCCGCGCCCACTCCGCCCGTTCCAGCAGGAAGTCGGGCTGTTCGGCGAACCGGTGGCCGGCGTGGGAGAACACGCCGCGCAGCTCCGCCTCGCCCATGCCGATCCCGTCGTCCGCGCACTCCAGGTACTCGCGGCCGTCCTCGTCCACCCCCTGGACGATGTCGATCCGGCCCTGGTACGGGTGGAAGGGGCGGCCGGAGCGCTCCAGGTACTCGGTCCTGGCCCGCCGGTAGCGGCACGCGTCGAGGGCGTTCTGGTAGAGCTCGCGCACGGCGAGGTCGCGGTCCTTGTAGAGCTGGGTGCCGGTCAGCAGGCCGCGCACCCGGCGGTCGTCGAGCCGGAACCGCGCACCGCTGGTGAAGGTCCCCGGCGCCGGGACCACGCCGTCGGCGGAGATCCGCGCGGGCAGCGGCGGCATCGGCTGGGTGATCCGGTCGGGGACGACGCGCCCGACCGCGAGGAGCAGACCGTCCAGCCGTTCGGTGTGCTCACGCAGGGCCTCCACGACGGCCTCGTGCTCGCAGACCGCCTTGAGGACGGGCAGTTCGGGTGACCCGCCCCAGGCCATCCCCGCCAGGGTCCGCCGGACCCCGGCCAGGTCGACGGCGTTCGGGACACCGGTGTGCTCGACCACCGTCTCGGGGAGGACGGCCGGTTCGATCGCGGCGCCGTACGCGACGGCCAGCAGCAGGCTCGCCCGCCGCTCCCGGATCCGCTGCCGTCCGGGGCCGGGCAGGAGTTCGTCGGCTTCGAGCTGGCCGAGGTGTTCGGGGTGGCAGATGTCCGCGCCGATCCGCAGACCGGCCAGGAGCCTGGCGAGCCGCCGCAGGCTCAGGGCCTCGGTCAGCGGGCCGCTCGCCGCGGCGAGCTCGGTCGCGAGGTCGGCGAGGACGTCCGCGCCCTTCTCCTCCTCGGCGAGCCAGCGGTGGTACAGCCACCAGCCGATCACCGGCGCGGCCTCCGGCCGCAGTTCGGCCCGGTTCAGCAGCAGGTCGTGACCGGCCAGGAACGACTGGTACCCGGCGCGCCGACCGGTCGCACCGGGCCGCAGGCGCAGGTCGCCCGGGTCGGCCTCCAGCCGGGAGGCCGCCAGCAGGAGTTGGTGGGTCTGGTAGAGGTAGGGCAGCAGCACGAGCAGCCCGGCCTCGGCCGGGTAGAGGTCGAGGGCGCCGTCGGGCTCCCCGAGCAGCCACTCCACCCGGTCCGCGAACCGCGCCGCGAACCCGGGGTCGGCCCACGGATCGCCGCCGCCCCGCTGCTCTCCAATCCGCTGCTCGGCGATCCGCTGCTCGGCGGTGTCCCGGAGATCGGCCAGCCGCTGCGCCAGCCGTACCGCGTGCCGGCGGTGGGGCTCGGCGTCGCGCGGGGCCGCGTGCGCCCACACGCCCGACTCCAGCACGGCCCTGGCCCACGGCTCACTCGGCGGGGCGGGCTCGGCGGGCGCCTGCACCGTGACGGAACCGGCCTGGATCACCGTCGCCTCGTACGTCCCCCCGTTGATGGCGTTCGTGAACACGTGCCGATCCACCCGCTGCCCTCCCCAGTCACTGCGTGCGCAAAGTGTAGGGGGCGGGCGCCGCCCGGTTGTCGTACAAGCGGGTGCCGGTGGGGAGGGTGGCTGCGGTGGTCGCGGTCAGCGGCCGGTGAGGGTGGCCGTCTCGGCGGCGTAGAGCAGGGCCGGGTCGAATCCCATGCCGGTGAAGTGGCCGGCGAGTTCGAGGGACAGGACGCCGTGCAGGCGGGTCCAGACGGTCAGGGCGTGGCGCAGCGCCGAGGGTGGGGCGGGGTGGTCGCCGGCCCAGGCGCTGTGCTCGGCGAGGTGTGCGTCGAGGCGTTCGTCGAGGCGTTCGTCGTCAGTTGTCGCGCCGGCGGCAGTGCAGGCGTCGAGGAGGACGGCCATGATCTCGCCGGCGATCCCGGTGGTGTCCTCCGGGGCCTGGTAGCCGGGTACGGGCGTGCCGTAGACGAGCAGGTAGCGCTGGGGGTCGTCGAGGGCCCATCGGCGCAGGGCGTGGGCCAGGTCGGCGAGGTCGCCGTCGGCCCGGGCGGAGGCGAGGAAGGCGTCGGCGAGGCTGCGGTAGGCGTCCCGGACGAGCTCGGTGATCAGCTGGTCGCGGTTGGCGAAGTAGCGGTAGAGCGCGGGACCGCTCAGGCCCATCTGCTTGGCGATGGCGTTGAGAGAGAGGGCGGAGGCGCCGGCGGTGGCGATCTGCTCCCACGCGTGCTTCTTGATCTCCTCCCGCACCTGGGCGCGGTAGCGCTCCCGGGGAGTTGTCGCGTTCCCCGTGTTCTCCGCGTTCGTCTCGGCCACGTCTGCCTCCGGCCCTCTCGACGGCTCCGTCCACCTTTCAGTTAGAGGCTATCACTCTCCTTCTTGACTCTCACTGAAGCCGAGCGTTATAACTTCTAACGAAAACAACAACCTCTACGAAAGGGGCGGTCATGGAGACCGACCGCATGGTCCAGGTCGTTCTGCCCGGCGTTGTCGAGCCAGAGGGCCTGGAGATCCGCCACGGACGCGTACCGCAGGCCGGCGATGGGCAGATCGTGATCGCGATGGAGGCGAGCGGCGTCTCGTTCGCCGAGCAGCAGATGCGCCGGGGCCGGTACTACGACCAGCCGCCGTTCCCGTTCGTCCCCGGCTACGACCTGGTCGGCCGGGTGCTGACCACCGGACCGGGCGTCGACCCGGCCCTGACCGGGCGACGGGTGGCCGCCCTGGTGAAGGTCGGCGGCTGGTCCAGCCACGTGGTGCTGGACGCGGCGGACGCGGTCGAGGTCCCGGACGGGCTCGGCGCGGCCGAGGCGGAGACCGTCGTGGTCAACGGCATCACCGCCTGGCAGATGCTGCACCGGCAGGCGCGGGTACGGGCCGGGCAGACCGTCCTGGTGCACGGCGCCAGCGGCGGGGTCGGCTCCGTCCTGGTCCAGCTCGCCCAGGCGGCCGGCGCGAAGGTCATCGGCACCGCGTCCGCCCGGCACCACGACGCACTGCGCGAACGCGGGGTGACCCCGGTCGACTACCGCGCCGGGAACGTCGCGGCCCGGGTCCGGCAGCTGGCACCCGGCGGGGTGGACGCCGTCTTCGACCACGTCGGCGGCCGCAGCGTCATCGACTCCTGGCACCTGCTCGCCCCCGGCGGCACGCTCATCGCCTACGGCAGCGCCTCCACCCGCGACGACACCGGCTCCAAGCAGTGGCCGGTGCTGAAGATCCTCGCCCGCACCTGGCTCTGGAACACCCTGCCCAACGGTCGCCGCGCCCACTTCTACAACATCTGGGCCGGCCGCGCCCTCAACAAGGACCGTTTCCGCGCCCGCCTGCGCGCCGACCTCACCCAGGTGTTCTCCGCCCTCGGCCACGGCGACATCTCCGCCCCCATCGCCGCCCGCCTCCCCCTCACCCAGGCCGCCGAAGCCCTGCGCCTCGCGGAGTCGGGCACCGTCACGGGCAAGATCGTCCTGACTCCGTGACCGGTGACGCCCCGGTCCCACCTCCCGTCAGCCCGCAGCCCAGCGCCCAGAATTTTCCGCGGAAAATCCGCCGGCTGGGCCGGGCCGGGCTGGACGCGGACGAAGGCTCAAGCTCAAGCTCAGGCTCAGTGTGACCAGTGGGCGTCTTCGAGGTCGGGCTGGAGGGTTGAGGTGGGCCGGGCGGAGTTCGGGACGTACTCGACGTCGTCGGCCCGGATCGACATGGTGAGGGTGAGGGTCTGGTCGGGTCCCGGTACGAGGGTGACGTAGACGCTGATTCCCCGGGGGCCGTCGGCGCTGAAGTTGTAGTCCGGGCCCTTCTCCGGCTCGCGGGGAGTCCAGATCGACCCGTTCTGCTTGTAGCCGAGCAGGCGCCAGTTGGTCTCGATGCCGTTCTTCAGTTCCCAGCGGTGGGCGGCGCTGATCCGGGTGCGGGCAGTGAGCCGGCGGTCGACGAAGGACAGCTTGCTCGGCTCGCCGTCCGCACGCCGCTCGTGCTGCTCGACGGTGTAGCCGGTTTCGCCCAGCTCCAGGCCCGGACTCAGACCGTAGAGCGTGTCGTGGAGAGCCTGCTCGCCGCGTTCCCGGAACTCGGTAGCGGTAAGGCTGATGTGCTCGGGCCCGCGCTTGGACGAGGACGAGTCGTCGAGGCTGATGTACCACCACACGCCCATGTTGAACACCAACAGCACCAGGGGCAGGACGGCGAGACCCACCACAACCCCCAAGCAGCCCTTGGCCCACCCCTTGCCGGACACGCCTACCCCTTCTCCGTCCCACTCCGTCCCGCCACCGTAGGCGCGCGGCCCGGACCGACACCTGAGTACCCGTACTCAAACGAGTACCGGCCTCCCCCATGGCATCTGGGCACGAACGGTCAGGAGTCTGCGGCTGATCTCGGGCATCGCCGCATGTGAGCACCGTCGTCAGTCGTCCTGCACGGTGTATCCCAGTGCGCGGGCCTGCTCGGCGACGGTCTCGAAGTTCTCGGTGGACGAGAGCGCGGAAACCGTCCGGCGGTCGAGCGGGGCACCCTTCAGCACGGACGCCACCGCCTCCCGGTCGACGGACCGCTCGTAGGAGTCCTCGGTGAAGCTCACGAACGCCTGCACGCCGTCGGCGTCGGTGAGGAGATCGAAGAGCCAGTCGGCCCCGTCCCTCTCGTCCTCGGCGAACTCGACCGGTCCGCACTGCCACGCCGCCGCGCCCGTCTCGCGCCAGGCGCACACGGTCGCGTCGAAGAAGCCGTCCAGCTGGAACTCCGGCGCCTGCGCGTACTGGGCGAGTGAGGCGGGCAGACCGTCGAGCAGGCCCGGCCAGTGCGCACGCTCGTCCTCCCGCCACGGAGTCGCGTCGCTCTCGTGGTCGAACCCGTAGAGGAACACCCCGGCCGGGTCGAAGACAACCGCGTACTGGTCCCCCGATCCACTCTCCATGAGGGCAAGATCGACACCCGGACGCCAGTCGGTCACGAAGCTATGGCTCGGGGCGTACCGGCCGGAGACGATCGACTCCAGCAGCGCTATCGCCCGGCAGCGGGCGCGCAGCTCGTGCGGTGCAGGCAGGGCGGCGACGAGTTCGTGAACGGTCATGGCGCACACTCAACAGCACGCCGCTGACATCCGACCTGCCTGCGGGCGCGGGAAGGAGGAGCACGTCCCGGATCACCCGGCCGAAGTCGGTGGCTGACCCCCGCGGGTGCGGGGAGGAGTTCGTCATTTCGTGTCCCTCGTGCAGATACAGAGGCTGACCCCCGCGGGTGCGGGGAGGAGGCTTTCTGACCTGCGGCGGAGTACGACCTTTGCTGTTTCTTGACCTTCCGGGTGGTCGTGTCGCTGAGAAACAGTCCGCCGCTGTCAGCGGTACCAGGTGCGGATGGCGGTGGCCGCTTCGCGGACGTCGGTGTGGCCGTCGCGGATGCGGGTGGCGAGGTCGACGGCCTGCTTGGGCTCGGCGGTGACGATGACGCCGGAGGCGCTGAGGTAGGAGGCTGCGACGACGGCGGCGAAGTGCTCGTTGGCGAATTCCAGGGCCGGGACGCGGATCAGCTGGTGCATGAGGGCGGCGGCGCGCTGGTGCGCACCCGCGTACACCGGAACGTCCAGGACCTCGTCGAGGTGGCGAGCGACTGCGGCCGCGAGGGTGCCGTAGTCGGTGACGTCCGGGTCGGCTGGCAGGAACTGGTGGGCGATGTCGAGCAGCCAGGTCCGGTCGATCCGCAGGATCACGCCGCGTCCGCCGTGGCGCCGCGGGTGGTCTGCGGGTAGGGACCGAACTCGGCCTCGAACGCCGGCGCCCACGCCTGGGAGAAGTGGGCCGCTGCGGTGAGGAACCGCTCGCGCTGCTCGTCCGCCTCCTCGGCCAGCACCTTGCGCGCGTAGTCGGGCAAGCTCATCCCCGCAGCTTCCGCACGCTGCTCAAGGGCCTCGTGCACGGCGTCGTCCAGTCGCACGTTCAACTGCTTCATGCCGCGAGCGTAGCGATCGGTAGCAGGCGCTACAAGGGCTGGCTGAAAGACTTGGCATGCGATACTCCTGGATTCGTAGGAGCGCGCGCGGCGGTCTCTCGTGCAAAAGAAGTCCCGCCGCTCGCGAGTTGTGATTC
>NZ_JBEOSA010000079.1:0-40541 GCF_040302625.1 Kitasatospora sp. NPDC097643 | reverse complement strand
GCTGTTGAGTTCTCAAGGAACGGACACTTCCTTCGGACCGCCTTCCAGCGGGCCCTCCGGGCGCTTCGTTCTTTCGTGTTTCCAGCTTATCAGATCCTCGCGGCCGTTTCTTACCGGCTTCGTTTCTCTGAATTCCCGCTGGAGGGATTTCCTGCAAACTTCGCTCCGAAGCTTATCAAAGCATTCGGTGTGCTCAGTCCGCGGGATTTGCTTCGTCGGAGGGCGCGCATTTCGTGAAACGCGCTCGCCTCGATTCGGCGGTGTCGTAGACACTAACGCCCGGGCCTGACCGTTGTCCAGTCAGTCCCAACCGTTCAAACCTACTAGCCCAGCCCTACCACGTCAATGGTCTGACCGGGATGCGAGAAGAGTAGCAGGTCAGGGGCCTGTTGATCACATCGGCTCAGCCGGCGACGGGCTGTAGGTCCGCCCGGTCGGCCGCATCGACGTCGCCCACCTCGCCCGACCGGGCGGCCTGCCGGCCCAGCACCAGTGCGTAGAGGAGGAAGAGGACCTCGACCACTACGCCGATCGAGATGCGGGCCCAGGTGGGCAGGCCGGACGGCGTCACGAAGGCCTCGATGACACCGGCGACGGCCAGCGTCGTCGCCAGGCCGATCGACATGCCGATGATGGAGCGGCCCTGCTCGGCGAGGGCCACGGCACGGGTGCGCGGGCCGGGATCGATGATCGTCCAGCCCAGGCGCAGGCCCAGGCCGCCTGCGACGAAGACCGTGGTCAGCTCCAGCAGTCCGTGCGGGAGGAGCAGGCCGAGGAAGACGTCGAGCCGCCCGGCGGAGGCCATCAGTCCGAGGCCGACGCCGAGGTTCACCACGTTCGTCCACATCACGTAGACCACCGGAATGCCGAACGCGATGCCGTACACGAGGCACTGCACGGCGATCCAGGCGTTGTTCGTCCAGACCTGGGCGGCGAAGGAGCTGGCCGGCCGGTCCGAGTAGTAGGCCTCGAACTTCCCGCCGGGGCGGGTCAGCTCGTGCAGCCAGTCCGGGCCGATGAGGCCGTTGCGCACCTCGGGGTGGGTGGCCATCCACCACGCGATCAGGACGGCGGCGAACAGCGAGACGGCCGCGACCGGCAGCCACCAGCGGCGCGACCGGTAGAGGGCGGCCGGGAAGCTCACCGTGTAGTAGCGCGCGACGTCCTGCCAGCCGTTGGTGCGGGAGCCGGTCACCGCGCTGCGGGCGCGGGAGACCAGGCTGGTCAGCCGGCCCACCAGGGCCGGATCCGGCGCGGCGGCCTGGACCTTGGCCAGGTGACCGGTGACGCGCTGGTAGAGGGTGACCAGTTCGTCCACCTCGTCGCCGCCGAGTCGGCGCCGGCCGGCGAGGGCGTCCAGCCGGGCCCACTCCCCCTGGTGGGTGGCGACGAAGACGTCCAGGTCCATTCGGCGGCTCCATGGTCGGCGGCGGGCGCGGGGCGCACCGGCGCGGGCGGGCGGGTACGTACGGACACGTGCGGCCCAGCATGCCAGCAGGAGCGGACGCCGGAGCCGTCGGGATCTCACTTCCCGTGCGCCCGCCGGGCGCCGTATGTTGGCGACTGCGGATCAGACTGCGGGGAGCGGGTCGTCAGGGGGCGGATCCGGGTGACTACCCTCTCTTCCTCGGCCACCGCCGTTCCCGGCGGCCCCATGAGCGAGCTGTACGGGCTCCACGAGCGTGAACGGACGGGTGTCTTGAGCGACCTGGTGACGGGTGAGGCGGTCGTCCTCGACCTGCACACGGCGAAGCTTCCGAGCCGGGCGCTGGCGATCGCGCTCGACCTGCTGGTGGAGTTCGCCGCCCTGTTGGTGACCACGCTGATCCTGAGCGTCGCCCTGGTCAGCCTCGACGGCGCCGCGCTGACCGCCACCGTGCTCGGCCTGATGGTGTTCTTCCTGGTCGCGGTGCCCGTGATGGTCGAGACGCTCACCCACGGCCGCTCGCTCGGCAAGGCCGCACTCGGCCTGCGGGTGGTGCGGGTCGACGGCGGCCCGGTGCGGTTCCGCCACTCCCTGGTGCGCGGGCTGGTCGGTTTCGTCGAGTTGGTCGCCTTCAGCGGCGTGCCGGCGGTCATCACCTCCGCGGTACACCTGGACGGCAAGCGGCTGGGCGACATCTTCGCGGGGACGGTGGTCGTGCGCGAGCGCACCCCGGGCGCCGGCGGTACGGCGTCCCCGGTGCCGCAGGTGCACCCGCAGCTGCTCCAGCTGATGGGCCGCGAGCTGGTGGCGATGGACCTGTCCGCCGTCCCGGAGCCGCTCTGGCTGGGGATCCGCCAACTGCTGGGCCGGATGGGACAGTTGGACCCGGCCGTGACGAACCGGATGTCCGTCCGGCTGGCGGAGGACCTGGCCGCACGGACGAGCCACCCGATCCCGCCGGGGCTGCACCCGGCGGCGTACCTGGGCGCGGTGCTCACCGAGCGGCAGCGGCGGGAGTGGCTGCGGGTCCAGCGCCAGCAGCAGCAGGCGGCGGCGGCGTCGGCGCCCGGGCACGCCCCGATGTCGATGGCCGCGCCGATGGCGATGCCGGCGCAGCGGCAGCCGCTCACCCGGGCGGTGCGGCCGTCCACCCCGGTGTCGCCGGTGACCCCGTCCGCACCGGTGACCCCGTCCGCACCGGCGGCCCCGGCCCCGGCGACACCGGTCGCGCCGGGCGCGCCGGCCGCACCTGCGGGCCCGTCCTTGGTGAAGCCCGCCCCGCAGCCCGCGCAGCCCACCCCCGACGACCGGCCGACCCCCGGCACGGGCTTCGCCCCACCCGCCTGAGCCCCACCCGCCTGAGCCCCACCCGCCTGAACCCCACCGACGCGAGCCTGGCACCCAGGTCCCCGCCGGCTACCCGCCGAACTCGGCCGGCCAGGCGTTCGGCGGCGACTCCAACTCCTCCAGCTCGATCCCGCCCGCCGCCAGCACCACGTCCCCCGCCAGGTGCACCACCTGCTGCTCGCCGGTCTCCAGGTCCGCGACCTGGTACCGCTCGACCGACAGCGGCCCGGAGTCCGTCTCGTGCGTGTCGACGGCCTCCAGCAGCCACCCCTGGTCGAAGGTGCGCGGCGCCAGCACCGGCTCGGTGAACGCGACCAGCCGCACCCGCGCGCTCGCCCCCTCCCCCAGCCGCAGCAGCCGGGCGGTGGCGATCAGGAAGGCCGGGGAACGGCCGGTGAACCCGTGGGCCCGGTCGTGCCCCTCCACCGCGTGCTCGCCGCCCGGGTCCGCCGCGTCGGTGCGCACCCAGGCCACCCCGTCCACCGCGCCACCGCGCACCTGCCAGCCGCCGGCCCGCAGCTCCATCCGCAGCGGGCGGGCCCGCGAGTCGAGGGTGAGGTCGGTGGTGCCGATGACCCGGCCGTCCGGTGCGTAGGTCTTGGAGACGTACCGCCAGCCGGCCGGCCCGGGGGCGCAGCTGAAGCGCTCCTCGCCGAGCAGCACGTGGTCATGGGTGTCGTGGAGCGAGTACCGGCCGTTGGGCATGCCCGAAAGCCTACGTGGACGACCTGAGAACGCTCTCCGCCGATCTCCCGTCGATCGCCGCCGATCGCGTGCAACGTTCCGGGCGGCCGCCCGCATTAGGGGGGTGCACGGCGCGCGGAGCGCCGGCGGTTCGAGGAACGAAGGGGGGCACAGATGGCGAAGCAGGCACGCGACGAGGAGTTCACCGAGTACGTGGCGTCCCGGAGCGGCTGGCTGCGGAAGGTCGCCTATCTGCTGTGCGGGGACTGGCACCGGGCGGACGACCTGGTCCAGGAGAGCGTCACCAAGCTCTACGTCAACTGGTCCCGGGCCGGCCGGCTGGAGAACGTGGACGGCTACGCCCGCCGGGTGTTGGTCAACACCTTCCTGGCCGAGCAGCGCACCTCCTGGTGGCGGCGGACCAGCCGGTCGGGCGGCGACCTGGACGGCGAGTCCGGGCCGCTCGTCGACCTCGACGCCTCGCTCGACCTGCGGCAGGCGCTGTCGGCGCTGCCGGCCCGCCAGCGGGCCACCGTGGTGCTCCGCTACTACTGCGATCTGACGATCGACCAGACCGCCGACGCCATGGGCTGTTCACCCGGCAACGTGAAGAGCCAGACCTCGCGCGGCCTGGACACGCTGCGCCGCTCCCTGACCGTCCGCCCCGTCGTCGCCGAGAGGACGTCATGATGACCGACGAACACCGCGACCTGGCCGAGCAGTTGGTCTCCCTCGCCGAGTCGCCCGCGCCGCCGCCGGGCTTCGATCCCGCCCGGTCCGTGGTCGAGGGCCGCGCCCGGCTGCGTCGGCGCCGCCGGGCCGCGATCGGCGCCGCGGCCGCCGCCACCGCGGTGGTGGTGGCGGGCGCCCTGCTGCTGGGCCCCGGGGGCAGCAACGCCGCCCCCGCTCCCCCGGCCGCCCCCACGCTGACCGCGACGCCGAGCACCACTCCGACCGCCGCCCCGACGCCCACCCCGACCCGGGCCGGGATCGACCCGCTGACCACCGAGGTGCACTTCGGCTGGCTGCCCGACTGGGTCGGCGGCCAGGCCGGCGTCGGGTACGAGACCGGGTACCACGGCATCTACGCCCAGGCCCGCGGCAGGGGCCAGGACCCGGCCCGGATCCTGCTCTCGCTCCAACCGGCCGGTTCCGAGCCGTCGATGACGGCGTTCGGCGGCCACCAGAAGCTGGTCAAGGAGGAGGCCCCGCAGGTCAACGGACGGGAGGCGTTCTGGGCGGTTGCAGCCGAGGGCGACACCCCGGTCCAGCTGACGCTGCACTGGCTGGCCCCCTCCGGCCGCTGGGCCGAGCTCTCCGGCTACGGCGGCCAGCGGTCGGACGTCACCCGGGAAGTCCTGCTCAAGGTGGCCGCCGACGTCCGGTTCGGGCACTGGGACGTGCCGCTGCCGGTGCAGTTCACCGGCCTGCCCGGATCGTTCAAGGCCACCGACGTCTCGCTCAACAAGCCCGGCCTGTCCTGGGAGGACCACCCCTGGGGAATGTGGCTGATGTTCCAGGTCGGGCAGCAGAACGTCTCGGTCACCATGGAGCCGGCCGCCCAGGGCCCGAACCCCGAGCCCTCCCCCACCGGCACGGACGGCTCGCCGTACACCGATCCCAACCCGCCGCTGTGCCAGGTCTCCAACGGGATCCAGCTCTGCGTGGGCGCGGGCGCCGGCGTCCCGCCGGAGCTGGAGCAGCTCGGCGGCCTGCCGGCGATGCTCGCCCACACCAAGGCCCTGGGCGTGGACGAGAGCACCTGGACGACCGACGTCGTCCGCTAGCGACACCGATACCGCGAACATCCGAACACGCCGGTGGCCGGCACCCCGCCCGGGGTGCCGGCCACCGACCTGCGTACGTCACCGCATCAGTAGCGGTACTGCTCCGACTTGTACGGGCCCTCGACCGGGACGCCGATGTAGTCGGCCTGGTCCTGGGTCAGGGTGGTCAGCTTCACGCCCAGCGCGTCGAGGTGCAGGCGGGCGACCTTCTCGTCCAGGTGCTTCGGCAGCACGTAGACACCGATCGGGTACTGCTCGGTCTTCGTGAACAGCTCGATCTGGGCGATCGTCTGGTTGGCGAAGGAGTTGGACATCACGAACGACGGGTGGCCGGTCGCGTTGCCCAGGTTCAGCAGGCGGCCCTCGGAGAGCACGATGATGGTGCGGCCGTCGGCCTTGCGCCACTCGTGGACCTGCGGCTTGACCTCGGTCTTCACCACACCCGGCAGCTTCGCCAGGCCGGCCATGTCGATCTCGTTGTCGAAGTGGCCGATGTTGCCGACGATGGCCTGGTGCTTCATCCGCTCCATGTGGGAGGCCAGGATGATGTCCTTGTTGCCGGTGGTGGTGATGAAGATGTCGGCCGTCTCGACGACGTCCTCCAGGGTGGCGACCTGGTAGCCGTCCATCGCCGCCTGGAGCGCGCAGATCGGGTCGATCTCGGTGACGATGACGCGGGCGCCCTGGCCGCGCAGCGACTCGGCGCAGCCCTTGCCGACGTCGCCGTAGCCGCAGACGACCGCGACCTTGCCGCCGATCAGGACGTCGGTGGCGCGGTTGATGCCGTCGATCAGCGAGTGGCGGCAGCCGTACTTGTTGTCGAACTTCGACTTGGTGACCGAGTCGTTGACGTTGATCGCCGGGAACAGCAGCTTGCCGTCACGGTGCATCTCGTACAGGCGGTGGACACCGGTGGTGGTCTCCTCGGTCACGCCCTTGATGGTGGCGGCGACCTCGGTCCACTTGTTCGGGGTGTCCTTCAGGGTGCGGTTGAGCAGCTCCAGGATGATCCGGAACTCGTCGTTGTCCGCGGTGGACGGGTCCGGAGCGGCGCCGGCCTTCTCGAACTCGACACCCTTGTGGATCAGCAGGGTGGCGTCGCCGCCGTCGTCCAGGATCATGTTCGGGGTCGTGCCGTCAGGCCAGGTCAGCGCCTGCTCGGTGCACCACCAGTACTCCTCCAGCGTCTCGCCCTTCCAGGCGAAGACCGGCACGCCCTGCGGGTTCTCCGGGGTGCCCTCCGGGCCGACGGCGATGGCGGCGGCCGCGTGGTCCTGGGTGGAGAAGATGTTGCAGGAGCACCAGCGGACCTCGGCACCGAGGGCCGTCAGGGTCTCGATCAGCACGGCGGTCTGCACGGTCATGTGCAGCGAGCCGGTGATGCGGGCGCCGGCCAGCGGCTGCGACTCGGCGTACTCGGCGCGGATGGACATCAGGCCGGGCATCTCGTGCTCGGCCAGCTGGATCTCCTTGCGGCCGAACGGCGCCAGGGAAAGGTCGGCGACCTTGAAGTCACCGGTGATGTCGGTCGACATGCGTCTGCTCCTCGCTGATGGGGTGGGGCGGGGCCACGGTCGTGGTGTGCGTCGCAGCGCGGCGGGGCCGTAACGGGTGCACGGCTACGCCGGGGCGACCGGGCCGCGACGGACCGGTTCCCTGCTGCGCAGCACAAACCGTCGGAGGACCTCTCTCCCTCGACCGGCGCACACCCTACGGGTACGGGCCACCGATCGACCGCCATCAGCAGCGACGTTCTGGCTCTGGTGACGAATCTACACCGGTGGCCCCATCGGCCGTCTGCCGATGACTGTTTTTCGGCCCCGACGCAGCCGCCCCTCAAGCCGGACCCGAGCCGATCGTCGGACGACCGCCTCATCGGACGACAGCGCGCCGAACGGCCGGCTCGTCGGACCGTCAGTGCGCGGCCTCGGGCCCGGGCCCGCCCGGGGTGGCCGCCGGGTCCTCGCCGGCGGCGGCCTTCTCGGCGCTGTAGACGTCGGGCTCCAGGTAGATCGCCCGGGCGATCGGGACGGCCGCGCGCACCCGCACCTCGGCCGCGTCGATCGCCTCCGCCACCTGGGCGGCGCTGTCCTCCGCGTTGACGGCGATCTTGGCGGCGACCAGCAGCTCCTCCGGGCCCAGGTGCAGGGTGCGCATGTGGATCACCCCGGTGACCGTCTCCCCGTCCACCAGCGCCGCGCGGATGAGCCCCACCGACTCCTTGTCGGCGGCCTCCCCCAGCAGCAGCGACTTGGTCTCCAGCGCGAGCACCACGGCGATCACCACCAGCAGGGCGCCGATGCACAGGGTGCCGACGCCGTCCCAGACGCCGTCGCCGGTGATCACGGTGAGCCCGACGCCGAACAGCGCGAGCACCAGGCCGACCATCGCGCCGGCGTCCTCCAGCAGCACCACCGGCAGCTCCGGCGCCTTGGCGGTGCGGATGAACTGCACCCAGCCCTGGGTGCCCTTGGCCTTCGCCGACTCGCGCATCGCGGTGAGGAAGGACCAGCCCTCCATCGCGATGGCGAAGACCAGCACGCCGACCGCCCAGCCCCAGGAGTCCAGCGTCTCCGGGTGGGTGACCTTGTGCCAGCCCTCGTAGATCGCGAACAGGCCACCGACCGTGAACAGCACGATGGCCACCAGGAAGCCGTACACGTAGCGCTCGCGGCCGTACCCGAACGGGTGCTCCTCGTCCGCCGCCCGGCGCGCCCGCTTGCCGCCGATCAGCAGCAGCACCTGGTTGCCGGAGTCGGCGACCGAGTGCACGCCCTCGGCCAGCATCGACGAGGAGCCGGTGAAGCCGAAGGCGGTGAACTTGCCGGCTGCGATCGCCAGGTTCGCGGACAGGGCCGCGACCAGTGCCTTGGTGCCGCCTTCGGTACTCATGCCGGGAAATCCTCACAGGGTCGGGTCAGCGTCGTCGAGCGCTTACCGTACCGGCCCCGCGACACCCGCCGTCCGACCGGCTCAGGACTGGGCGGCGGCGAGCCCCAGGTAGACGGCGGCGAAGTCGGTCAGCGCGACCAGGTCGGCCAGGGCGTGCAGCGGGTCCGGCCGCTCGCTCGCGTACTCGGTCAGCCGGACGTCGTGGGCGGCGGCCAGCCGGTGCGCCCGGGTGACGCCGAAGCTGCGCGGGCGCTCGTCGTCCTCCGGCACCTCGGCCGGGCCCTCCTCCTCGTCCGTCGGGCCGCCGGACCCGCCCGGGACGTGACGCAGCAGCAGGACCTGGAGGTGCAGCGGGTCCGGCTCCTCGACCCGGTCGCGGAAGAAGTCGTCCGGGTCGGCGCCCGCGCCCAACTGGCCGGTGAACATGCCGCGGTGGGCGGTGAGCACCTGCGGCAGCGAGCCGGCCAGCGCCGGCCGGCCGGCCCGGTCGGCCAGCTGGGCGGCGAAGCGGACGGCGGCCGCCCCGGCGACCGGGCCCTCGGCCCAGAGCAGCGGGACGGTGCCGGCGAGCCGGGCGGCCAGGCCCTTCGCCGGGTTGGTGTACGCGGCGGCGTCGGGGCGGCAGCGCACGGCGGTCGCGTCCAGCAGGTCGGCGACGGCCGGCAGCGCGTCGTACGGCAGCTGGGTGAGGCCGAGCTTCTGGGCGAGCGCGAGCAGCGGGGTGAGGTGGGACCAGAGCGCGGCCGGGTCCTCGGCGGGCAGGTCGGGTTCGGCGGCGGCCCCGGCCGGCCCGGCCTCCTCCGGCAGCGCGGACGGCACGTACGGCAGCGGCAGCGCCCGGACCTGGAGCGCGGCCTCGGCCAGCCGACTGCCGGCCGGGGCGGTGACGACGACGGCACAGCCGCGTGCGTACGCCTGCTCGGCGAGGCCGATCAGGCCCTGCTCACCACCGTCGGCGGAACTGATCACCAGCAGGTCGAGCGGGCCGGCCCAGCCGGGCAGCTGCCAGCCGAGCCCCGCGGTGAAGGCGGGCGGCGCGCCGGACCGGTCGGCGCGCGGGGCGGCGGCCTCGGTCGGCGCCAGCGGGGCGACCAGGGTGGCGGTGCCGGCCAGCGCGGCCAGGATCTCGGCCGCGGTCAGCGCGCTGCCGTGCCCGGCGACCAGGACGGCGCGCGGACGGCCGTCGGGGCGCAGCCGGTCGAGGCCGGCCGCATCGGCCAGCCGCAGTGCGGTGCGCACCCGTGCGCCGGCGCCGGCCAGGGCCAGCAGCGCGCGGTCGCGGTCGGCGCGCTGGAGGGCGGCCGGGTCGTCGAGCAGGGTGTCGTCGAGCATGCGGCGGGCCTCCGGCTGCTGTCCTGGGCGCTGGCTGGCGGGGAGCGCTGGGCTGGGGGACGGTCGTCCGCCCCCCAGGATCAGGCCGGGCGGCGGGCCTCGTCCACCAGAAGGACCGGAATGCCGTCCCGGACCGGGTACGCGAGGCCGCAGTCCGCGCCGGTGCAGACCAGCTCGGGGTGCTCCTCGGTACCGCCCTCGGTGAGCGCGGCCCGGCACTGCGGGCAGACCAGGATCTCCAGCAGGAACGATTCGAGCTTCATGGGGTGTCGCACTCCAGACATCGGGGGTGGCACGGCGGTGCCCCGGCCGATAGGCAACCCTACCGGCCGGGGCATGCGGGGATCGGGTCAGGCGCGGACGATGGCCAGCACGCCGTCGCGCAGCTCGGCCATCCTGGCCGGGTCCTTGGCCTCGACGTTGAGGCGCAGCAGCGGCTCGGTGTTGGAGGCGCGCAGGTTGAACCACCAGTCCGGGCCGGCCACGGTGAGGCCGTCCAGCTCGTCGACGGTGGTGCCCTCCAGGCCGGCGTAGGCGGCGCGGACGGCGGCGGTGCTGGCGGCCTGGTCGGCGACGGTGCTGTTGATCTCGCCGGAGGCGGCGTACCGGTCGTACGCGGCGGTGAGCTCGGACAGGGTGCCCGACTGCCCGCCGAGGGCGGCCAGCACGTGCAGGGCGGCCAGCATGCCGGTGTCGGCGCGCCAGAAGTCGCGGAAGTAGTAGTGCGCGGAGTGCTCGCCGCCGAAGACGGCGTCGGTGACGGCCATCTCCTGCTTGATGAAGGAGTGGCCGACCCGGGTGCGGACCGGGACGGCGCCGAGCTCGCGGACCACCTCGGGGACGGTCCAGGAGGTGATCAGGTTGTGGATGATCGTCGGCTCGGCCTCGCCGGCGGCCTTGGCGCGGGCGATCTCGCGGGCGGCGACCAGGGCGGTGATCGCGGACGGGGAGACCGGCTCGCCGCGCTCGTCGACGACGAAGCAGCGGTCGGCGTCGCCGTCGAAGGCCAGGCCGAGGTCGGCGCCGACCTCGCGCACCTTCGCCTGGAGGTCGACGAGGTTCTTCGGGTCGAGCGGGTTGGCCTCGTGGTTCGGGAAGGTGCCGTCCAGCTCGAAGTACATCGGGACGAGCTCGATCGGCAGGCCGTCGAAGACGGTCGGGACGGTGTGGCCGCCCATGCCGTTGCCCGCGTCCACCGCGACCTTGAGCGGGCGGATCGCGGTGAGGTCGACCAGGCTCAGCAGGTGGTCGGCGTAGCCGCGCAGGGTGTCCTGCGCGGACAGCGCGCCCGGCTCCACGTCCTTGGCCGGGACGGTGACGGTGTCGTCCTCGGCGGTCCAGGACTCGACCAGCTCGCGGATCTCGGCGAGGCCGGTGTCCTGGCCGACCGGGGCGGCGCCGGCCCGGCACAGCTTGATGCCGTTGTACTGGGCCGGGTTGTGGCTGGCGGTGAACATCGCGCCGGGCAGGTCGAGCTTGCCGCTGGCGTAGTAGAGCTGGTCGGTCGAGCAGAGCCCGATCTGGACCACGTCGGCGCCGTAGGCCGCGGCGCCCTCGGCGAAGGCCCGGCTGAGCGACGGGGAGGAGGGCCGCATGTCGTGGCCGATCACGATCGCGGACGCGCCGGTGACCTGCACGAACGCCGCGCCGAAGGCCCGGGACAGGCTCTCGTCCCACTGGTCCGGGACGACGCCTCGGACGTCGTACGCCTTCACGAGCTGCTTGAGGTCGCGCACTGCGGCTCCACCCTGGTCTCTGTACTGGTCGGTCACGACCCGCCGGGATCGCCACCCGTTCGGTCGACGGGCGGCATGACGGTAGACCGGCAGCGTACCCGGGCCGGACCGGGGGCCTGTGCCGGGTGAGCGGTCAGTTCTCCGGCGAGCGGAGGACCCGGAGGTGGCCGCGCCGACCGCCCTCGGTGGACTCGCCATCGGGCACGCGGCCCTGACGGGGGGTCTGCGGGCGGGCGGCCTCGCGGACGGCGTTGGCCAGCGCCTCCAGGTCGTCGCTGCTGCGGCGCAGCGGCCCGGCCTCGGCGGCGAGCCGGACGACCTCCCAGCCGCGCGGTGCGGTCAGCCGCTCGGCGTGCTCGGCGCACAGGTCGTAGCAGTGCGGCTCGGCGTAGGTGGCGAGCGGGCCCAGGACGGCGGTGGAGTCCGCGTAGACGTACGTCAGCGTCGCGACGGCCGGACGGCCGCACGCGGTCCGCGAACAACGACGTACAGAGCTCACGAGGGTGGACGGTACCGCACTCCTCGCCGGGGAGCGAAGACCGCCTGCCCGGCAGGGGTCCCGTGTCGTCGCCGCGCGCTCCGCATGTGCCCCGCCGCACCCGGCGATTC
Source organism: Kitasatospora sp. NPDC097643 (assembly GCF_040302625.1). Lineage (NCBI taxonomy): Bacteria > Bacillati > Actinomycetota > Actinomycetes > Kitasatosporales > Streptomycetaceae > Kitasatospora > Kitasatospora sp. NPDC097643. Next base: position 28,728 of record NZ_JBEOSA010000079.1, on the reverse strand, counting down.
CCCGCCGGAGTGGTCCACTTCCGACCGTCCAAGGACTACCCTCGGCAGTGATATGGACAGCTCTGCACCGCAGTCATCGACGGGACCCTCGCGCCGTCCCCGGCACCGCGACCGGCACGGCAGGGGGCTGCGCGGCCCGCTGGCGCCGCCCCAGGTGCCGATCTCGCTCACCCGCTCCGAACTGTTCGACGACTACGTGCGCGAGTCGGTGGAGCGTCTTGAACGGCGTTGGCCGCAGTTGATCGAGGTCGAGTTCGCCGTCCAGGAGGTGCCGCTGCACGAGCCGGACGCCGCCGACGCCGAGGACGGCGTGCCGCTGGGCCGGGTCTCGCCGGGCAAACAGGGCCGCAAGAGCCAGATCGTGGTGTACCGGCGGCCGGTGGAGATCCGGGCGAAGACCCGGGAGGACCGCGCGGCGCTGGTCCACGAGATCCTGATCGAGCAGGTGGCCGAGCTGCTCGGGCTGTCGCCGGACGCCATCGACCCGCGCTACGACGAGGACTGACGCCCAGCAGGGCGGCACCGGAAGGGTGCCGCCCTGTCGGCGTGCTCAGTGCAGGACGACGCCCGGGTCCTGGGCGGCCTGCGGCACCTTGACGGTGCTGTGGTCGTCGCGCAGTGCCTGGACGGTGAACATCGGCACGTCCTTGGCGGGCAGCGAGAGCATCCGGGCGGCCACCACCGGACCGCCGGAGACGGTCTCCACGGTGAGCGCGAAGCTCCCGTTCAGCCCGCCCGGCTCGGGTGCCGGGACGGCGACCGTGCCGCCGGCCGGCAGCTGGACGTCCTTGCTCACCGGAGTGCCGCCGCCGGTGCCCGCCGAAGCGGTGACCCGGACGGTGGCGGCGTCGCCGGTGGAGGTCAGGAACAGGGTGGACGCGCCGGCCCGGTTGTCGGCGACGGTGGCGCGGGCGCCGACCGGCGCGCTGCCGGTGAGCCAGGCCGCGTCGGACTTGCCGTTGGCGCCGGCCCGGTCGACCCGCAGGCCGGCCACGACCGCGGTCGGGTGCTTGTCGTCGCTGGGCGACAGCCGCAGGCCGGCGACCTCCTCGCGGGTGACCTTGCCGAGGTCCACGGCGGCGACCATGCCCGCCTTGACGTGGATCGACTCGTTCCCGGCCGGGGTGAACCAGCCGTTCTTGCCGGAGAGCTGGATCTTCAGGTCGGCGTCGTCCTCCGGCGGGGCCCAGACCACCAGGCGGGCGGCCGTGGTGTCGGCGGGCAGGCCGGGCAGCACCTGGGTGGCGGCCGGGTCGGCCGAGGCGGGCACCCAGTCGGCGCCCTTGTTGCCGTCGGCGGCGTGCAGCGCGGCGCCGACCCGCCCGCTGCGGACGACCACGTGCACGACCAGGTCGCCGACCGCGCCCTTGCTGATGGTCGACAGCAGGATGGCCTGGGAGCTGCCCGCGGCGACGGTGAGGCCGTTGGCGGCGTCGTTCTCGATCAGGCCCTTGTCGCCGTACAGCTTGATGTCGACCACGGCCGCCGAGGACTCGGGGTTGACCAGGCTGACGTAGTCGACGCGGTTGTCCGCGGTGCTGGCACCGGCGAACCAGAAGCCGGTGCCGGCCGGGGTGCAGGTGAGGCCGGACAGACCGAGGCCGCGCTGTTCGGTGACCACGGTGGTCTGGGTGACGGTGAAGCCGGGCGCGAGGGCGCCGGTGGCGACGGCCCCGCCGCCGGGCGCGGCGTCGCCGTTGGCGGCCGGACCGGTCACCGGGGTGCCCGGCTTGGTCAGGGTCAGCCGGGCGTCGGAGGGCGCGCCGCCCTTGTCCGCGCCGCCCTTGTCCCCGGCACCCGGGGCCGCCGAGCCGGTCGCGGCGGCGGTCGGCGCCGGAGCGGCCGAGGCCGGGGCGGACGGGGCCGTGGTCGGCGGGGTCGCGGGCGCGGCCGCGTCGGAGAACCAGCCGGCGCCGCCGGTGGCGCCGCCGGTGCCGGGCGGGGTGTAGGCGGTGAGGCTGGTGGAGCCGGTCAGGCCCTGCAAGGGCTGCGGGCAGACCACCGCGGTCCGCTCGACCTGCGCGGTGGCCGCGGACCCGCCCTGGTCGGCCTTGGCCGGCACGGCCGGCGGGCGCACCTGGGCGATCCCGAACACCACGGCGAGCACGGCGGCCGCGGCCAGCAGGGACTGGGTGGTCCTGGTGCCGCCGGAGCGCCCGGCGAACCGGCCGGGCGCCGCCGGGGCGGCCCCCGGCCCGGCCTCGAAGGGCTGCGTGGTGCCGGCGGGCTCGGCGGTCTCGGCGGGCTCGGTCGTCTCGAAGGCCTCGGCGGCCGCGAAGTCGTCGGCGGCGCCCTGGGCGGACTTCTTCCTGAAGGCGGGCTTCTTCATCGCGGGTCAGCTCCCCGATCCGTGGTGGTGCGGGTACCGGCCCGTGCCGTTGGGGTCGTTCGGGTCGTAGTAGGGCTCGGCCTGCGGCTGCCCCGGCGCCCACGGCTGCTGGTGCTCCGTCTGCTGGTAAGGGTCGTAGCCGTACTGGCCGTCCTGCGGGTACGGCTGCTCGTAGCCCTGCTGCGGGTACGCCGGCTGCTGCGGGAAGCCCTCGTACCCCTGGCCGTCGTAGCCCTGACCGTCGTACCCCTGGCCGCCGTAGGGCGCGGCCACCGGCTGCTGGGCCGCGTACTGGTCGTAGCTGTACGGGTCGGCCTGCTGGTACGTCTGGTACGGGTCCGCGTAGGGCTCGGCCTCCTGGGCGGCGGCGGCCGCCTGGACCGCCTCGGTCACCGGTTCGCCGGCGGGCTGGGCCGGGACGGCGCCCGCGTAGACCCCGGTGTCCTCGTCGCCGGCCTCGCCGCCCTCGCCGCGCTCGGCCATCCGACGGGCCCGGCGGCTGCCCGGGGCGGGCGCCTGCGCCTGGGCGGCGGCGGCCAGCGCGGCGGCGGCCACCACCTCCTCCGGCAGGTCGTCGTCCTTGTGGCTGCGGCGGCCGGGCAGGGCCAGCACCAGGGTGGTCAGGCCGAGCAGCACCTGGGCCCAGATCCAGCCGGTGTGCGTCAGGCTGCCCTCGCGGGTGACGCTCAGCTTGCCGCCGCCGGCCGGGAGCTTGAAGCCCTGCGCCCAGCCGTCGACCGTGGTGGCCTCCAGCGCGGTGCCGTCCAGGGTGGCCTTCCACTCCGGGGCGGCGGACTCGGCCAGGCGCAGCACCCGGCCGTCCGGACCGGCCGCGACGGTGGCGTCCACGTCGCGGACGCCGGAGGGGACGACCACCGGGGCGGCGCCCGGGGCGGTGATCACCGCGCGGACGGCCGGGGCGCCGTTGACCTGCCAGAGCGCGGCGTTGCCGTCCTGGTTGGCCTTGACCAGGCCGGGGGTGGTGTCCAGGACGTCCCGGTAGGTGTTGATCACCGGCTGCTGGACCACCACGTAGGCGATGCCGTAGCCGGAGAGCGCGCCGGCCTGGTCGGCGCCGGAGCCGGCCAGCAGGCTGCCGACCACCTTGTTGAGGCCGTCCTGGGTGCCGGTCGCCGGGTCGACGGTCGACTCGGCCTGGCCGAGGGTCAGACCGGCGGCGCGCACCACGGTGTAGCGGACCGAGCCGCCGCTCGGGTCGCCGGTGACCACCAGGGTGCGGGCCCGGTCGGTGGTGCCCGCCTCCTCGGCGACGAACGCGGGCACCTGGCCGGCCGCGGCGCGGTGCAGCGGACCGTCCGCGCCGGTCAGCGCCCACCACAGGCCGGTGCCCAGCGGGGCCAGCACCGCGGCGGCCACCACCAGGGCGGCCACCGGCTGGCGCCAGCCGAAGGCGATCCCGGCCACGCGGGCGTTGGCGCCGTCGGCGCCGATCGCGGCGGCGGCCAGCAGGGCGATCCCGGCGATCAGGGTGGCCGGGCCGGCCCAGGCGGGCACCGCCGGGCCACCGAGGGCCGGGGTGACCGAGGCGCCGGCGACCAGGACCGAGAAGACCAGGCCCGCACCGGCCGCGCCCCAGGCGGCGAGCACCGCCCGGCGGCGGTCGGCGCGCAGCAGCGCGGCGAGCGCGGCGAGCACCACACCGGCCGACAGCCACACCGGCGGCACCCCGGCGCCGCCGGGGTTGACCAGCAGCAGGCCGGCCGCGCTCGCGCCGGTGCCGTGCAGGCCCGGCAGACCGGCCTCCAGCAGCAGCCACTGCGGGTGCGACAGCACGGTCAGCGACCACGGCGCGAGCACCAGCACCGGCACCGCGAGGATCACCAGGACGCGCAGGCCGAGCAGCCGCAGTGCAGCCCCGCCGGAGCCGAAGGCGCCGCCGCGCACGACGGCGACGGCCAGCGTCGCCAGGCAGAGCGGCACCGCGAGCGCCCAGGTCAGCGGCACGAAGGCGGTGGCCAGGGTGAGCAGCAGGACGGCCATCCAGACCGGCCGCCAGCCGGGCCGGGCGCCCTTGGCCGCGCTCTCCTCGCGGATGCCGAGGCCGGCGGCGATCGCCGCGGCGCGGGCCAGCGGCGGCAGCAGCACCGCGAGGACGGCGGTGCCGATCCGGCCCTGGGCGAGTGCGCCGGTCGCGGCGGGCAGCAGGGCGTAGGTGGCGCTGGCCCACGCGCGGACCAGCTTGGAGTCCAGCAGCGGCCGCGACACCAGGTAGGCGCTGACCGCGGACAGCGGCACCGCCAGCACGACCAGCACGGTGACCGCGAGGTCGGCGTGGTCGAACAGGATCCAGGAGAGCACCGCGAGCACGCCGAGGTACGGCGGCGCGGCGGCGGTGGAGCCGGTGCCGACCGGGTGCCAGGCGTCGGCGTACATCGACCAGAGGCCGCCCGCGCCGTCGGTGGCCGGGAGCAGGGCGCCGCCGAACAGCTCGCCGCTGCCCAGCAGGCCGCGGCAGGCGACCAGGGCGAACACCAGCAGCGCGGCGAACAGCACCGGCGCCGGGCGCCGGGCCAGCTTCTTGATCAGCGCGAACTGTTCGACGACGAGGTCCTCGGCGTCCTCGTCGCCGCCGGCCTCGACCGAGCCGTGCCGGCCGCCGGAGTCGTCGCCGCCCCCTATGCCGAGCGAGCCGATGACGCCCTCGACGGCGAGCCGGGCGGTGGCGCCGGGCGCCGGGAAGAGCGTGCGGTCGTCCAGGGCGTCGGCGGCCCGGGTACGGGCCCGGCGCTTGCGCGCGGCGAGCAGCCGGGGGAAGCGGACGAGTTCGTGGCCGAGGCCGGCGAGCTCGTCGAAGGCCTGGCGCGGGTCCTTGCCGAGCAGGTTGGTGACGGCGCGCAGCAGCGTGCCGAGCACCATCCGGAGCAGGACGTAGGGGAAGAGCGCGCCCTTGCAGTTGGCGAGCAGGGTGTAGACGGCACCGGCCTTGTCCACCCGGTGCGGGTGGGAGGGGCCGCAGTCGATGGCGCGGCGCTCACGGCTGGCCGCCTCGGCGTGCCGCAGCACGGCGTCGGGGGCGACCACGACCCGGTGACCGGCGGCGTTGACCCGCCAGCAGAAGTCGGTGTCGTCGCGCATCAGCGGCAGCGCCTTGTCGAAGCCGCCGAGCTCCTCGAAGACGTCGCGGCGCACCAGCATGCCGGCGCTGGAGACGGCGAGCACCGGGCGGACCTGGTCGTGCTGGCCCTGGTCCTGCTCGCGGCGGTCGAGCCCGGTCCAGCGACGGCCGGAGCGGGCGATGGTGACGCCGACCTCGAGGAGCTGGCGGCGGTCGTACCAGCTGCGCAGCTTGGGGCCGACGACGGCGGCGCTGGGGGTGGAGTCGGCGACCTGGAGCAGGCGGCGCAGCGCGTCGGTCTGCGGCTCGCAGTCGTCGTGCAGCAGCCAGAGCCACTCGACCGGCTGGGTCTCGCGCGGGCCGCCGCGGCCGAGGTCGTCCTCCTGGGCGAGCGGGTCGCCGAAGTCGTCCCAGCCGCCGGTGACCGGGTCGTAGCCGGAGGGGTCGAGCCGGTAGGGCAGGTCCTCGGGGCGCAGCGGCGGGCTGTTGAAGACCGCCTCGGCGACGGCGGTGCCGAAGCCGGCCCGGCGGCCGAGGACGGTCGGCCCGCTCTCGGGCAGCCAGTCGGCCAGGGTGTCGGCGAGCAGCTGCGGGGAGTTGTCGGTGGAGCCGGTGTCGACCGCGAGTACCCGCTGGACCTGGCGGTCCTGGCCGAGCAGGCCGGCGAGGGCCTGCGGCAGCCAGCGGGCGCCGTCGTGCGAGACGATCACGGCGGTGACCAGGTGGCGCGGATAGGCGGGCGGCCTGGCAGCGGTGAAGCCGCTCTGGTGGCTGTAGACGGTCATCGAGTGCGCGGGCCCCAGTTCTCGGTGGACACAGCCGGTGAACGGCAACCGGATGGCGCACCACACTAACGGCTCCAGGTGGCGCCTTCGTCCGCGGTGCCGGTGCGGAACCGGTGAAGGACGGGCCTCGACCAGGCCTGGAGCGGGCCGGGACCGGGCCCGGGACCAGGGGCGGGACCGGGCCCGGGGCGGGCCGGGAGCGGGCCCGGGGAACACGAAAGCGCCCCACCACCGCGGTGAGGCGCCCGTACTGCTGTGTGGTTGTCGAAGGGTCAGCGGGGGTCAGGGGCCACCCCGGTCAGACCGCGCTCTTCTTGAGCCGGCGGCGCTCACGCTCGGAGAGGCCGCCCCAGATCCCGAAGCGCTCGTCGTTGGCGAGGGCGTACTCCAGGCACTCGGAGCGGACCTCGCAGGCGAGGCAGACCTTCTTGGCCTCGCGGGTGGAGCCGCCCTTCTCGGGGAAGAAGGACTCCGGGTCGGTCTGGGCGCACAACGCGCGCTCCTGCCAACCGAGTTCTTCCTCTTCCTCCGCGATGCCGTCACCGATCAACAGCTCAAAGAGCTCGCTCATGTGGCGCGCCTCCTCTGCCCCTACTTGGCGTCCCCGTGGTTGCCGTTGCCTCGTGCGGCCGACGACACGAGTGAAATTACAGTTGCGTCACTCTGGCCCAGTCAAGCCGAGCTCTGGTATTGGGGTCAGGATTCACTCCCCGGCACCAAGCCATTACGAATAGTGTACATAATTGGACACATCGGGCGTTTCGCCCGAAAGTGCCGGACGGCGTCGAACCATCCACAACCATCCGCCGAGTGACGCCCGGTCACCGTCACAGGCCGGTCATCCGGCTCCCTTCCCGGCGATCTTCTCATCGAAACATAGAGCGTGATTAATCACCCCATCAGGGAAACTTCCGGACCTAACCCCCTCGAATGCCGCAAGTCAGGGTTTGACACCGCACCTGCCGATGAGGTCTCCTTTCCCCCATGTCAGAGTTCACCAGCCCCCGGAGCGGTTCCACGCTCCGCCGTGCCGTGAACTCTTGTTGTCGCCTCTGTTCCTGCTGTATCTAGGCGCCCGCGTCCCACCGCGCGCCGCCCCCAGGAAGCACAGAGGCCGCCCGCGATTCCCGTCCCAGGACATCCCGGATCCGGCTGATCCCTGACGAACCAGCCGCAGATCCGAGGACGACTCCCGTGCGCATGACCCGCATCCGCAAGCGGAACCGCGACCGCAACAAGCCCGCCCGCCGTGGCCACGCCCCCGTCACCACCGTCGCGCCCGCCGCGCCCGTGCGGCGCTGGACCGACGGCCTCAGCGACGTCTCCATCGCCGGCGACCCGCTCGCCTTCCCGCACCTGGCCCGCACCGACCTGCCGGCCCACCCCACCACCGTCGCCGGCTACGCCCGGCTGGTCCGCGAGATCGCCGCCGACCGCACCCGCTGGGAGCCGCTGGTCCGCTACGACGCGCTCACCCGCTGGTACGCCCGGCTGGAGACCGGCCCCGGCTACGAGGTCTGGCTGCTCAGCTGGCTGCCCGGCCAGAGCAGCGGCTTCCACGACCACGGCGAGTCCTCCGGCGTGATGACCGTCGTCCAGGGCGAGCTCATCGAGCGCTCCCTCACCCAGGCGGGCGAGGGGGCCCGCACGCTGCGCCCCGGCGGGCAGCGCGTGTTCTCCGCCGGCTACCTGCACGAGGTGGTCAACGGCGCGCTGGAGCCCGCCGTCTCCATCCACCTCTACACGCCGGGCCTCACCGAGATGAACCAGTACGGCGGCGGCGCCACCGTCCCCGAGCAGCACCCGCAGGCCCAGGCCGAGACGCACTGAGCGACGGCTGACGGGCAGTCGGGCCGTGGCAGGATGGGCGCATGCGCATCGTGGCTTTGGCAGGCGGAATCGGCGGGGCGCGCTTCCTGCGCGGACTCCTCGCGGCGGTCGGCCCGCAGGACGAGATCACCGTCATCGGCAACACCGGCGACGACATCCACCTCTACGGTCTCAAGGTCTGCCCCGACCTCGACACCGTGATGTACACCCTCGGCGGTGGCATCAACGAGGAACAGGGCTGGGGCCGGCAGGACGAGACCTGGTCCATCAAGGCCGAGATGAAGGAGTACGGCGTCGGCCCCGAGTGGTTCGGGCTCGGCGACCGCGACTTCGCCACCCACCTCGTCCGCAGCCAGATGCTCACCGCCGGGTACAGCCTCAGCCAGGTCACCGAGGCGCTGTGCGTGCGCTGGAAGCCCGGCGTGCGGCTGCTGCCGATGAGCGACGACCGGGTCGAGACGCACGTGCGGATCACCGACGAGCAGGGCACCCGGGCCGTCCACTTCCAGGAGTACTGGGTCAGGCTGCACGCCGCCGTCGACGCCGAGGCGATCATCCCGGTCGGTGCGGACACCGCCAAGCCCGCGCCCGGCGTGCTGGAGGCGATCGCCCAGGCCGACGTCATCCTCTTCCCGCCGTCCAACCCGGTCGTCTCCATCGGCACCATCCTCGCCGTACCCGGCATCCGGGAGGCCGTCGCCGCCGCCCCGGCGCCGGTCGTCGGGCTCTCCCCGATCATCGGCGGGGCGCCCGTCCGGGGCATGGCCGACAAGGTGCTCGCCGCGGTCGGCGTCGAGGCCACCGCCGAGGCGGTCGCGGTCAACTACGGCTCCGCCTTGCTCGACGGGTGGCTGGTCGACACCGCCGACGCCGACGCGGTGGCCGCCGTCGAGGCGGCCGGGATCGCCTGCCGGGCCGTCCCGCTGCTGATGACCGACGTCGAGGCCACCGCGGAGATGGCACGGGCCGCGCTGGCCCTCGCCGAGCAGGTGCGCGCGTGACGGTGGAGATCCTCCCGGTCGCCGGGCTGCCCGAGGTCGAGGCCGGGGCCGACCTCGGCGCGCTCATCGCCAAGGCGGGGACGTACCAGGACGGCGACATCCTGCTGGTCACCTCGAAGATCGTCAGCAAGGCCGAGGGCCGGCTGCTGCACGCCGCCGACCGGGAGGCCGCGATCGATGCCGAGACCGTCCGGGTGGTCGCCCGGCGCGGTCCGGCCCGGATCGTCGAGAACCGCAACGGCTTCGTGATGGCCGCCGCCGGCGTCGACGCCTCCAACACCGCCCCCGGCACCGTCCTGCTGCTGCCCGAGGACCCGGACGGCTCCGCCCGCGCGCTGCGCGCCGCACTCCAGCGGCTGACCGGCCGCCGGCTCGCCGTGGTCGTCACCGACACCTTCGGCCGGCCCTGGCGCAACGGGCTCACCGACGTCGCCATCGGCGCGGCCGGGCTGGCCGTCCTGGACGACCACCGGGGGCGCACCGACAGCCACGGCAACGAGCTGGTGCTGACCGTCACCGCGACCGCCGACGAACTCGCCGCCGCCGCCGACCTGGTGAAGGGCAAGGCCACCGGGGTGCCGGTGGCCGTCGTGCGCGGGCTGGGCCACCTCGTCACCGCCGAGGACGGCGAGGGCACCCGGCCGCTGGTCCGCCCGGCCGCCGACGACATGTTCCGGCTCGGCACCTCCGAGGCGCTGCGGCAGGCCGTCACGCTGCGGCGCACCGTCCGCTCCTTCACCGCCGAGCCCGTCGACCCGGCCGCGGTGCGCCGCGCGGTCGCCGCCGCGGTCACCGCGCCCGCGCCGCACCACACCACCCCGTGGCGGTTCGTGCTGCTGGAGTCCGCCGCCACCCGCACCCGACTGCTCGACGCGATGCTCGACGCCTGGCGGCGCGACCTGCGCGAACTCGACGGCTGGGACGAGGCCCGGATCGCCCGCCGCACCGCCCGCGGCGACGTGCTGCGCGACGCGCCGTACCTGGTGGTGCCCTGCCGGGTGATGGACGGCTCGCACGACTACCCGGACCAGCGGCGCGCCACCGCCGAGCGGGAGATGTTCACCGTCGCCGCGGGCGCCGCGGTGCAGAACCTGCTGGTGGCGCTGACCGGCGAGGGCTACGGCTCGGCCTGGGTCTCGTCCACCATGTTCTGCCGCGACACCGTGCGCGAAGCCCTCGACCTCCCGGCCGACTGGGACCCGATGGGCGCCGTCGCCGTCGGCCGCCCCGCCGAACCCCCGCGCCCGCGGCCCGAGCGCAGTGCGGACGCCTTCATCGAGGTGCGGTAGGCCCGGTCACCTGCCGCGGTGGTCGTTGGGGGTGAGGCGCGGGCCGTAGCGGGGGGCGCGGGCGCCGGTGGCCATCAGGAGGCGGCAGACCCGGTAGCGGTGCGGGCGGTAGGGCTCCAGCAGCGCGAGCATCTGGGCGTCGTCGCTGCGGGGGCGGCCGGCCAGGGCCCAGCCGACCAGGTTGGGCAGGTGGAAGTCGCCGACCGAGACCGCGTCCGGGTCGCCGTTGCTGCGTTGCAGCGTCTCGGCCGCCGTCCAGATCCCGATGCCCGGGACGGCGGTGAGCCGGGCGAAGGCCTCGGCGTGGCCCATCGCGGAGGCCTCCTCCAGACGGGGCGCCAGCCGGACCGCCCGCATGACCGTCGCCGAGCGCTTCGGATCCACCCCCGCGCGGTGCCACTCCCAGCTCGGCACCAGCGCCCACTCGCGGGCCGAGGGCGCCACCCGCATGCCCTCGGCCGGGCCCGGCGCCGGGGTGCCGAAGTCCCGCAGCAGGGTGCGCCAGGCGCGGTACGCCTCGTCGGTGGTCACCTTCTGCTCCAGGACGGCCGGGACGAGGGACTCCAGTACCAGGCCGGTCTTCGTCAACCGGACCGCGGCGGTGCGGCGTTGGGCGTCCCGCAGCGGGCCGGGCGGCAGGACCAGCGCCTGCGGGTCGTCCTCCGCTCCCAGCAGCGCGGGCAGCCGCTCCAGCAGCCACTCCGCGCCCGGGCCCCAGGCCCGGGCCTCCACCTCACCCGCCCCCGGGTGCGCGAGCACCCGCAGCGTGCCGATCCCGGCCGGGGTGCGGGAGGCCCGCCAGACCGCGCCGTCGCCGGTCGTCCGGTACGAGGGGTCGGCGGGGCCGCGGCGCAGCGGCAGCAGGGTGCGGGCCGCGTCCAGCGGGAAGCCCGGCCGCCAGCGCCGTACCGACTCGCCGCCCGTCACTGCCGCGCCTCCTTCACGCCTTCGCCGACCATGGGGATATGAACGATACGCGGCTGCCGGAGCTGTCCTCCGGGGACGAGAACGCGGTGCGGGCGCTCCACCACCGGGCGTTGGAGGGGTGGAACCGGCGGGACGGCTCCGCGTTCGCCGGGCCGTTCGCCGAGGACGGCGAGGTGGTCGGCCACGACGGGACCAGGCACTGCGGGCGGTCGGTGATCGCCGCCGAGCTCGGGCGGATCTTCGCGGACCACGCCACCCCGGAGTACGTGGCCGAGGTGCGCCGGGTCCGGGCGCTGGGGGCGGGGGTGGCGCAGTTGGACGCGGTGGCCGGGCTGGTGCCGGCGGACGCGGAGGACCTGGACCCGGCGCTCAACGCGGTGCAGACGGTGATCGCGGTGAACGCCGGGTCCGGGTGGCGGATCGCGCTGATGCAGAACACCCCGGCGCGGTTCGACCTCCGGCCGGATCTGGCGGCGGCGCTGACCGCGGAGTTGCGGGGGCTGATCGGGCGGGGGCCGGAACCGCGGTGACGGCGGGGGACGGACCGTCAGGACTGGAGGTCGGCCGCGGTCCGGCGGAGGTCCGGGAGTCGCCCGTACAGGGACTTGCCGGGGCATTCGGTGTTGAAGGCGTCGCGGTGGCCGGAGATGGCGTCGAAGTCGACGACGGTGCCCTTGGGGTAGCGGCTGGCGTCGGAGGACGAGGTGAGCTGGGCGTGGCCGTCGGCGGCGCGGTCGGTGAGGCCGAGTTTCCAGGCGGCGATCGCGGCGAGGCCGTCGAGCATGTCCTGGGGCGGGCTGTCGGAGCCGTAGGTGCCGATGGCGGCGACGCCCGAGGAGTCGGTGTTGAAGCCGAGCGTGTGGGCGCCGTGGACGGGCTGGTCGACGCCGCCCGCGCGGCCCTCGTAGATGGTGCCGCAGCGGTCGACCAGGAAGTTGTAGCCGATGTCCCGCCAGCCGCTGGTCTGAACGTGGTACTGGTAGATCCCCCGGATCACCCGGGGAGCGTCGGAGCAGGCGTAGTCGGTCGCGGTGGCGGTGTGGTGGATGAACACCTCGCGGACCGGGCCGGTGTACTCGAAGGTCGGGTCGCGCAGCGACTCGTCGGCGCCCCAGCCGGCCCGGGTGACGATGCCGGGGCGCGGGGCCTGGTGGCCGTCCGCGGGAGCTCCGGGCAGGACCCGGGCGGCGGGTGAGGCCGCACCCTGGCCGGGGTCGACGAGTTCGAGCCGCAGGCCGCGCGGCGGTCCGGCCGGGCCGGGCCGCACCTCGACCGCGACGCCGTCGCTGCGGCCGGTCCACAGCGGTGCGGTGGCGCCGTGCGGGGAGCGGTCGGGGCCGTCCTCGGAGTCGGTCTCCAGCTGGTGCCAGTCGCCCCAGCGGCCGGTGACGGCGTCCCGGGTGCGGACCCGGACGGATCCGCCGGCCAGGGCGTCCGGGGAGCCGTCCCAGCCGACCCCGAGGAGTTCGAACGGACGGGTGGTGCGGGGGGCGAGGCCGTGGCCGTCCGGGAACGGCAGCGAGGTGACCGAGCCGCCGCCCGCGGACTCGCGGCGCTGCGCGGCGGGGTCGGTGGGATCCGCGCGGGCGGCGGTGGCGGCGGGCTGGAGGAGCAGGGCGGCGGTGCATCCGGCGAGCAGCGCGGCCGGGAGTGAAAGGCTCATAAACGGGATGGTGACGGCAAATCGGGCGGTCCGCCACGCCGCCCGCCGCCCGGTCCGCCACCCCTCCCGACGGCCCACCCGAAGGCCGTAGGCTGGGGCGCACCATGACTGCGCCTTTCGCTGCCGATGCCCGCACCCCCGTCGAGCTGCTGCACGCATACCTGCGAGGTGGCACTCCTTCGGTCGACCCCGCGGCCCCGCTGGTCACCTTCTACGACGACGCCACCGGCGAACGGGTGGAACTCTCCGCCCGGACCGTCGACAACTGGGTGGCCAAGACCGCCAACCTCTTGCAGGACGAACTGAACGCCGGCCCGGGCGACCGCGCCGCCCTGCTGCTGCCCGCCCACTGGCAGAGCGCCGTCTGGCTGCTGGCCTGCTGGTCGGTCGGCGTGACCGCGGTGCCGGGCGGCGACCCGGCCGCCGCCGATCTGGTGGTCAGCGGCCCGGACGGCCTGACCGCCGCCGAGGCCTGTGAGGGCGAGCGGGTGGCGCTCGCGCTGCGGCCGCTCGGCGGGCGCTTCCCGCAGCGCCCGGACGGCTTCCTCGACTACGCCGCCGAGGTGCCCGGCCAGGGCGACCGCTTCGCGCCGTACTCCCCCGTCACCCCGGACGGACAGGCGCTGGAGACCGCCGTGGACGGGCTGTCGCTGAAGCTGACCGGGGAACAGACCGTCGCGCTGGCCCGCGAGGGCGTCTCCCGGCTCGGCCTGAACCCCGGCGACCGGGTCCTGTCCACGCTCTCGTACGACGACTGGACGGGCCTGGAGGCGGGCCTGCTGGCGCCGCTGGCGGCGGGCGCCTCGGTGGTGCTCTGCCGCAACTCGCAGGGGCTGACGCCCGAACAGTGGGAGCGGCGGACCGAATCCGAACGGGTGACACTGCGCCTCGGGTAACCCCCGGGCCCGGCCCGGCGGGTAGGGATCCCTGCCATGGCCGAGGACGACACCGCGCACCCCCCGACCGACAACCCCCCGACCGAACCCGGACGCCCGCGCAGGCGCCGGCGGTGGCTGATGATCACCGCCGGCGTCGTCGCGTTCCTGCTGGTCGCCACCGGGGTGCTGCTCTGGATCGCCTACCGGAAGCTGGACGGCAACATCCAGACCGACACCACCACGGACCGGCTGCTGGCCCGGCTGGAGGCGGAGCGGCCGAGCCGGACGGCCGGGGCCAAGGGCTCCGAGAACATCCTGCTGATCGGCAGCGACGACCGCTCCGGCACGAACTCCTCGTACGGCGGCGAGCCGGGCAACCAGCGCTCGGACACCACGATCCTGCTGCACCTGGCCGCCGACCGGAAGCACGCGACGGCCGTCTCCATCCCGCGCGACGTCATGGTCACCGTGCCCGCCTGCGAGAAGCCGGACGGCACCCGGAGCAAGCCCGGGCTGATGCAGTTCAACTGGGCGTTCGAGATGGGCGGCGCGGCCTGCTCGATCCGGACCGTCGAGCAGCTGAGCGGCATCCGGATCGACCACTACGTGATCCTCGACTTCAGCGGCTTCAAGACGATGGTGGACGCGATCGGCGGGGTCGAGGTGTGCGTCCCGCAGGCCATCCACGACAAGGACGCCAAGCTCGACCTGCCCGCCGGCCGGCAGACCCTGCACGGCGAGCAGGCGCTCGGCTACGTCCGGGCCCGGGAGAGCCTGGGCGACGGCAGCGACACCCAGCGGATGGGGCGTCAGCAGCAGTTCCTGGCCGCGCTGATCCGCAAGGTGCAGTCGCAAGGGGTGCTGCTGAACCCGGCCCGGCTCTGGCCGGTGCTGGACGCGGCGACCTCCTCGGTCAAGGCGGACGGCGGGCTCTCCTCGCTCGGCGCGCTGTACGACCTCACCCAGGACCTGCGCGGCGTCCCCTCGGCGAACGTGGTGTTCCTGACCGCGCCGCGCCGGCCGTACCGGTACGACTCGGACCGGGACGAGTTCGTGCAGCCGCAGACCACGCAGCTGTTCACCGCGCTGCGCGACGACCGGCCGGTGGCGGTCCGTCCGCCCGGCTCGACGCCCTCGCCGACGGCGGGAGCCGACGTCTCGGCGGGCGCCTCGGCCGGGGCCTCGGCGAGCCCGGTGCCGGGTGCCGGGTCGGACCGGGCCGCGGGAGCCCCGGCGTCACCCTCGGCGGGCGCGTCACCCACCTTCGAGGGACGGACCGCCGACGTGGACGCCTGCGCGCAGCACTGAGGCCCTGAGTGCGGCGCCGCAGGTCGGCGGGGGTGTTTTCCGGGAATGCGCGATCGACGTCCGCTTTACCGGGCGATTACCTGAACATGGCGGATGTCACACCCGGAACGATTCCCCCATTCGGCTCGTCTAGTGTGTCCGGATCGGTCCGCCGTACGGGCGCGCCGGAGCACAGGACCGGTCGGAGGGAGGGAACCCCGTGCAGGAGGAGCACCCGGAAGCCGGCCGGCAACGCCTGGATCCGGCCCCCGGAATCCCGCCGCAGCGCCGCCGCGGCACCGCCGAGCCGGCCGCCGCCCCCGCCGGGGAGGGCCGCCGGGACAGCCGGCGCCGCGCGGCCGCCGCCGCCAAGCGGCAGCGGCGCCGTCGGGCGCTCAAGTGGACGGCCGGGGCCGGCGCCCTGGTCATGGCCGCGGGCTGCGGCGGCGCGTACTACCTGTACCAGCACTTCAACAGCAACCTGACCTCCGTCAAGGTGCAGCTGGGCAACGAGGAGGAACGGCCCAAGCCCGCCGGGGACGCGCTGAACGTCCTGGTGCTGGGCACCGACAGCCGGCAGGGCCTCGGGCGCGAGTACGGCGACGAGGGCAGTACCGGGCACGCCGACACCACGCTGCTGTTCCACATCGCCAAGGACCGCTCCAACGCGACGGTGATCAGCATCCCGCGCGACCTGATGGTGCCGATCCCGGAGTGCCAGAGCGCGGACGGGAAGAAGATCCCGGGCTCGGCACGGGACATGTTCAACACCAGCCTCGGCCAGGAGGGGCGCGACCCGGGCTGCACCTGGAAGACGGTGGAGAAGGTCACCGGGATCCGGGTCGACCACTTCGTACAGGTGAACTTCGAGGCGGTGAAGACCCTCTCCGCCGCCGTCGGCGGGGTCGAGGTCTGCGCGGCCAAGGACATCAACGACCCGGACTCGCACCTGAGGATGAGCCGGGGCCGGCACGTGATCCAGGGCGACGAGGCGCTAGCCTTCGTCCGCACCCGGCACGCGGTCGGCTTCGGCGGGGACCTCACCCGGATCCCGCTCCAGCAGCAGTTCATCAGCTCGATGATCCGCAAGATCAAGAGCGACGACACCCTGACCAGCCCGACCAAGCTCTACAAGCTCGCGGACGCCGCCACCAAGGCGCTCACCGTGGACTCCGGGATCGGCAGCGTCGACAAGCTCAAGGACCTGGCGCTGGACATCAGCAAGGTGGACACCAGGAACATCACCTTCGCCACCGTGCCCGTCCTGGACGACCCCAAGGACAAGGACCGGCTCGTCCTCAAGCAGCCGGACGCCGGGCAGCTGTTCACGATGATCGCGGGCGACCGCTCGCTGACCGAGACCGCCGCACCGCCCGCACCCGAGACCACGGCCCCCGCCGCCGCCCCGTCCGCCCCGGCGACGCCGAGCGCCACCACCCCGGCGGTGGACCCCAAGGACGTCCGGGTCAGCGTGCGCAACGGCAGCGGGACGCGCGGACAGTCCGGGCCGACCGTGGAGAAGCTCCGCGCGAAGGGCTTCGCCAAGGCCGCGACGGCCTCCGACGCGCCCGCCGCGGCGACCACCACGGTCTCCTACCCGACCGGGCAGGACGCCGAGGCCGCCGCGCTGGCCGCCGCCCTCGGACTGCCCGGCGACGCCGTCCGGCCGGACCCGAAGGCCGACCCGAAGGGCCCGCTGGTGCTGGTGCTCGGCAAGGACGTCCTGGCCGCACCCGCCACGCCGTCCGCGCCCCCGACCGAGGCCCCGAAGGACCTCCAGCGGGTGCAGGCGGACGACACCGACATCTGCGCCAAGTAGCTACCGGGCCCCCGGAGGGGTCAACTCGCCCTGGAGAGCACGTCCGAGGGGGCCGGGCCGACGCTGCGGATCACCTTGCGGGCCAGTGAGCGGGGCGAGGTGAGGAAGCCGAAGCCCCAGCTGAGGTGCATGGTCGCGAAGGCCACCGGCAGCATCGCCTTCGCCTTGAACGACAGGCCGCGGCCCTCGACCACGGCGCCGCCGAGGATGCCCATCAGGTAGGCGCCGGGCGCCAGGAGCAGGGCCGGGTGGACGGCGACGCCGAGCACCAGACCCAGGGTGACCGCGAGCAGGGCGGTCGGTGGGGCGAGGTAGCGCAGGTTGACCGAGCCACGGTGGTAGCGGGTGACCACCCGGCGCCAACGGCCGTAGTCCTTGTACTGCTTGGCCAGCGCCTTCACGTTCCGCCGGGGGCGGTAGGTGACCTTGAGCTGCGGGGTGAACCAGATCAGCCCGCCGTCCTGGCGGATCCGGTAGTTGAGCTCCCAGTCCTGGGCGCGGATGAACTCCTCGTTGTAGCCGCCGAGGCGCTCCAGCACCTCGCGCCGGAACACGCCGAGGTAGACGGTGTCCGCCGGGCCGGCCAGGCCGCCGGTGTGGAAGGCCGCGTTGCCGACACCGATCTTGGAGGTCATCGCGGCGGCGACCGCGTGCTCCCACTCGGTCTCGCCCTCGGCGTGCATGATGCCGCCGACGTTGGCCGCCTCCATCTCGCCGAGCAGCCGGACCGCCGTGGTGATGTAGCCGGGGGTGAGCAGGCCGTGCCCGTCCACGCGCACCACTATCGGGTGACGCGAGCCCCGGATCGCGGCGTTCAGCCCGGCCGGGGTGCGACCGGTCGGGTTCGCCACGGTCCGCACCCGCGGGTCCTCGGCGCACAGCTCGGCGGCGATCTCCGCGGTGCGGTCGGTGGACGGGCCGAGGGCGATCACCACCTCCAGCGGGCCGGGGTACTCCTGTTCCAGGATGCGCCGGACCGCGGTGCGCAGGTGTCGTTCCTCGTTGAGCACCGGCATGATCACGGAGACAGCCGGCAGCTCCTCAGCAGCCTTGGTGTTCATCGGGGCCAACCGTACCGGTGCGGACGCGTCTCCGTCTTGTCCCGGTCTGGGCGGCTCCGGACACCTCGCCGTGCGGGACCGGTCCGTGGATCAGGCACACCGTACTCCGCTTCCCTGACGGGCCCGCGGCGGGGCCCCGTCCGGGCTCCACCGGCGCCGGATCCGGCCGGTCCCGCGGGCCCGGACGGGGCCTGCGGGACCGTGGCGGGGTACGTGGCGGGTTCCGTGCAGGTTCGGCGCAGGTTCGGAGCGCGTGGTGAACGACGGTTTCAGATCGCGTGGTGGACGACGGTTTTCAGAGCATGTGGTGAACGACGGTGAAGACCGCGTAGCCGGCCAGCGAGATCCGGTTGAGCAGGTGCTGCGGCCGGCCCAGCCGGTCCGGGAGGGCGGTGCGCGGCCGCAGGTCCGGCCGGTGGGCGGCGGTGGCGACCGTGCGGGCCAGCACCACCGGGTCGTAGTGCTCGCCGAGGTGGCCGGCCAGCCAGGCGGCCGGGCGGCTGCCGACGGTGAGTTCCTGGCCGGTGCGCAGCTGGATGGTGAGCAGGTTGCGGTGCACCGCCGCCGCGTTGATGTCCGCCCAGCGCAGCGAGCGGGTGCCCAGCGGGCCGGCCACCCGCAGGCCGTTCCGGTCGGCGACCATCTGCCAGGAGAGGGTGTGGCAGCAGGCCAGGATGGCCGTGCAGCCGATCCAGAGCGGGCGCAGCAGCCCCTGCCACCAGCCGGTCCCGCCGATCAGCACGACGGCGAAGGCCAGGGCCGTCGCGGTGACCGGCCCGACGGCCGCGCGCAGGACGATCGGCATCTCCCAGCGCCGGGCGAGCACCGGCTCGGTGTCCGGTCCGGCCTCGGGGGCGGCGGCGACCGTCTCGGCGGTCAGCGCGGCGACGGCGAGCTCGCGTTCGCGGTACCGCTCGCCGCTGCGGGCGAGCCGCGGGGCGCGGGCGGCGGGGGCGACCACGGCCGCCACCCAGTGCGGGTCGTGCGCCAGCAGTCCGGGCCGGACGAGCAGCTGCCGGTCCAATCCGTCCGGGCCCCGGTACAGCACGGCGTCGACGGTCCGCCCGGCCCGGGCGAAGCGGGCGACGGCGGCCTCGGGGGTCGGCGGGCGCAGGCGGTCGTCCGGCGCGCGGCCGTCGGGCTCGGGGTAGTCCAGTTCGTCGCCGTCGGTCTCCAGGTCTTCCGGTACCCAGGCCGGGCCCTCGCCGTCCGGGGCGCCGTAGCGGGCCCAGCGGTAGCGGTCGCGCTCGACCAGGCGCCAGAGCGCGGGCCCGTCCGGCGGGCCGTCCAGCGGCCGCACCAGCAGGTGGCCGCGGGCGTCGGCGCGGACCCGGACGGCGAGGGCGGGGGCGGCGCCCTGGAAGGCCGAGGTGCGGCCCTGGCGGGTGGCGGTGGCGGCCGAGCCGAGCAGGAGCAGGCCGGGCAGGGCGACCAGGGCGGCGGTGAGGAAGAGGTCGGGCAGCGGCTCCTCGTCGCCGGCGGCCCGCACCCAGTCGCCGTCCACCCGCAGGCGCACCTGGTCGCCCGGGCGGGGCGGGTGGACCCAGACGGTGTCCAGTTCGGCGGTGCGCTCGGGGTCGCCGCCGGACGGGCGGTAGCGGACGGTCAGCACGCCGTCCTGGTCGGTGGGGCCGGCCGTGCCGACCACGGTGGCCGCGCGCTCGGCCGAGGTCCGGTCCCGGATCCAGTCGGAGCAGCCGAGCCCGGTCAGTCCCAGGGCGGCCGCGAGCAGCAGCCAGGCGAGCACCCGGCGCAGCGCCGGCCCGGGGTCCGCCGGGACCGGCGAGGGGGCGTCGGCGGCCGACCAGGGGAACGGGACGGGCGGGGCCATCAGCTCGTCGAGCTGCTGACGGGCGGTGCGGCGGCCGAGTTCGGCGGCGATCAGGACGGCGGCGAGCAGGCCGTGCAGCAGGACGGCGGTCCACCGCCCGGCGGTGGTGACCAGGCCGCCCGGGAGGTACCAGAGCAGCGCCAGGACGAGCGGCGGGACGGCCGCGCGCCAGCGGACCCGGGCGAGCAGCAGGACGACCTCGGTGAGGGTCGACCAGACGGCCAGCTGGCTGCCCCAGCCGTCCCGGCAGACGCCCTGCGGGTTGCACTCGGTGGCGCCGGGTTCCACCGCGGTGGCGAGGAGCAGGAAGCCGAGCGGCAGCAGGGCCAGCCAGCGGCTGTCCAGCCGCCAGGCGGTGCGGGCGGCGCGCCAGCGGGTGGCGGCGGCAGCGGTGAGGGGCGCGGCGCTGGGCAGCGGCGGGGCGTCCGGGGTGACCATCCGACGATCATCCCAGCCTGTCCGGACCCGGTCGGGCCGGTGACGACCACGGGGGCCGGGTGCTGTGCGCACCCGGCCCCCGCTCCCCCTCCCCCGGCGCCCCCCGACGCCGGGTCGGTCCGACGCCGGGTCAGTCCGTCGCGATGGCCGCGAGGACGTTCATCCGGCCCGCCCGGAAGGCCGGGACGAGTGCGGCCAGCAGCCCGATCACCACCGAGGCGAGCAGCGTGACCGCGATCATGGTGCTCGGTACGGCCAGCGTGTCCAGGCCCTTGTCCCGCAGGACCCGCTGGGCGGTGACGCCCCAGGACAGGCCCAGCCCGGTGCCGAGGACCGCGCCGAAGAGGGCGATCACCACCGACTCCAGCCGGATCATCCGGCGCAGCTGGCGGCGGGAGATCCCGATCGCCCGCAGCAGACCGATCTCGCGGGTCCGCTCGACCACCGACAGCGCCAGGGTGTTGACCACACCGAGCACGGCGACCGTGATGGAGAGGCCGACCAGGCCGTAGATCAGGTAGAGCAGGGTGTTGACCTGGGACTGCACGAGCTCCTTGTAGCCCGCCTGGTCCTTGATGGTCAGCTGCGGGTACTCCTTGAGCGCGTCCTCCAGCGCGGTCAGCGTCTTGGCGACGTCGGCGCCGGCCGCGGCCTTGGCGAAGAACACCCGGTCCGCGGGCTGGTCGGCCGCCGGGACGACCTTGGCCATGGTGGCGAGGTCGACGAAGGCGCTGTTCCCGTAGAGCGACTTCTTGCCGAACACGACGCCCACCGGCAGCGTCTGGGTGCGGCCCTGGCCGTAGTTGACCGTCACCTGGTCGCCGACCTTGAGGTGGAAGTCCTGGGCGAAGGTCTCGCCGATGCCCAGCGAGCCCCGGCCGATCGAGTCCACCGCGCCGGACTGCACCGGGAAGTGGAAGTCGGAGCCGTAGAAGGTGGGCGGCACGGCGGCCACGGTCGTC
This sequence comes from Kitasatospora sp. NPDC097643, assembly GCF_040302625.1. Taxonomy (NCBI): domain Bacteria; kingdom Bacillati; phylum Actinomycetota; class Actinomycetes; order Kitasatosporales; family Streptomycetaceae; genus Kitasatospora; species Kitasatospora sp. NPDC097643. Next base: position 7,552 of record NZ_JBEOSA010000079.1, on the reverse strand, counting down.
TTCCCCGTCCCGCCGTCCGGCGCGCCGAGCTTGGCGCCCTCGAACACCTTCTGGGTGGTGACGTGGTCCACGCCCGGGGTCCTGCGCACCGCGTCGATCATCTCGGTGGTGACCGGGGTCCGGCCGCCCTCGATGATGTAGTCCACGCCCACCGAGCGGTCGATCTGGGCACTGGCCGAGGTGACGGCCGAGGAGCTGAACACCGAGGCGGCGATCACCAGCGCCAGGCCGATCATCAGCGCGGCGGCGGTGGCGCCGGTGCGACGCGGGTTGCGCATCGCGTTGCGCTGGGCGAGCTTGCCGGACGGGCCGAACAGGGCCGGCAGCAGCGCGCCGAGCACCCGGATCACGGCGGTGGCCAGCAGCGGGCCGAGCACCACGAAGCCGATCAGGCTGAGCAGCACGCCCAGGCCCAGGTACTGGCCACCGGTGGCCGCCTGCTCCGCCGTCCCGGCGAGCACCAGCAGCGCGCCACCGCCCGCCGTCAGCAGCAGGCCGAGGACCGTGCGGACGAGGTTGGAGCGGGCTTCCGCCGGGGTGCCGTGGTCGCGCAGGGCGGCCATCGGCGCGATCCGGCTCGCCCGGCGGGCCGGGATCCAGGCCGCCACCACGGTGATCAGGACGCCCACCGCGTAGCCGGCCAGGAAGACGTCCGGCCCGATCTCCAGGTCGCTCGCCCTGAGGCCCATGCCGAGCGCGTTCATCAGCTTGATCAGGCCGACCGCCACGCCCAGGCCGACCCCGATGCCGAGGGTCGAGCCGAGCACGCCCAGGATCAGCGCCTCGACCAGCACCGAGCGGTTCACCTGCTGCCGGCTGCCGCCGACGGCGCGCAGCAGGCCGATCTCGCGAGTGCGCTGGGCGACCAGCATCGAGAAGGTGTTGATGATCAGGAAGCCGCCGACGACCAGCGAGACACCGGCGAAGCCGAGCATCGCGTACTTCATGAAGTCCAGGCCGCCGCCGACGTTCTTGTTGTTCTCGTCCTTCTGCTCCGCGGCGGTCTTGGCCTGGTAGCCGGTGCCCACCTTGGCCAGCACGTCGGCCTTCAGCTGGACGTCGCTGCGGCTGCCGTCGCCGAACGCCTCGACCGAGGTGTACGCGGACTCGCCGAGCAGCGTGCGCTGCGCGGTGGGGGTGTCCAGGAAGGCCAGCGCGGCACCCGGGTTGGTGGTGCTGAAGGAGGCGATGCCCGCGATGGTGAACTCGTGCTTGCCGGTGCCGCTGTCGACCCGGATCCGGTCGCCGGTGCCCAGCTTGGCCTTCTTCGCGGTGTCCGCGTCCAGCACCAGCTCGCCCGCGTTCTGCGGGACGTGGCCGGTGGTGATGTGCACCGCGTTGCGCGGGGTGTCGGTCCAGTTGCCGACGATGGTCGGCGCGCCGCTGGTCGGGCCGACCAGCTTGTTGGTGGCCGGGTTGACCAGGGTCGCGTTGTCGACCGACACCTGGCCGACGGCCGTCTTCACCCCGGGCACCGCGGCGACCTGCTGGGCGAGCGCGGCCGGGACGGTCAGCGGCTTGTCCGCGACGCGTTGTTCGTCGTCCTCGGCCGGCTTGGGCGGCTGGACCGAGACGTCGGAGGCGGTCGCGGCGAAGAGCTTGTCGAAGGTGCTGGTCGCGGTGTTGGAGAACACCAGCGTGCCGGAGACGAACGCCACCGAGAGCACCACGGCGATCAGTGAGAGCGCCATCCGGCCCTTGTGCGCGAAGAAGCTCCGCAGGGAGGTCTTGAGCAGCATGATTCCGTGTCCCGCCCGCTCAGCTGGTGCGCTTGCCGTCGAAACGGCGCATGCGTTCGAGGACGGAGTCGGCGGTGGGCGCGTGCATCTCGTCGACGATCACGCCGTCGGCGAGGAAGAGCACGCGGTCCGCGTAGCCGGCGGCGACCGGGTCGTGGGTGACCATGACGATGGTCTGGCCCAGCTCGTCGACCGAGCGGCGCAGGAAGGTGAGCACCTCGGCGCCGGCCCGGGAGTCCAGGTTCCCGGTGGGCTCGTCGCCGAAGATGATCTCGGGGCGGGCGGCCAGCGCCCGGGCCACCGCGACGCGCTGCTGCTGGCCGCCGGAGAGCTGGGTCGGACGGTGCTTGAGCCGGCCGGCCAGGCCGACGGTCTCCACCACCTGGTCCAGCCAGGCCTGGTCGGGCTTGCGGCCCGCGATGTCCATCGGGAGCGTGATGTTCTCCAGCGCGTTCAGCGTCGGGAGCAGGTTGAACGCCTGGAAGATGAAGCCGATCTTGTCCCGGCGCAGTCTGGTCAGCTGCTTGTCCTTGAGACCGGTGATCTCGGTCTCGCCGATCCAGATCCGCCCGCTGGTGACCGTGTCGAGGCCGGCCAGGCAGTGCATCAGGGTCGACTTGCCGGAGCCCGAGGGGCCCATGATCGCGGTGAACCGGCCGCGCTGGATGTCCACGTCCACCGCGTCGAGCGCGGTGACCCTGGTCTCGCCCGAGCCGTACGCCTTGGTGACCTGGCGGGCCGACGCGGCGACGGCGGACGCTCCGCCGGGAAGCTGGGGGTCGTACACGGCTGTTGCTGCCGTCGTCACTGGAGTCTCCTAGGAAGTGTGCCCACCCGTTGGCCCCCAGCCTGGTCGGCGCCACCTGTCCCGCGACATGGTGCTGGCGATAGTCCTCGACCGGGAGTTATCCCCACCCTCCCGGTGGACCGGGCTGCCGACCCGACGGAATCGGGCCCGCTTCGGAAGGGTGGGGATGTGTGAACCACGTTAGGAGCGACGGGAGATCCGCTCGTCATCCGACGGAATGAAGCGGCCCAACCAAGGTTCTACGGGGCGCGGCGCCCCTCCCCCTAGGGGTCGCCGCGGCCCGTCTCGGGGTCGCCCCGTACGGGGACCGCTCGACCCTCCGTCAACTGTTTCCTCAGCCGGTCAGCGCGGGTGCGGCCAGCCCTTCCAGGGCCGCCGCGAAGCCCGCCACGACCGGGGCCAGCAGCACCTCGGTCTCCCGCTCGACCAGGGTCGTGCCGTCCTCCCGGACGGTGATGTGGCGGTCCAGCACGAACCAGCCCTGGGTGATGTGGCCGGCGCCCATCGAGCTGAGCACCGGGCGCAGCGCGTAGTCCACCGCGAGGACGTGCGCGGGCGAGCCGCCGGTGGCGAGCGGCAGCACGGTCTTGCCCGCGAGCGCGTACTGCGGGAGGACGTCCAGCAGGGCCTTCAACAGGCCCGAGTAGGCGGCCTTGTAGACGGGCGTGCCGATGACGACGGCGTCGGCCCGGGCGAACAGTTCGGTGACGGCGACGATCTCGGGGTGGCCGAAGTCGCCCGAGAGCAGCGCGTGCGCGGGCAGGCTGCGCGCCTCGAACGGGACGACCTGGTGGCCGCGGGCTTCGAGCTGCGCGTCGACGTGGCGCAGCAGGCGGGTGGTGCGGGAGGTCGGGGACGGGGAGCCGGAAACGGACAGGACGGTGGCCATGGTTCACCTCTGGCTGGAAGCGGGGACGGCGCGGCGCAGCGGGGAAGGGGGCTGCGGAGGGAGCCTGGAGAGGCTGCGGGGGTGTTCTTCGAGGGCGCGCGTCAGTCGCAACAGAGCGAACAGGCCACACCACGCCGCAGGTCGACGTGCCGCCGACGCGTGAGTGCCCAACGCTGATCCATGCCGAAATGCAAACACGCGCCGTTCTGAGCGGTCAAGAATCGTTTCGGCAGGTGAACCGGCGGGCCGTCCGGACGTTGCCGCAGAACGATCCGACCCGTGCATCAAAACTGCTACAAGCTGCCTGGTGGGGCACCCGGGGGGAGTCACCGCGACCCGGGTCGGGCATCCTCGACCACATGAACACGTGGCAGGAGGGCCGCCCGGGCGGCGGCGGGAACCCGTACCAGAGCGGGAACCCGTATGGGGGCGGCGCGAACGGCGGCGGCGCGGGCGGCGGCGCGGGCGGGCGCGGCGGAGGCGGCACGGCCGCCGAACCGCCGCTGCCGTCCTCGCTGAACCCGCGCGGCCCGGGTGCCCCGGCGCCGCGGCAGCCGGAGCCGTCCCGGCTCGGCGGCGTCCCGCCGCAGGGGCCGGGGGCGCCCGGCACGCAGCCCGGGCGGCCCGGTGGGCCCGGCGTCCCGCCGCAGGGGCCGGGTGGTCCCGGCGGTCCGGGCGGGCCCGGTACGCCCGGGGGCACCCAGCCGCCCGCCGCGCGGGCCCGGCGCTGGCCGCGCCGCCGGATCGTCAAGTGGTCGGTCTTCGGCGTCCTGATCGCCGTCATGCTGACCGCCGTCTCCACCTGGTTCTGGGCCGACTCCAAGCTCAACCACGAGAACGTGCTCGCCGACTACCCCGGCCGCCCGGCGGCCGGCAAGGGCACCAACTGGCTGATCGTCGGCTCCGACAGCCGCCAGGGCCTCACCGAGGGCGAGCAGGACGACCTGCACACCGGCCACGGCGCCGAGGGCAAGCGCAGCGACTCGATGATGATCCTGCACGTCGGGGACAACGGGAACACCCTGATGAGCATCCCGCGCGACTCCTGGGTGCCGATCCCCGAGCACCAGGCCGGCGGGAAGACGGTCAAGGCCTCCACCGCGAAGATCAACTCGGCCTTCGGCTCCGGCGGCGGCCGCCTGCTGGTCCAGACCGTCGAGCTGAACACCGGCATCCGGATCGACCACTACGCCGAGATCGGCTTCGCCGGCTTCGTCGGCATCGTCGACTCGATCGGCGGCGTCGAGATGCACATCGACCAGGACATCAAGGACAAGGACTCCGGCCTCGACCTCAAGGCCGGCGACCAGACCCTGAACGGCAAGCAGGCCCTGGCCTTCGTCCGCCAGCGCCACCAGATGGCCGACCAGGACCTCGGCCGGATGCGCAACCAGCAGAAGTTCCTCAGCGCCCTCGCCCACCAGGCCGCCTCGCCCGGCACGGTGCTCAACCCGTTCACGCTCTACCCGCTGATCGACGCCGGCCTCGGCACCCTGATCGTCGACGACGACGCCGGGCTCACCGACCTCGGCTCGCTGTTCCTCGCCATGAAGGACGTCAACGGCGGCGGCGGCAAGTCCATGACCGTCCCGATCGGCAACGCCGACTACCGCACCAACACGGGCGAGTCGGCGGTCAAGTGGGACACCGCCAAGGCCAAGCAGGTCTTCGACGCCTTCCGCAACGACACCGCCGTGCCGGACTTCAAGTAGCGGGAGCCGGACCACACCTGACGGATCGCGGCCAGGCCCTAGCCGGCCTGGCCGGCCCAACCGGCGTGCGGGAGGAGGCCGGTGGCGCACTCGGGGAGGCGGACCAGCCAGTCCCCCTCGCCGCCGACGCCCTCGGTGGCGCCCGCGAAGCCGTAGTGGATCGCCTGCCCCTCGCCACCGGCCACCCACCGGGCGTCCAGCAGGTGCACGGTCAGGGCGGCCGGGCGGTGCGGGTCGGGCCGCTCCAGGACGAGCTCGTGCTCGGTCACGCCCGGCCGGAAGACCACCGGGGTCCTGGTGGACCGCCGCCGCGGGCAGCCGTCCGCCTCGTACGCCCAGTACGCGGCCACCGTCACGGTGAGCGTGCCGTCCAGGCTGCCGGTGCCCGGCTGCACGTACTCCTCCTCCGGGACCCAGCGCGCGTGGTGGCGGATGTCGTCCTCGGCCCAGCGTTCGTCCCAGCGCACCCAGTAGCCCGCCACCCGCTTCAGCGTCATGCCCTCGCGGGCCACCCGGACCGGGATCCGGGCGACGTTGAGCGGCTCGCCCGCGGCCAGCGAGACCACGGTGACCTGCTCGTACGTCGTCTCGGCGTTGTCGGCGTTGTCGGCGCCCTGTGCCATCGCTGAACCACCTTGCCGGAGAATCGAGTTGGGTCGCGGCTCCGGCCGCATGAGGAGAGCTTAGAGCGACCGGACCGCAGCGCGGAGTGATTGTGCGATTTCAGCCCCGGTCGATCGTGTGCCCGCTACTCTGCCCCGGGACCAGCCACGGCCGGGCCGGCTGGGATCCTCAGCCCGGGAGGCGGTCCAGGGCGATGCCGAAGTGGGTGCGGTAGGCGGCGAGCGCCTCGTCCGGGGTGAGCTGCCGCTCGGTGCGGTCGCCGGCCGGGCCGGTGCGGATCAGGCGGGTGCCGCTGAGGGTGATCCGGCCGCCGTCCGCGGCGAGCAGGGAGCAGGTCGTCGAGCGGGTGAAGTGGGACTCCGGCGAGGTGCTCTGCCACCAGCAGGTCGGTACGAAGTCGGCCAGCGGGTACGGACGCAGGCCGAGCCGGTACTGCGGGCTCCCGTCCATCACGACGTCCAGCTCGTCCGACTGCTCGTCCGACTGCTCGTCCGACTGCTCACCCCCGGCGACCGGGGCGAGGGTGAACACGCCGTGCGGGTCCGCCTGTCGACCGCGCTCGTCGAGGCGCAGCGGGTGCCGGCTGAACCGGCCGAAGCCGACGTCGACCAGCCAGGGTTCGTCCAGGTCCACCCGCAGGGCGAGGTGGTCGAAGGGCGGGCCCGGCCGCTGCTCGGGGTCGAAGACCCGGGCGGCCAGCAGGCTCACCCGGTAGCCGAGCGACCGCAGCAACTCGGCGAAGGCGCCGTTGAGTTCGTAGCAGAACCCGCCCCGGCGGCGGGTCACCAGCTTCGCCACCAGCGCCCCGGGCTCCAGGACGACGGGCTCCCCGAGGTGGATGCTCAGGTTCTCGAAGGGCACCGCGCGCAGGTGGGCCTCCTGCAACCGCGCCAGCTCCTCCGGCGAGGGCCGCCCGGGCTCGGGCAGGCCGATGCGCGCCAGGTAGGCGTCCCGGACGGCGGGGGTCAGTCCTCGGTACGGCTCGTCGTGATCCATCGGACCATTCCACCCGGGCACCCGGCCGGTCGGCCATCGGTCCTTGGACCTACGCCACGCGTGGGGCGGGCGGTTCAGAGGGAGAGGGCGGCGGTGCGCAGGCGGTAGGCGGTGGCGACCGGGTCGCGGCTGGTGAACAGGACGGTGAGGAGGTGGTCGACGGCGGCCGCGTCCAGGATCCGCAGCAGGGTGGTGAGCTCGGCCTCCGGGGCGTCGGCGAGCAGGGCGTCGGCCTCGTCGAGCAGCAGGAGGAGCCCCGGGCGCGGCCGGTCCGGGGCGGTGGCGGGGTGGAGGATGTCGCCGAGGCACTCCTCGAAGGCGTCCCAGTTGTGCCCGAAGTACTCGGGGAAGGCCAGCGCCCGCGCCCAGGTGCTCAGCATCCCGTCCTTGGTCCGGCAGAGCCGGCCGTCGACGGCGACCCGGCGCACCTCCGCGGGCGGGGTGCTCACCAGGCCCGCCCACGGGTGGCCGGGCAGGAGGTCCCACCGGGCGGCGGCGAGCAGTCGCTCCGGCGGGCTGGGGTGCTGGCTGGGGTCCGTCACCCGGCCAGCTCTACCGGCCGCCGCGGCACGGGCGGCTCCCGGCGCGCCGGTGCGGGCCCGGGCGCTCACCCGATCAGGCCCGCTCACCCGATCAAGCCTGCGCGCCCGATCAGGCCGCTCGCCCGATCTGGCCCGCTGGAACGCCACCGCCCCGGAGTGGGAAGTCGGCCAGGCGCCAAACCACACCCCGGCGGGGAGCCCCAAAACGAACAGGGACCCGGCGGCACACACCCCCCGGGACG
>NZ_JBEOSA010000078.1:0-41203 GCF_040302625.1 Kitasatospora sp. NPDC097643 | reverse complement strand
TAGTCCTCACCGTCCATCGCCCGGTAGCCCATGCCCGCCAGACGCTCGAACTCCCGCAGATCCGCCAGCCCGCCACCACTGTTCAGCATGTAGCCGCCGGGCGAGGTGACCAGCACGTCCTTGGCGCAGGACACCCCGGCCGCCACCCCCACCTCGGCCAGCGCCCGGTCGATCAGATCACGCAGCTGAAGCACATACGTCTGGACGGTGGTGCGCGCACTGCGCGGCGGCCGCCCCGACCACAACTCCTCCGCCAACACCCCCGCCGGGACGACCTGATCGGCACGCAACGCGAGCAGCCCCAGCACCTGCCGGGGTTTCGGCGCCGACGGCACCACCGGCACCCCGCACACCCGGACGTCCAGCGCCCCGAGCACCCGAATTTCCACGATGACCACCCCAATCACACGGAACGCCGCAGGCTGATCCGCCGCGGCCGGCACCCGGGTCGACACCCCAAGGGCGACTGTCACCAGTCAAAAACAGGACGTGCGGTTTGTCAATACAAAACCGACCGCGCTGTTTGTTTGGTCGCGCGCGGGAAGACGCCCCGACACTGGCCCGACCTTGCCGACCGACCCAGCGCCGCTGCCCGACCCCGACTCGGCCCCGGCCCGACTCGGCCCCGGCCCGACCCGGCCCCGGCCCCGGCCCCGGCCCCCGGACATGACGAAGGCGGCGTCGGATCCGCCAGGGATCTCGCGCCGCCACCACTTCCGCCCGCACCGCCGCCGACCGTCCACCGGCCGGCTCCGCGGGCCCGGAGCCCTCGGGCCCCGCTCACCACCACGTCAACTCCGCACCACCCAGGCCGCCTTCCGGCCCGACACAGTCCGGTGCGGTCGGGCCATCCGGCCCGGGGCTCAGCCCACGCCGACCCCGCCCTCGACCACCTGCGCCGCCAGCGGCTCTCCGGCCTGCGCCTCGCCGCCGCCCTGCTCGGGCGCGCGGTTGGCGGTCACCTCGGCGAGCACCCGGGCACCGCGGTCCGGCCCCATCTGCAGCGAGCCGAGCACACCCGGTACCGCGATGCTCGGCATCAGGTGCTGGTACAGGGCGGCCACCCGCCGCTCCAGATCGGCCCGCCCGGACAGCTTCTGCGACTGGATCTGCACACCCGTCCACGCGGCCGTCACCAGCCACGCGGTGTCCGCCGGGGCGACGTGTGGCAGCAGCTCACCGCGCTCGCGGGCAGCGGTCAGCAGCGCCTCCATCCGGCTGATCCAACCGAGGATCGCACCGCCCCCGAAGTCCTCGAAGACGTCCTGCCCGAGCGAGAGCCGGGCCCCCGCACTCAGCAGCGGATCGCGCGGCATCAGATGTGCGACCACCATCCCGGCGTCCACGAACTCCTGGAGCTTGCAGACCCGTTCGGGCACTCCGTCCTGGACGAACTGTTCCTCGACGACACCCTGCGCGAGATCACGCTTGGACGCGAAATGGAAATAGACCGCGCCACGGGTCACGCCGGCCCGGGAGACCACTTCGCCGATGGTGGCGCCCTCGTACCCGAACTCGTCGAAGACCGAAGCCGCCGCCTCCAGGATCAGCCGACGCGTCCGGAGCGCCCGTTCCTGCCGCACCACTCGCAACCACCCGCCCTGAGCTTCCGGAAAACCAAACCAAACACCCCGTATCTTAGCTACCGGTAACCCACGGGCCACAAGGTGATGTCCGGGAATCTCCTCAAACGTTCCTTCTCCCCCCACCCGCCCCCTGCGATTCCCCCACGCGCCGCCGGCCTTCCCACAGGCCACCCGAAGTGGCCTGACGGCCGGTACGACGACGGTTACCCCACCCCTTTCGGGCCGCCCGGAGAAAACCGGCCAAGCGGTTTTGGATTGGCTCCGATCGACTGCGGAAAGCAATCACCCCACCTTCCACAACCAAGCGGTTGAATAAGGCCGAGGGCGGGCGTAGCGTGGTTCTCAACCCATTGGTTGAGAACAAGCAGAGGTGTGCGGTGGCCGTCGACCAGCTGTCCCGGGCGTTCGTCGCCCTGGCCGATCCGACCCGGCGCGACATCGTCGCCCGCCTCTCACTCCGGGACGCGACCGTCGGCGAGCTGGCGGAGTCCTACGCGATGTCGATGCAGGCCGTCTCCAAACACCTCAAAGTGCTGGAGGAGGCCGGACTCGTGAGCCGCAGCCGGGACGCCCAGCGCCGACCGTGCCACCTCGAACCGCAGGCGCTCGACCTGATGACGACCTGGATAGAGCGCTACCGCCGCCAGGCGGAGGAACGCTTCAGCCGCCTGGACGCCGTCCTCGCGGCCATGGACCACGGCGACGTCCCACCCCCGCAACCCACTCCCCGGCACGAAGCCGCACCGAACGAAGGAGCCTCGTCATGACCTCCACCACCGGCCGCGAGACCCGGCACGAGACCCGGATCGAAGCGGACCCGACGCTGCCCACCATCCGGATCGTCCGCGAGTTCGACGCCCCGCAGGCGCGGGTGTTCCGGGCCTGGATCGAGCCCGAGCTGGTCACCCAGTGGCTCGGCCCCAAGGACCTCGACCTGAAGATCGAAACCTGGGAGGTCCGCACCGGCGGCCACTACCGCTACGCCTCCTACCGCGACGGCCAGGAGATCGCCGCCTTCTACGGCTCGTTCCACGAGGTCCGGCCGGACACCCGCCTCGTCCAGACCTTCACCTACGAGGGCGTACCGGACGGCGTCGCGCTGGAGACCGCCCTGTTCGAGCCCGCCGGAGAGGGCCGCACCCGCGTCACCGTGCTGTCGGTGGTCGACAGCCTGGAGGCCCGGGACGCCATCCTGGCCAGCGGCATGGAGCACGGCGTGGTCGAGGGCTACCAGAAGCTCGACGCCCTGCTCGCCTCCCTCTGACGACGCCCCGGGGCCGGGCTTCCACCGGACCGCCCTCAACCGGGTGGCGGGTCAGCCGTCGATCGCCTGGTAGAGGGTGGTCCAGAAGTCCTGCACGGCCCGTGCCGAGTCCGGGGTGGACATCCCGGTCTGGGTGAGCAGGATGCCGACGAGCCGGTTGTGCGGGTCGGCGTAGGTCGTGGTGCCGGCTCCGCCGTCCCAGCCGAACTGGCCGACCGGCGCGTAGTCACCCCGGTAGGTGCGCACCGTCATCCCGAAGCCCCAGCCGCCGGTCTGGCCCTGACCGTGTGACAGGTGGACCACGCTGCGCGCCCAGGCCTGGAGGGCGGTCGTCTGCTCGGGCGTGAGGCGGTTGGTGGTCATCAGCTCGACGGCGGGCCGGGACAGGATCCGCTCGGTGCCGTGCATCCCGTGGTTGAGCAGCATCCGGAAGTAGGCGTGGTAGTCGTCGACGGTCGAGTCGAGCCCGCCGCCGCCCGACTGGAACGCCGGAGGCTTGCTGTGGTGTCCCCCTTCGGCCTCGTCCGCCACGGTGAACTCCCCGGTCCGCGGATCGGGGGCGTACAGGGGCGGCAGCCGGTCCATCTTCTCGGCGGGCACGTGGAACCCCGTGTCCTTCATCCCCAGCGGATCGAAGATGCGCTCGCGCAGGAACGCCTCGAACGACTCGCCGGTGACCCTGGCCACCAGCACCCCGAGCACGTCGTCGCTGACGTTGTACAGCCACCGCTCTCCGGGCTGGTGCATCAGCGGAAGCGCGCCCAGGCGGCGCATCCACTCGTCCGGCTCCACCGCCGGCAGCATCCACCCGTTCTCGCCGTAGACCCGCTGCTCGAAGTAGGCGGTCATCATCGGGGAGCCCGTCGCCGTCATGTCCAGCCCGAGCCCGCAGGTGGAGGTGAGCAGGTCCCGTACGGTGATCGGACGCCGCGCCGGCACGGTGTCGTCCAGCGGGCTGTCGGGCCGCTCGAGCACCCGCCGGTCGGCCAGTTCCGGCAGCCACGGGTCTATCGGGTCGTCGAGTCGCAGCCGGCACTCGTCCAGCAGGACCATGGTCGCGGCGACCGCGACCGGCTTGGTCGTCGAGGCCATCCGGAAGATGGTGTCCCGGCGCATCGGCGCGCCGCCGTCATGGCGCATCGTCCCGATCGCCTCGACATGGGTCTCCTCGCCCCGGCCGACCAGGGCGACGAGCCCGGGGATCTTCTTGGATTCGACGTGCGCTTCCAGTACCTCGCGCAGTCGGCGCAGCCCTGCTTCGGACAAGCCGTTGTTGCCGTTTCCCATCAGGAGTCTCCTTGCACGCAGTGGTCGTTCTCGACGGCGCCGCGGACGTGCGGCGAGAGGCGGCCGCGGGGCGTGGCCCCGCGGCCGCGCTGTGCAGGTGATGTGCGGGCAGGCGGTGAAAGTGGCGCTCGACCCTCGGGGCCGATCTGGCGATCTGCCGATCTGCCGAGGCCGAGGGCCGAGGCGCGGTCAGACCGTCGGGTCCGCTGTCCCGGTCTCGCTCCGGACGGCGCGCTCGATGTCCTCGGTCAGCTGCTTCCGGGCACGGGCGGGAACGTAGCCGCCCTCCGAGTAGTTCTGGACGAACGCCTCGACGAACTCCACCGGATCCGCCCCGACGACCTCGCGGATCGGAGTTCCGTTCACCGCGGCCTGCTCGAACAGGTCGGCGAGGTCCTCGAACATCGAGGTACTGCTGTCCTCGTCGGTCGGCACGAAGTGCATCAGGTACCGCTCGATCGCCCCGACCGCCGTGCGGTGGTTCTCGGGAAGCTCCTTGACCCGCGCCTTGTACGCCCTCCAGCGCTTCTTGGGCCCGATCACCTTCGAGATGAAGCCGGCCTTCTCGACATCGGACATGGTCACTCGCCCTCCCCTTCGCGGAGCTGTTCCAGTCGTTCCGTGAGGAAGCTCCACGTCCTCCAGAACTCTTCGAGGTACTCCCGTCCCTGAGCGTTGAGGGAGTGCACCTTGCGCGGCGGCCCCTTCTCGGAGGGGACCTTCTCCACGTCGACGAGACCGCGCTTCTCCATCCTGAGGAGCAGCGCGTAGATGGTGCCTTCGGCGATGTCGGAGAAACCCTGCTCCCGCAGCCGCGCCGTGATCTCGTAGCCGTAGGCGGGCCGGCCGGACAGCGACGCGAGGATGATGCCCTCCAGCGTGCCCTTGAGCATCTCCGTCAGCAGCTTGGCCATGCAGCACCTCCCTCCTTGCACTAGTCAGCGCTGTTGAGTACCGGTACACAGTAACGCCGACTACCAGTACCTAGCAAGACGGAATAGCGGAAGCACACGCCGGCGCCGCACATGCCCAGCCCAGACGCCACCACCGGAGGCACCAGCGGCCGCCGGCATCGCTACGGCCGGTCCGCCGCTCCCCCGGCCAGGCCCAGGAGTTGGCACGCCGCACGGCCGAAGGCCCGGCCGGCCGGGGTGTCGCGGTCCCGGTGCCAGAGCAGGCCCCACTCCACCGGCGGCGCGCCGGCCATGGGCAGGTAGGCCACATCCGGTCGGGCGTGGTACCGCCGGGCCTGCGCGCCGACCGGGAACACCCCGAGGCCGGCCCCGACCAGCGTCAGGATCTCGTTCAGCGTGCCGCCGACCGGCCCGGCCGGGATCGGCCGGCCCCCGGGCGTCCGAGCGGGCGTGCGGTCCGCGCGGAAGGACTCCGGCAGCTGGGCGGGCAGTTGGACGAGCGGCACCCCGGCCAGGTCCTCGGGCCCCACCGACCGGCCGCCGGCCAGCGGATGCCCGGCGGCCACGGCCAGCATCCGGGGCTCGCTGACCAGGACCGGCCCCATCACCAACTCCGCGTCCTGGAGCGCGAACTCGGCGAGCACCAGGTCCACCCCACCCTCCCGCAGGAGCGCGAGCTGTTCCACGAACGAGGCCTCCCGCAGCGCCACCTCCCACTCCGGCAGCCCCTCCCGGAACAGCTCCGCGATCCCGATCAGCAACTGCCCGGCCGCCGGCCCGGCGAAGGCCACCCGCAGGACCCCGGTCCGGCCGCGCGCCGCCTCGGCGGCCCGCTGCACGGCGGCCCCGACCGCCCGCCAGGCGGGCCGCAGCTCCTCCGCCAGCTGCCGACCGAGCTCGGTCGGCTCGACCCGCCGGCTCGTCCGCGTGAACAGCTGGGCACCGACCCGGCGTTCGAGCTTCCGCACGGTCTGGCTGACGCGTGCGGTCGAGACGTGCAGGCGCTCGGCCGTCCGCCCGAAGTGCAACTCCTCGGTCAGCGCCAGGAAGGTCTCGATCTCATGCCGCTCCGGTATGCCGCCCACCACTCGCCCCCATGTCGCGTCCCGCATGCCCCGTGCGCGTGCGTGCCCCGCGCCCCGCGCAGCAGCCCGTATCTCGTGCCGCACCCCGCATCCCGCACCCCGCATCCAGCGCCGCGGCCCGCGGTTCACCTCGCGCCCATCATGAACTCTCCCTTCACGATCGTTGCACAGCTGCCCGTTGATCACCCCGCCGGCCCGGGCCAAGGTGGAGGCATCCGGCAAAGCCCAACACCCACCCGGGAGTTCCCGTGTACGTCACCCGTGACCGCGCCCTCACCGCCCCCGCCAAGGACCTCGACGCGCTGGCCGCCGAACTGCGCGACCGCACCGAGATCCTGGACGCCCTGTACCGCTTCGCCCTCGGCCAGGACCTCAAGGACCGCGATCTGTTCGCCTCCTCCTTCACCGTCGACGCCGAACTCGACTTCCGACCCGCAGCCGCCGCCTGGGGCGCCGAGCCGCCCCTGATGGTCGGCCGCGACGCGATCGTCACGGCGATCCTCGCCCTCTTCCACGAGCGGGTGAACACCACCCACCAGGTCACCAATCCGCGCATCACCGTGGACGGCGACCACGCCAGCCTCACCGCCCTGGTGGAGGCGCAGCACCTGCTGACCGCCACCCCGGCCACGCACGCGCTGCTGAAGAACCGCTACGACGTCGAGCTGCTCCGCGACGGCGACCGCTGGCTGATGCACCGCGTGCGGATCGAGAACGTCTGGCTGACCGGCGACCCGGTCGCGATCTTCAGCAACTGACCCCTCACGGGAGCACGGCCACCGCCTCCACCTCCACGAGTTGGTCGTGGTACCCGAGCACCGAGACCCCGAGCAGCGTGCTGGGAGCGTCGTGCTCCCCCATGTACGACCGGTACACCTCCCACACCTTCACCAGGTCGCGCTGCTCGGAGGAGGCCACGTACACCGTGGTGCGGGCGACGTCCGTCAGCCCGGCGCCCGCGTCCTCCAGCGCGGTTATCAGGTTCCGCATCACCTGGTGGGCCTGGCCCTCGTAGTCGCCGACGGCGACCGTCCGCCCCTCCGCGTCGAGCGGGCAGGCACCCGCGAGCCAGAGCGAGCGGGCCGGCGCCTCGACCAGCGCCGCGTAGGCGTAGTCGACGGCCGGGGTGAGGCGGGAGCTGCGGATCAGCTGCACGGCACCGGTCACGAAGTCCTCCAAGGGTCGCGGTCGAACCTTTCGCGCCCATCGTTGGGCGCCCGTGACACTCCGTCAAAGCATTTACCAGCGGACTTCCCGTCATTGCAGGGTCCGTCCGCCGACGATTCACCGTTGCGGGTGATAGCTCGGCGACCCGCCGAACCGGAATCCTGGTGTCCACCCCGCCCCGCCGACACCACGGAGTCCCAGATGGAGCCCCAACCGCCGTTCCGCAAGCAGAGCTTCGGGCTCGGCCGCCGCCGAGCACTGGGCCTGGTGCTCGGGGCGGGCCTCGTCCCGGCGCTGGCCCCGGCGGCCTCGGCCGCCCCGGCAGTCCCGTCGGCAGCGCGGACCCGGGCCGCGACCCTCGGCCACCAGGTCGCCGAGGTGGCCACCGCCCAGATCGGCGTGCCCTACGCCTGGGGCGGCGGCGACCGGCTGGGCCCGAGCCTCGGCTTCTGCGACGAGGAGAACGGCTACCTCAACGGCCAGTGCCTGGGCGAGAGCACGGTCGGCTTCGATTGCAGCGGCCTGGCGCTGTACTGCTGGTACCGGGCCAGTCGCGGCACGGTCGAGCTCGGGCACTACACCTTCGCCCAGTTCCACCGCAGCGCGCCGGTGGAGCGCGACGCCCTCGCCCCGGGGGACCTGCTCTTTTTCTCCCGCCCGGACGCGCCGCTGCACCACGTCGGCGTCTACGCGGGTGACGGCGCGATGATCCACGCCGAGCACACCGGGACGCTGGTCGCCCGGGTCGACGACGTGCTCGACGTCCCGCGCTGGGCGGGCGAGTTCGCGGGCGCCCGCCGCCCCGGGCCTACGAGCTGACGAAGAGACCAGCTGACGGAAAGCTCGACTGAGGAACCGGCGGATCGACCTCACCGACCGAACCGATCCGCCGCCCGACTCACCCGCCGTCCGACTCACCCGCCGTCCGACAACCCCCGCTGGACCCGCAGCAGCAGCTCCTGCAACACCCGCCGCTCCTCCGGGTCCAGCGGCGCCAGCACCTCGTCCTGCACCGCCCGCGCCTCGGCCTCCAGCTCCGCGAGCAGCGCCCGGCCCGCCCCGGTGAGCGCCACCGACACCCGCCGGCGGTCGGCCTGGTCCCTGGTCCGCTCGACGTGTCCGGCGGCGGCGAGCTGGTCGACGACCTTGGCCATGTCACTCGGGTCGATGCCGAGCCGCTGGACCAGGTCCCGCTGGGCGTGCGGCCCGAAGTCGGCGAGGGCGGCCAGGACCGCCATGTCCCACAGCCGCAGGCCGCGTCGGGTCAGCCGCTCGGCGAGGCGGCCCCGGGCGGTCTTGCCGATCCGGGAGAGCAGGTAGGTGCCGAGGTCCAGCAGGGTCGGCGGCAGCGCGCGGGCGGCGGGCGAGGGTTCGGGGGCCATGGCAGAAGTCTAGGGTCTCTCCCTATAGTGGGTGGCGACCCACTAATTCCCAGCGCCAGGAGTTCCGCCGTGGACGCCCTCTACCCCCGCCTGCTCGTCACCCGCTTCGCCGAGTGCTTCGGCTTCTACCGAGCCGTGCTGCCGCCGCTCACCGGCGCCACCCTGGTCAAGGGCACCCCCGACGGCCCGTACGCCAACTGGGACGTCGACGACCAGGCCGTCCTGGTGCTCTACGACCGCGCGGCGATGGCCGGGGCGCTGGGCACCGCCGGACTGCCCGCCCGGCCCGCCACCCCCGCCCAGGACGCCGCGATGCTCGTCTTCCGAGTGGACGACGTGGACCGGGCGTTCGCCCTCTGCCGGCACCACGGCGGCACCCCCGTCGTCGACCCGACCGACCGCCCGGAGTGGGGCCCCGGGCTCCGCAGCGCCCACCTGCGCGACCCGGACGGCCACCTGATCGAGCTGCAGTCCTACTGACGGCCACCCACCCGGCAGCCCTGGCCCCCGACCAGCGCCAGCGAGCCACCGGCGGCCGCACGCCGCTCAGTTGTGGAACACCTGGAGTTCACGCACGGCGTCGTTGAAGTCCGGACCGAGGTAGCCGGCCGGCAGGCCCAGGGTCGCCTCCTTGCCCAGTGTGGACGTCAAGTGCACCGTGTTGCAATCGTGGTAGCCCTTCATCGAGGACACGCTCAGCGCCACCTCGAAGTAGTTGACGAGGTGGTAGCCGGTGGCGTCACAGCCGCCCGCGTCGCCGTAGAAGGAGTAGATGACGCCGCCCCCGTAGTCGACGTCCTTGTACTCCTCCAGCAGCAGGGTGCGGTCGGCCGGCTTCGCCACGGCCCGGGCGCCACCGCCCGCGGCGCCCTCGGTGACGCCCTCGCTACGGGCGAGTGCATCGGCCCGGGAGTCCGGTGAGCAGGCCCGGCCGAGCAGCGGCGAGCGCCCGTCCGCGCCCGGGACGTGGCCGAGGACGGCGGCGCAGTACTGGACGTCCGGCACCGGCAGCGGGCGGAGCGCCCCCGACCGGACCGGGGCGGCGGCCACCACCCCGACGAGGGCGAGACAGGCGGCGGCGGTGGGAGCGACGATCCCGCGCGGAATGCGCATGGGTACCTCCGGAGCAGGGGGACGACGGCCGGGGACTCGGCCGCCCGCGCCCATTCGACGGGCGGCCGCCTCCCCCGGCGCGACCGACACACCGCGCACCGCACTAGTCGTACGTATGCCTCCGGCCGACGACCGACGACCGGCCGACAGCCAGCCGATCGACGCCACGCCGCCCGGAACGTCGAGGTGGGGCCGTCAGTCCGCCCACAGCTCGGCGCTGCACGCCGCCACCAGCGCGCCGATCCGGTCCAACACCTCCTCGGCGGGCAGCGGTTCGAGCCGACGGCCGTCCCGCAGACGCAGCGCGACCCGGTCGTCCACGGCCTCCTTGGCGCCGATCACCGCCTGGTAGGGCACCAGCCGCGCCGCCCGGATCCGGGCCCCGAGGCTGCCCTGCTCGGGCCCGGCGACCTCGGCGCGCAGCCCGCGCTCCAGGCAGCGCCGCCGGAGCCGTTCGGCCTGCGGCAGTTCGGCCTCGGAGACCGGCAGCAGCACGAGCTGGACCGGCGCCAGCCAGGCCGGGAAGGCACCGCCGTACAGCTCGATCAGGTGGGCGACCACCCGCTCGACGCTGCCGATCACGCTGCGGTGGACCATCACCGGCCGGTGCTTCGCGCCGTCCGGGCCGATGTAGTGCAGGCCGAACCGCTCGGGCTGGTGGAAGTCGATCTGGACGGTGGAGAGGGTGAACTCACGGCCGGCGCCGTCGGCGATCTGCACGTCGATCTTGGGCCCGTAGAACGCCGCTTCGCCCTCGGCCGCCTCGAACGGCACGCCCGAGCGTTCCAGGACGTCGGTCAGCAGCGCGGTGGCCCGCTCCCAGAGCACCGGGTCCGCGACGTACTTGCCGCCCTCGCCGGGCAGCGAGAGCCGGTAGCGGACCGGTCGGACGCCGAGCGCGCGATGCGCCTCGCGGATCAGCTCCAGAGCGGCGACGGCCTCGTCGGCGGCCTGCTCGGGGGTGCAGAAGACGTGCGCGTCGTTCAGCTGGATCGACCGCACCCTGGTCAGCCCACCCAGCACGCCGGACAGCTCGGAGCGGTACATGCCGCCCAACTCGGCGATCCGCAGCGGCAGTTCCCGGTAGCTGTGGGGGCGGGAGCGGAAGATCAGCGCGTGGTGCGGACAGAGGCTCGGCCGCAGCACCATCTCCTCCGAGCCCAGCCGCATGGGCGGGAACATGTCCTCGCGGTAGTGCGCCCAATGGCCGGAGATCTCGTACAGCTCGCGTTTGCCGAGCACCGGCGAGTACACGTGGCGGTAGCCGGCCCGCCGCTCGCGCTCGCGGATGAACTCCTCCAGGGCGTGCCGGACGGCGGCGCCGTCGGGCAGCCAGTACGGCAGGCCGGAGCCCATCAGCGGGTCGGTGTCGAAGAGGTCGAGTTCGCGGCCGAGCTTTCGGTGGTCGTGCTGCGCGTGAACGGGCTGGTCGTGCATGGCGGGTGGTCTCCACTCGGGTCGGCGGGCGAGTGGACCGGACACGGCGAAGCCCCGGGGCACTCGCCCCGGGGCTTCGGACTAGGTCAGCAGTCAGCGCGCCGGGACTCTCTCCGGCGTCGTCGTGGCGAGTGCAGCGCGCTTCATGCGATCCACGGTAGCAGCCCGGCGGCCTCCGCGGTGATCTTTTCTCCCGACCTCACAGCAGCACCACGCAGCCGCGCCCGGCGAGCGCGTCCAGCAGCCGCGCCGCCGGCTCGACCGGGTTCCACCGCAGGTCGAGCTTCTCCAGCGCGGGCAGGGCGGCCAGCCAGTCCGGCAGTTCGGTGATCCGGTTGCCCCGCAGGTCGAGGCGGCGCAGCCGGGGCAGCCCGGCGAGCGCCGGCGGGACCTCGGTGAGGGCGTTCTCCCGCAGTTCCAGTTCGCGGAGTTCGCCCAGCCGTGCGAAGGCGGCCGGCAGTGCGGTCAACCGGTTGCCCCGCAGCCAGAGTTCACGCAGGGCGGTGAGCCCGCCGAGGCTGTCGGGCAGCGCGGTCAGCCGGTTCTGCTGGGCCCGCAGTTCGACCAGGGCGGCCATCGCGCCGATGGTGTCCGGGAGTTCGGTGAGCCGGTTCTCGCCGACGTTGAGGTAGCGCAGCGCGGTGAGTCGGCCGAGGGCGTCCGGGAGCGCGGTCAACGCGTTGTCGTGCAGGTAGAGGAAATCGGTCAGGCCGGCCAGCCCGCCCAGTTCCTCGGGCACCGCGGTGAGCCGGTTGTGCCCGAGGTCGAGGGTACGCAGCCGTCGCAACCGGCCGATCCCGGGCGGCAGTTCGCTGATCCCGGTCTCGGCGAGGATGAGCACGGTCAGGTTGACACGGTCCCAGAGGCCGCGCGGCACACGGTCGAGCGGCTGCCGCCAGAGGTTGAGCGTGGTGTCCGTCACGCAGATCATTCTCCAGTCCGCCGCGCAGGCCTGCCCGGCGGGGGTGATCCAGCGTTCACCCGATCCGGTATTCGCCCCGCGCGATCTGGCGATGCGTCAGAATCGGTTCCGGCGTCACGCCCCGCGCACAGTCCACCCCGGAGGTACGGCCACATGACCCGCTACTGTGTCGACCCTGTCCGCTGCGAGCTCACCGCCACCTGGGGGACCAGCGAGGGGGACCTGACCGCACGCATCGCCGTCCTCCCCGCCGACACGGACCTCGGCGTGGTGCTCCGCCTGGCCCGCGGCCTCACCGGCCTGTCCGAGGCCGCCTGGCGCACCTACACCCACCCGGCCAGCGCGGCCGGCTCGCTGGAGTCCAACACCGAGGGCTGGCGGCGCGAACAGGAGCGCAAGGGCTTCGCCGAGGTGCCCGAGGCCGTCGTCCGGCCGAACCTGCCGCACGGCGGCACGCTGACCGTCTCCCCCAGCACGCTGGTCGAGTCCGCCCACCGGATCGGCCGCGCCCTGCACACCCTCGACAACGCGGATCTGGCCGCGGCCGTCCTCGCGGAGACCGCCGCCGAGCTCGCCGCCGTGGAGAGCGCCGAACTCGGCGACCTCACCGGCCGCGCCCGGCAGGCCGCCCTGCTCAGCCGGCAGAGCGCCTCGCCGGTCCAGGTGGCCGCCGCCGACCGCCTGTTCGAGGAGGACCCGTTCGGCACCACCGCGCTGTTCGCCGACATCGACCCGACCGCCGCGTCCGTGGCCGCCGCGCACTGGCTGGCGGCCGCCGCCGAGGTGAGCTCCGCGGCCTGCGGCCACTCCCTCACCAGCGTGGCCATGCAGGCCGAGGGCATCGAGGCCATGATGCTCCAAACGCCCATCCTCGTCCTGGAGTTCATCGAGGCGGGCGTCTCCCCCTACAACGCGGTCACCGGCCTGGTCCACCACGCGCTGCACATCGCCGACGGCCTGCTGCCCGACCCGGCCGGTCTGCGCGAACAGCTGGTGGAGTTCGACGAGGAGATCGCCGAGCGGCTCGGCGAGGGCCCGATCGATCCGGAGGACACCGGCCTGCGTCTGACCCCGCTCGACCCGAAGCGCCCCGCCCGCGACCTCCTGGAGGACCTGCTCTCCGGCATCCACAGCTGCTGGCTCCTGCACAGCGCCTACACCAACGGTTCCGGCCCCGACAGCGCCGACTCCGACAGCGCCGGCCCCGACGAGCGCGCCGACCCGACCGGCGCCGAGGCCGAACAGCGGCAGGCGGAAAGCCGCCACCGCTTCGCCCTGCTCACCCGGGAAGCCGCCGCCCGCCACGCCGACCGCCTCACCTGAGCCGGACCGCCGCCGACGCGGTCGGCGCAGCGCTCACTCGGCCGCCCGATCCGTCGCGGCGGAGGCCAACAGGTCCGCGTAGCCGAGGAGTTCGGCGGCCTGCTGCGGGCGCCGACCCGCCAGGGCCCGCAGCCGGGCGGCGGCACCCGCGAGCTGGACGGGCGTGCCCTGCCCGGCCGCCTCGGTGAACAGCAGGGCCTGCGGCGAACCGTGGGCGGTGGGACCGTACCCGAGCAGGGACTCCAGGGCCTCCGGTCCGAAACAGACCGCGATGACCCCGGCCAGGTACGGCCCCACGAAGTACTCGTCGGCGAGCTCCCCGGCGGCCCACAGCAGGGCACCGAGCGCGTCGATCCGGCCCTCGCCGACCAGGTCCATCGCGGTGTCGACGGCGGTGGCGGGGTCGGTGACGGCGTCGTAGACCTCCGGCAAGGGCAGGTGCCCGGCGAGTCGCAGGATGCCGAGGTGGCGGCGGATCTCCGGCTCCTCGGTATCGGCGGCGAGGAGTTCGTGCGCGAGCGCGTCCTCCACCAGCCCGGGGTGGGCGCGCAGGTACGCGAGGTCCGCCGCCCAGTCCGGGGTGCCGAGCCAGCCGTCCACCAGCTCCACGGTGGCGTGGTAGGCGCGCTCCTCGTCCAGGACGGCTTCCAGACCGCGGGTCTCGGCGGCTTGCAGCAGCTCGGCGAGTATGTCGAGCCCGGGGACGTGCGGCTGGATGGCCCGCATGGTGTCAAGGGCGGCGCCCCCGCGCTCGCTGCTGAGCAGCGGGTAGGCCTGCCGCAGGACGGACTCGTGCTCGGCCCACGTCTCGGCGGCCATCCACCGGTCGATCAGGGCGACGTACTCCTCGGGCAGGTCCGCCGTGGCCCAGACCGGCAGGCCGACGAGCATCCAGCCGAGCAGCGGGGCCTCGACGGCCTCCTCCCGGACGAACATGGCGAACGACCGCACCAAGACCCGGGCGCGGCCCGTCCACCTGGGGTCGTCGGACTCGTCGGCCGCCCGGACCGCGGCCTCCAGGCAGCCCGCGGCGCCGGTGCGGTCACCCTCCCCCCACCGCCAGACGGCCCGGGCCACCAGCAGCTCCGCGGCGGGCCCCGGCTCGAAGGCCGCGACCACCTCGTCCGCGGTCGCGGTGCCCGCGAACGGCCCGCCCGCCTTCGTCTCCAGCGCGGCGAGGTTGTTGAGGGCCTTGGCGAGATCGGACAGGAAGGCCTCGGGGCTCTCCCGGGCCAGGGCGGCGAACCGCGCCACCGCCTCGGTGATCGACTCCGCGGCGGCAGGCAGGTCACCCGCCTCGCCCTGGGCGAGCGCGAGGTTGTTCAGTACCAGCGCGAGGTCGGGGAGGAAGGCAGCGGGCTCCTCCGCGGCGAGCACGCGGTAGCGCGCCGCGCATTCGGTGATCGATTCGAGCGCCGCGCGCCGGTCTCCCGTCTCCCCCTGGCGGACGGCGAGGTTGCTGAGCGCCTTGGCCAGCTGCGGGAGGAAGGCGGGGTTGTCCAGGGCCAGGGCCTCGTAGTGCGCCACGGCCTCGGTGACGGACTCCAGTGCCGCCCGCCGATCATCCGTCAGCGACTGGCAGTTGGAGAGGTTGTTGAGCTCCCTGGCCAGGGCGGGGAGGAAGGCGTCCGCGTTCTTCCGGACCAGTTGCCGGCGGATGTCGACGGCCTCGGTGATCGCGTCCAGCGCCGCCGACGACGCACCGGTCTCGCCCTGTTCCATGGCGAGGTTGCTGAGGGCGCCGGCGAGATCGGGGAGGAACGCCTCCGGGTCCTCCTCAGCCAGGGACCGGTAGTGCGCCACGGCCTCCGTCACGGAGCCCAGTGCCGCACGCCGGTCGCCCGTCTCGGCCTGGCGACTGGAGAGGTTGGTGAGGGCCATGGCGACAGCGGGCCGGAAGGCTTCCGGATCCTCCCGGGCCAGCGCCCGCAGGTGCGCCACCGCCTCGGTCGCCGTCTCCAGGGCCGCGCGCCGGTCTCCCGCCTCCGCCTGACGGCTGGCGAGGTTGCCGAGGGACACGGCCAGGTCGGGCAGGACGGCGGCGGAGTCCTCCCGAACGAGCCGACGGCGGATGTCAACGGCCTCCTCGGCGGATTCCAGCGCCGCCCGCCGCTCCCCCACGGCCGCCTGTCGCAGGGAGAGATTGTGGACGGCCATGGCGAGGTCGGGGAGGAACACCACGGGATCCGCCTGGTCCAGCGCGCGGTAGTGCGCCAGCGCCTCCACCGCGGACCGCAGGGCCGACTGCCGTTCACCCGCGTTCGCCTGACAGCCGGAGAGGTTGCCGAGGGCAGCGGCCAGACCGGGGCGGTAGCGGACGGGATCCCTGCCGCTCAGGGCAGTGAGGTGGGTCACCGACTCGGCAGCGAAGCGGAGCGCGGCGCCTCGCTCTCCCACCTGCGTGTGGCGGAGCGAGAGGCTGCGGACGGCCCTGGCCAGGCCGGGCAGGAACATGTCGGGGTCGTCCTGGGCCAGGGCCCGGAAGTAGCCGACGGCCTCGACGGCCGATTCCAGTGCCGCACGCCGCTCGCCGGCCTCCGCCTGTCGCAGCCCGAGGCCGTTCAGGGCCTCGGCGAGCTGCGGCAGGAAGGCTTCCCGGTCCCCCTGGGCCAGACCGCGTAGGTGCGTCACCGCCTCGGTCGCGGACTCCAGGCCCGCCCGGCGCTCGCCCACCCTCGCCTGGAGTCCGGCGAGGCTGCCGAGGGAGGTGGCGAGGACGAAACGGAACGCGCCGGGCTGCGCCTCGTCCAGGAGATGCAGGAGGTGAACGGCCTCGGTGGCCGCCGCCACGGCCGCCCGCCGCTCGCCGACCCTTTCCCGGCACCCTGCGAGACCGTTGAGGGCCGTGGCCAGGGCGGGCAGGTAGGCGGTCGGGTCCTCCTCGGCCAGGGCCTGGTACAGCGCCACGGCCTCTTCGGCGGACTCCAGCGCCGCGCGCCCCTCACCAAGCTCCGCCTGGCGGCCGCCGAGGTTGCTGAGGGCCATCGCGAGGTCGGGCAGGTAGGCGCTCGGCTCCTCCTCGGCCAGGGCCCGATAGTGCGCCACCGCCTCGGTGGCCGAGTCCAGCGCCGCGCGCCGCTCGCCGACCTCCGCCTGCCGGAGGGCGAAGTTGTTGAGGGCGCCGGCGAATCCGGCCCGGAAGGTCGCAGGATCACGCTCGGCCAGTTGGCGGAAGAGCACGACGGACTCACCGGCGGAAGGCAGCGCCGCCCGCCGCTCGCCCACCACCGCCTGGTGACAGGCCAGGTTGGTGAGCGCACTGGCGAGGCGGGGTACGGCCCCCGAGTAGTCCCGGGCCAGGAGGCGGAGGTGGGCCACCGCCTGAGTGGCGGACTGAACCGCCGCCCGGTGCTCGCCCGCCTCCGCCTTCCGGATCGCGAGGTTGTCGAGCCACGCGGCGTGCGCGGCCCGCAGCTCGTCGGAGTCCTCCGGTGCACCCTCCGGCCGGCTGCGCTCGACGACGGCGAGGGCGAGCCCACGCAGCGTGCTGTGCCCGCTCGGAAGGCTGAAGGCGAGTTCGGCGAGCGGGAGTGAGGTGGGTTCGGCGCGGACGAGGTCCTCCAACGCACCGACGAACGGCCCGCCCTGGGCGGCGGCGACCGGGAGGGCCGCCTGCCACAGGTCAGGGGCCGCTCGCAGGGCGGCGGCAGCCAGCCGGGCCCCGTCGGCGCCGTGCGGGGAGTCGGCGACCCGGGTGATGCCGATGCAGGCGTTGAGCTGCTCCTGCCGTCCGGCCGCGACCAGGCAGCTCCCCAGCAGGTCCGGGTCGGCGAGCAGGACGGTCGCGGTGAGGTGGGTGGCGAGCGGGTCCGGGCGGACCGCGAGGGTGCCGTCCTCGGGTGTGGTGGGCAGCAGGTCCTCGAAGAGCGCGGCGATCTCGTCCCGACGGGTGGCCTCCTCGGCCAGCACGGGGAGCGCGGCGAGGGCCCGGTCGAGGCGGTCGCGGCGCGGGGCCAGCAGGCTGATGCAGGCGCCGGCTTCTCGCAGCAGCTCGCGGGTCCGCCCCGAGGGCTTGCCGATCTGGGCGGTGTAGCAGCGGATCCAGTAGCCCAGTTCGTGGTCGAGGATCCGCTCGTACAGCTCGTCCTCGGCCGTCGGGTGGTCGTGGTCGCCGGCCCGGGCACGGAGCCAGGCGTGCATGACCAGGTCGAGGGTGCTCCATCCGCCGTCGCCCGGGTCCGGCGGCGGTTCGGCGCCGAGCACGGTGGCGTCGGGCGCGCCGAAGGAGCGCAGCGCGGCGCGGAACACGCCCGTCCGGCGGGGGTGGCGGGCCGGGAGGGCGACGGCCTGGCTGAGGTGCCGGTGGCCGTCGCGGCGGAGCGTGGCGGCGATCTCCTGCTCCCACCAGTCGCCGACGGACCGCGCGGTCAGCAGCAGGCAGGTCGGCGCCTCGCGGTCGCGCAGGGCGCGCAGCAGGTGGACGACGTCCGCGGTCCGGTGGTCCTCGGCGTAGTCGACGACGGCGAGGACGGGCGAGGCGACGCGGGCGAGCCAGGCGCAGTCGTAGGGGTCGGTGTCCCGGGTGAGGAAGCCGGTGTACCAACCCTCCTGGGCGAGCCGGTGGGCGAGTTCGGCGGCCAGCCTGGTCTTGCCCGCGCCGCCGGCGCCGTGCAGGACGGCGATCCTGGTGCGCGGTCCGGCCGGGTCGGGCCGCTGGTAGAAGTCGCGCAGGTAGTCGAGTTCGTCGCGGGGGTGGAAGCGGATGGCGTCGTGGCGGGCCCCGAGCAGGCTGAGCGGTCCGCGTTCCTCGAGGTCGGCGGGCGGCGGCTGGTAGGGCGGGGCGAGCACGGGTGCGCGGGGCTGGTCCGGAAGCCGGAGCGGCTGCTGCTGCCGGCAGCCGAGGCCGACGTCGAGGGTGACGGCCAGCCGGTGCTCCGCGGCGGCCTCGCGGAGCAGTCGGGCACCGTGGGCGGCGGACGCTTCGAACGGGTGGGTGCTGCGGCGCCGCGGGTCGGCGGCGTTGGGCCGTGCGGCGGTGTCGGTGATGTCGAGGGCGAGGAAGGCGCCGGGGGCGTCGGCCGTGTCGGCGAGTTGGTCGAGCAGGTCCTCGGGCAGGGTGTGCCAGTCCGGCCCGGTCTCCTCCGACCGGTAGTCGACGTGCGGCGGGGCCTGGCGCCATCGGCCGTCCAACCAGACCACGACCAGGGCGTGCGCGGGCGCCCCGGCCCGGCCGGCGATCACCGCGAGGAGCGGGTGGAGACCGGCGTCGAGACAGGCACCGGCTAAGGTGACGGCCAGGTCCAGGCAGGTGGCGTGCCGTGGGGAGTGCAGGACCTCGTACGGCGCGCGGACGGTCTGGCGGCCGGGTGCGCTGCCGGCCAGCTCGTCGGCGTAGCTGATCCCCCGGGCGGCGAAGCCCTCGTACAGGGCGCGGAGGTCGTCCAGGACGGGGCCGTCGCCGGTCGGGGCCATGCCGAGGCCGAGCAGGTCCGCGGGCGTCGCCGGGGCGGTCTCGCCCGCCCGCCGGTACTGGACGTACGCCAGCAGCTTCGCCGGGTCGCCGACGGGCCAGCGGGGCCAGGCGGTGCTCATTCGCCCACCCCGCCGCCACCGCTCCCGGCTGCCGCCGAGCTCTGCCCCTGCCGCCGCCCCTGTCCCAACCGCGCCACATCGCCCCCCAAAGCCAGGTCTGACGATTCGTCACGAGTGACCGTAGCGCCTGGGTGTGACAACCGGGGAGCGCTGCGACCACCAACCGCGCCGCCGCCCGGTGGGGCCGGGCGGCGGCGGGGGTGACGGAGGTGACGGGGACCGTCAGCCTCAGGCGCAGGTGGTGAACGTGGGGCTGGTGTTGGCGATGTAGAGCGTCGCGCCGCCGCTCGGGTCGGAGGTGAGCGGAACGGTGATGGTGTCCTCGGCCGTCCACGGCATGCCGTGCGCGTCGAAGGTCCAGGTGCCGGTGACCTTGCGGGCCAGCTCCGCCAGCGTCACCCAGCCGTACTGCTGGGGCGGGACGGAGACGGAGACGCTGTTGTTGACGGTGGACGAGCCCTGCCAGACGTTGTTGTAGTGCAGCGCGGAGCTGACCGTGCCGGTCAGGACGCCCGGGGTGCCGCCGGAGATCTGCGTCCCCATGTCGACCCCGATGCTGTTGGACCAGCCGCTCATGTTGGTCACGGAGAAGGACTGCTGGACGGTGCCGCTGGTGTTGTTGAACCACACCGCGGACACGCAGACCCTCGGCAGCGGCGCGGCGGGCGCCTCGCTCTTCACCGCCCAGGAGCAGCTGGAGGCGTCCTTCTGGCACTGCTTGGCGGCGTGGTCGACGGCCAGGTTCCGGGCCGCCGCCGGAAAGCCGGTGGACCACTGCTGGTTGACCGTGCCGTTGCAGCTGTACTGGTCGGTCCAGGCGTCGTCGTAGTTGGCGCCGAGCAGCAGGTCCAGGCAGGTGTTGTCGCCCTGGTGCCGGATCATGAACGCGTCCGCGGACCCGGCGACCGGCTGGAGGAACCAGCGCTGGCCGGCCTGCCCGGCGCAGGTCTGCTGCCGCAGGGCGGGGGTGAACCAGGCGGCGAGGTCGATGCACTTGCCGGTGTCGTTGTTGACGATGGTGAAGGAGGAGTCGGAGGGGTCGACGTTCAGCCGCCAGGACTGGTGGTAGCCGGGCGCCGAGTTGGTGACGATGTAGGCGCCGTCGCCCATCGAGCCGTTCTGCACGTCGAGTTGGCGGCCGTTGCTGAGGGACCTGAGGGTCAGGCACTGCTGCGGGCCGGCACAGTCGGCGGTGGCCGCGGCGGCCCGGGGCGTCGCGAACGGGGCGGCCGTCGGCCCCAGGGCGGCGCAACAGGTCACCAGGACGGCGGCGATCAGGCGCAGCCAGGGCGGCGCCTGGCGGCGCGGGGTCGCGGTGGTGGGCACGGGTCGGGTCCTTTCGTCGGGGATCCTGGAACAGGGGGATGCGAACGCCGGCTCAGGCGGCCCAAGCAGGCCCGGCGGCTCAGGCGCCGGCGGCCACGAAGGCGGCCTCCAGGCGCGGGACGTAGTCCACGAGGTCCTGCGCCCAGCAGCCCGGGGTGTGGCCGCCGTCGCAACCGGGCCCCCAGCCGGCGCCGTTGCCGTAGTCGACGTAGTGGTAGCGGTAACCGAGGGCGTCCAGGCGGTCCTTGACGCGCTTGGCGGTGCCCTCGGCCCAGAACTCCATGTCGGCCGGGTTGCCGTTGCCGTTGCCGGTGTAGACGGCGATGCCGGTGTCGGCGAGCCGGCCCAGCCGGGCGGCCGGGTCGACGGCGTTCCAGCGCCAGTCGGCGTTGAAGACCGGGTACGGCGAGCCGAAGACCGCGTCGCTGGACACCGTCGGCCCGAAGTCGTAGCCGCAGGGCTTGCCGGCGCTGGAGCCGCACAGCACGGTGCCGACGTTGGTCAGGGTGCCCACCACCGCGCCGCGGATGACCATCTCGTCGGCGGAGAGGTCGTTCGCGCCGGACATGGTGAGCACCTGGCCGAACAGCTCCGGCCGGTCCTGGGCGTAGTGCAGCGCGCCGAAGCCGCCCATCGACAGGCCGCCGACGGCCCGGCTCCTCCGGCCCGTCAGGGTACGGAGGTTGGCGTCGACGAACGGGACCACCTGGTCGAGGTGGAAGGTCTCCCAGTTCTGCGCGCCGGCTGCGGTGCCCTGGTCGAGCCAGTCGGTGTACCAGCCGCGCAGACCCCCGTCCGGGATGACCGTGATCATCGACTGCGCGGCGGTCAGGGCCGGGAAGGCCAGCGCGGGGTCGCTCGGGTTGTCGGAGGCGCCGTGCAGGAAGTAGAGGACGGGGTAGCGCTTGGCCGGGTCGGCCGCGTAGTCGGCGGGCAGCAGGATCCGGATGGTGTGCTGCCCGGCGACCTGGGGCGTGGTGACGGTGAGCACGAAGTTGGTGGCGCTGCCGGTGGCGGCGCCGACCTGGGTCAGCCCGTAGCCGTCCTTCATCGGCGGCGGGCCGGGGGTCTCGGCGTGCGTCGCGGGGGCCTGGCCCAGCAGGAGCAGGCAGCCGGCCAGGGCGGCGAGCACCGGCCTGGCGCGCAGCAGCCGTGCGAACGGGCGCCCCGGGGACGGACGTCGCGCGGGCAGGGCTGGGGTCATGGGTCGCCCTTCGGCGTCATGGGGCCGCAGGTTCCGGCACCCGTCGAACTGTCTGGACACCGACAACTTTTCCCGCGCCGCCTCCCCGACGCCAGGGAGATCGGCGGCGCACCTGGGCCACTGGCGCATGTGCGCCGCACACCCGGGTAGGTTCCGGGCACCCGCCCGACCGGGCGGAACCCAGACGACGACAGGGGGCTTCGTGCACGACGTGCTCGATCCCGGCTCCGAGCGCGGCCGGGTCTACCGCTGCCTGGTCGGCCATCCGCGGGCGCGGGTAGCGGAGTTGGCGGCCAGAGCCGGGCTCGACGAGGACGCCGTCCGGACCGTCCTCGGGAAGCTCGCCGACGAGGGCGTCGTCGTCGCCTCCGATCACCACGACCACCACGACCGACCTGACCACCCCGACCGACCCGACCACCCCGACCGCACCTGGGAGGCGCTGCCGCCCGGCCGGGTCGTCGAGGCCGTGCTCCAGTGCGACGCCGCCCGCCAGGCCAGGGCGCGCCGGGCCGGGGCGGAGCTGGAACAGCTGTACCGGTACGCCCGACGGGACGCCGGCGGCTACGGCGCGCTGGAGGTGGTCGAGGACATCGCCCAGGTGCAGGCGGCCAGTCGGCGGCTCCAGCTCGTGGCCCGCCGCCAGGTCCGGGTCATCGACGTGCCGCCGTACTCCGGCAGCACCGCCTTCTACCTCGACCAGGAGGTGTTGCAGCGCCGGCGGATGGCCGCCGGGGTGGTCTACCGCTCGATCTACCAGGGCACCGCCTTCGACGACCCGGTCGCGGGCCCCAACATGGCGCGCATGATGGCGGCCGGGGAGCAGGCCCGCACCCTGGACGACCCGCCGCTCAAACTCGCCCTCGGCGACGACGAGCTCGCCATCGTCACCCTGCCCGCCGACGCCCACAGCGGTGTCGTCTCACTGCTGATCCGGCCGTCCGCCCTGCTCCGCGCCCTCGCCGCGGTGTTCGAGACGCTCTGGCAGCTCGCCGTCCCGGCCTCGGTGGACGGCGTCGGCCTGCAGATCGACGACCGGGACCGCCGGATCCTCAGCCTGATGGCCAGCGGCGCCACCGACGAGGCCATCGCCCGGCGGCTCGGCCTGGGGCGGCGCACGGTGGTGCGCCGGGTGTCCGTGCTGCTGGCCCGGCTCGGCGCCACCACGCGCTTCCAGGCCGGCGTGCAGGCGGCCCGGCGCGGCTGGCTGTGAGCCGACGGGCCCCCGCCGACGAGCCCTGAGCAGGGGTGAGGCAGAGGTCAAACAGCAGGGCCCGCCCGGAAGTTCGGGCGGGCCCTGCCAGGTCCCTCGGCCACCTGCCGTGTCACATGTTGATCATGTGCCCGGCCAGGCCGTGGATGGCCTCCTTGACCGCCTCGCCCAGCGTCGGGTGGGCGTGCACGTTGCGGCCGACCTCGTGGACGGTGAGGTCCCACTGCTGGGCCAGGGTCAGCTCGGGCAGCAGCTCGGTGACCTCGGGGCCGATCAGGTGCGCGCCGAGCAGTTCGCCGTGGGTGTTGTCGCAGATCACCTTGACGAAGCCGATCGGGTGGCCGAGGCCGTGCGCCTTGCCGTTCGCGGTGAACGGGAACTTGGCGACCTTGACGTCGTAGCCGAGGTCGCGGGCCTGCGCCTCGGTGTAGCCGAAGGAGGCGACCTGCGGCTGGCAGTAGGTGGCGCGCGGGATCATCGCGAAGTCCACCTCCATGGTCTCCGCCCCGCCGATGGTCTCGGCGGCGATCACGGCCATCGCCTCGGCGGCGTGCGCGAGCATCAGCTTCGCCGTCACGTCGCCGATCGCGAAGATGTGGTCGACGCTGGTGCGGCCGCGACCGTCCACCGCGATGGCGTTGCGGTCGGTCAGCTTGACGCCGGTGTTCTCCAGGCCGTAGCCGTTGACGCGCGGGGCGAAGCCGATCGCCTGGAGCACCTTGTCGGCCTCCAGCACCTGCTGCTGGCCGTCCTTGCTGACGGTCACCCGGACCTTGGCGTTCGGGTCGCTGTCGTCGATCGACTCGACCCGGGTCGAGGTCAGCACCTCGATGCCGAGCTTGCGGTACTGCTTGGCCAGCTCGGTGGAGACCTCGACGTCCTCCAGCGGCACCACGCGGTCCAGGAACTCGACGATGGTGACCTTCACGCCGTAGTTGTGCAGCACGTACGCGAACTCGACGCCGATCGCGCCGGCGCCCGCGATGATGATGCTCTCCGGCAGCTGCTCGGTGAGGATCTGCTCCTCGTAGGTGACCACGCGGTCGCTGAGGCTGGTGCCCGGGAGGAGGCGGGTGGTGGCCCCGGCGGCGATGACGCAGTGGTCGAAGGTGACGACCTCGAAGCCGCCGCCGCTGAGCGCGACCTGGAGGGTGTGGTCGTCGACGAAGGTGCCCCAGCCGTCGTACTCGGTGATGCCGTTCTTCTTCATCAGGTAGTGGACGCCCTTGACCCGGCCGTCGGCCACCGAGCGGCTGCGGCGGAACGCCTCGCCGAAGTCGAAGGTCACCTGGCCCTCGACCTTGATGCCGAAGGTCTTGGCCTCCTTGGTGAAGATGTGGGCGAGCTCGGCGTTGCGCAGCAGGGCCTTGGAGGGGATGCAGCCGACGTTCAGGCAGACGCCGCCCCAGTACTTCGCCTCGATGACCGCGACCTTCAGGCCGAGCTGCGCGGAGCGGACGGCGGCGGTGTAGCCGCCGGGGCCCGCGCCGAGGACGACGACGTCGTAGTGCGTGCTCATGTTGCTGACTCCTCCGAGGGTGTCACGGTGTCGTGATCTCGGTCCCATGGTGTCAGGACCGGGCCCGGCGCACCCACCGGGTCTCGGTCGATGCGCTCCGCGCGGCACCGTACAGGGCCCGGGGCCGAATTGTCAGTGGCCTCCGCTACGGTCCCGGCACGCCCGCCACCTGGGGCGACGCCCCGAGGGGCACCCGAATGGCGGTGCCGCGGGGCGTCGCCGGGGCGGGTGGGCCCGCCGCCCGAGGACGGCAGCGGGCCCACCCGGGCCTGTCGGGCCCCTCGGGGCCTCCGGCCTGGCCGGCCAGCCGGCCTGCCGGCCTCAGGACGTGACCGGGTGCGCGTGGTCCTCGGCCAGACCGCCGCCACCCTGCCCGCCACCGCCCTGCCCGCCACCCGGCTGACCGGCCGGGGGCTGCTGCGGGGGCACCGGCCGCTGGAGCGAGGAGAGGTCCCAGGCGTAGGTGCCGACGGCGTGCGCGATCACGTCGATGTTGACGTCGAAGGCAGCCGTGTCGATGTTGTCCACGTCGTCACAGGCCTGGTGGTAGCAGGCGTCGAAGGCCACGCCCGCCGTGCCGCCGTACCGGGCCTGCTGCTGCGCCGACTTGACCACCTCCGCGCCGGTGTCGGTGCCACCGGCCGGGATGCCCGCCTCGATGAACGGCCCGTAGTCGGAGCGCCCGTTGAAGGCCGCCGGGTCGTGCGGCAGGCCGCGGCCGTCCAGGTAGGCGGTGAGGTCGCGCTCGATCTGGGCCGAGCCCTCGGGGCCCGCGCCGCCGCCGGAACTGCCGGAGCCGTTGTAGACGAACTGGGCGTAGTTGGGCGAGGCGATCATGTCGAAGTTGAGGTAGAGCCGGATCTTCTTCCGGTCGGCCTCGGAGAGCGATTTCACGTACGCCTCCGAGCCCTTGAGACCGAACTCCTCGGCGGACCACCAGGCGAACCGCACCTTGTTCCTCACCGGGTGGACGTTCAGGTTGCGCGCGACCTCCAGGATCCCGGCGGAGCCCGAGCCGTTGTCGTTGATGCCGGGCCCGGCCGGGACGGAGTCCAGGTGCGCGCCGACGAACACGGTGTTGTTCTCGTCGCCGCCCCGGGTCTCGGCGAGGACGTTCCAGGTCCTGCGCGGCTCCATGAAGGTCCGCAGGTCGAGGGCGATCCGGACCGGGCCGGTGGCGGCCTTGGCGGCCAGCGCCTCCCCGGCGGCCCGGGTGATCCCGGCGGTCGGGATCCGGCCGGCCGCCGGGTCCCCGAGGGTCCCGTTGAGGTCGCCGTCGGTGTTGTTGTAGACGATCGCGGCGGCGGCGCCGGCCGTCGCCGCGGCGGCCTGTTTGTCGGCGAAGCTGCACCCGCCGCGCCGGATCAGGGCGATCCGCCCGGTGACCGCGCCGGCCGGGTAGTCGGTGGGCGCGCAGCCGGTGGCGGCGCCGACCGGAACGACCGCCAACTCGGCGTTCAGGCCCGCGTCCGGGGTGCTGACCGAGTAGGTCATGGCGATCAGCGGGACGCTCTCGGCCTGCGGCGACACCACGTCCAGGCGCTGCGAGCGAGCCTCGAAGAAGGTGTACACGAAGTCCTGGCGCGAGACCTTCAGCCCGGCCCGGCGGGCCTGCTCGTAGACGTACCGGGCGGACTCCTCGTGCCCCGGCGAACCGGCCACCCGGGTGCCGCCGTTGCGGTCCGCGATGTCCTGCAAGGCTTCCAGGGTGTCGCGGGCGTCCTCGGCGCTGCTCTCCTCGACCAGCCGGGCCGCCAGCTTCGCCGCCCGGCGCGCCGGGTCCGGATCGGCGGCCGCGGTACCGGACCCGACCAGCAGCAGCGGGGTCACCACGGCGGCGGCGGTCAGCGCGACACCCGCACCGCGGGCGGCGCGGGCAGTACGGGCGGCGGGACGGTCGAGCGGAGTGGTCAGACGGCGGGTGCGCAGCTTCAAGGCGAGTCCTTCCGACGGTCCGTGGACTCCCGATTTGACATGACCCGAGCGAGCCTGCCAAGCCCGCCGCGCGGGGTGGCAGGATGCGGACACGGGCGGGCTCGGTGATCCTGGAGTGGTGGGGCCGTCTCATCCAGGAGTGTGACCAGATGTCCATGTTGGATAAGCTCAAGGGCCTGCTGAAGGGCCACGAGGAACAGGCCGAGAAGGCCGTCGACAAGGCGGGCGACGCCGTCGACGACCGCACCCAGAGCAGGTTCAGCGGCCAGGTGGACGCCACCCAGGAACAGGTCAAGAACCAGTTCCGCGACGACCCGCCGAAGTAGCGCGCACCCCCGCGGTTCGACCCCGGCCCCGGTCCGGCCCACCCCGCCGACCGGGGCTTCGCCATGTCCGTGACGAGCCGTCAGATCCGGCGCACGCCAGGGGGATCGAGGCGGGCGAGGCGCGCGGGGGCCGCGCCCCCTTTACTCCGACCCGGCCGAATCCAGCCCCCGCACCGCCGCCGCGGGCCGACCGTGCGGCCGGTTACGGACCCCGTCGGCCCCCGGACGGCGGACAGCGGCAGCGACGCGCGGTGCCCGGTGAATCGCCTCCCGACACACGCGCACCCGGCCGCCCCAGGAGCGGAGGTGTCCGCTCAGTCACCACCCATCACCGACCGTGACCATCTTCCGGCCGAAGCTCCCGATACCCGTTGTCCGCCACCCGGTCGGCACGGAAGAGTGGTCCTCGCCGGCAAGCACTCCCGTCCAACTCCCCGTGAACGAGAGGAAACCGTCATGACCGACGTCTACGAGACCCCGATGCTGATCGAGCTCGGCGACTTCGCCGCCCTCACCCAGGGCTTCATCATCGGAGACGTGTTCGACGGCCACGGCTTCTACCTCATCTGAGGGGCCGAGCAATGAGCGGCCACCGGCGGACCTGGTTCGTGGTCCTGCCGGACACCGACGCCGCGTCCGCGGTGGCCGCGGTGTGGGGCACGGCCGAGCGCCGTGCCCTGCACCACCCCAGCGGACGCCCCTGGATCCTCGGCCACTGGCCGGCCGACGAGCCGGTGGTCGTCCACGCCGGACCGGTCGCGCTGGCCGTGTTCGGCACCGCCGACACCGACCCCGAGCAACTGCGCCGCCGGGCCGACCGGATCCGCGACCCGCAGGACGTCCTCGCCCTCGGCCGGGACCTCGCGGGCTGCTTCCACCTCCTCGCCACCGCCCACGGCACCGTCACCGCCCGTGGCGCGCTCTCCGGGCTGCGCCGCCTCCACCTGGCCGAAATCGACGGCGTCCCCGTGCTGTCCGACCGGGCCGACGTCCTCGCCGCTCGCACCGGTCGCACCCCGTCCGTCGAGCGGCTCGCCCTGCGCCTCGTCCACCCGCTGCCGCACCCGCTCGACGGGCTGCCGCTCTGGCCCGGCGTGACCGCCGTCCCCCCGCACCACGCGGCCGTGCTCACCCCCGGCCGCCCCGCCCGCACGTTCACCCACTGGCAGCCGCCCGCGCCCCGCCGTGCGCCGGAGGAGGCCGCGGTCGCCCTCGGCCAGGCCCTGCGCCGCGCCGTCGCCACCCGGACCCGGAGCGGCGGACTGGTCGCCGCCGACCTGTCCGGCGGCCTCGACTCCACCCCGCTCTGCTTCCTGGCCGCCGACGGCCCGGCCGAACTGCTCACCGTCACCGTCGGTTCGCTCGACCCGCACCACGAGGACGCCGCCTGGGCCGACAAGGCCGCCGGCCACCTGCCCGGCCGGCGGCTCGTCCTGCCGCCCGAGGACCTGCCCGCGATGTTCGCTGACGTCGACACGGCCGGCCCGCAGGGCGACGAGCCGTTCGCCTGGACCCGCACCCGGGCCCGGGACGAGGCCGTCGCCCGGCTGCTCGCCGCGCGCGGCGCCCGGCTGCGGATCAGCGGCGAGGGCGGCGACGAGGTCCTCCAGGCCCTGCCGTCCTACCTGCGGTCTCTGACGGCACGTCACCCTGCGCTGGCCGCACGCCAGTTGCGCGGCCACCGGGCCCGGCTGCGCTGGAGCCTGCCCGCCGCACTGACCGCCCTCGCCGACCCCCGGCCGTACCGGACCTGGCTGGACCACGCCGCCGACCACCTCACCCGTCGCGAACCGCCGCGCACCACCCAACTCCTCGGCTGGGGGCTCGAACCCCGACTGCCGCCCTGGGCCACCGCCCGGGCCGCCGAGCTCGTCCGCGCCCAACTGCGGGCCCTGCCCGGCCCGGAGGCCGAACCGCTGGCCCCCGAACACGCCCAGCACCAGGTGCTGCACATGGTCCGGCAGAGCGCGTCCGCGATGCGGCAGCTCGTCGACGCCACCGCCCGCGTGGGCACCCCGTACAGCGTGCCCTTCCTCGACGACCAGGTGCTCGACGCCTGCCTGGCCGCCGAACTCGCCGTCCGCGGCACGCCGTTCCACTACAAGCCGCTGCTCACCGCCGCCGTCGCACCGGACGTCCCGGCCGAACTCCTGCGCCGCACCGGCAAGGGCGACTTCAGTCCGGACGCGCACCAGGGACTCGCCCGGCACCGGGCCCAACTCGCCGCGCTCACCGAGGACAGCGCCCTCGCCCGCGCCGGGCTCGTCGACCCCGACGCGCTCCGGCAGGCCTGCCTCGGGCTCTACCCGCCCGGCACCTCGTACGCGGCCCTGGACGCCACGCTCGCCTGCGAACACTGGCTGCGCGCGCACGAGAGCGGCCGGACCCCCGTCACCGTCGCCCCCGAAGGAGCCTGAATGGCCGTCGAGTTGCGCCCCGATGTCACGCTCACCCCGACCGGGGGCGGCGCCGTCGTGCTGGACGAGCACTCCGGCCGGTACTTCCAGCTGAACCGCACCGGGCTGCTCATCCTGCGCTCCCTGCTCGACGGGCGGAGCCCCGACGAGATCGCCACCGACCTCAGCGACCGCTTCCCGGTCACCGCCGACCAGGCCCGGACCGACATCACCCGGCTGCACGACAGCCTCCGCGCCGCCGGGCTGGTCACCGGATGAGCCTGCACGCGCACGCCACCCGCGCGGGCCGGCCGCCGTGGCGCCAACGCCCGGCCGCGCTTGCCGCGATCGGCGCGGCCCGGCTGATCGAACGGATGCCCCCGGCCCGCATCCGCCGGCTGCTGCTCCGGCTGCGGCGCGGCGCCCGCCCGGCGGACCCGGCCGAGGCCCTCGCCGCCCGGCAGGCAGTGGTCGCGCTCAGCATGCGCTGCGCCGGCCAGGGCTGCCTCCAGCGCTCGATCGCCGCCGCGCTGCTGTGCCGCACCCGCGGCACCTGGCCGACCTGGCGCACCGGCGTCCGCACCGAGCCGTTCCGCGCCCACGCCTGGATCGAGGCCGACGGCCACCCGATCGACGAGCCCGCCGAACTCGCCCACTTCCACCCGCTGATGACCGTCCCGCCCACCCCGGCCACGACGGGCTGACCCGCACCACCTCCTGGCCCCCGCACCACCTCCCGGCCCCGGCCCGCGCCGCCCGTCCCCGGCGCGCGGCCGGGGCACCCGCCGTTTCCCCTGCCCGCTGCGGCGCCCCCCCGTCCGTCCACGCACGCCGTCCACGTCCACACACGCCGTCCGCCCTCGCCGTCCACGCCGGACGACTGCGCTACCCCACCCGCTCCAGCACCTCCGCGCCGCCCGCCGCCACCGGTGCGTCCCCGACGGGCGCACGCCGCGTGAGCAGCACCAACAGCACCAGCTGGACCACCGCCCCGACCGCCGGCCCCAGCCACACCCCGGCCACCCCGAGCGGCCCGGACAGGCCCGCGGCCGCGGCGAGTTGAGCGGCCAGGCCGACCAGCACGGACAGCACCAGCGCCCGGCCCGCGCCCGCCGCCTGGTGCACTCCGGCGAGAGCCACCACCAGCGCGTACGGGAGCAGGTAGAGCGCGGCCATCCGCAGGAAGCCCACGGACTGGCCGGCCACCGCCGGGTCGTCGGTGAACAGCGCGGTCACCGGCCCGGCCAGCGCCGCGCTCAGCACCGCCGCGATCGCGCCGACCAGCGCCGCGAGCCGCCCGGTGTCGCGCCCGAGCGAGCGCAGCGCCGCCGTGTCCCCCGCGCCGGTGAGGCGGGCGGCCTCGATGGCGGCGGCCTGGCGCAGCGCGTAGAAGGCCATGGTGACGATCAGCAACACCCGGTAGCCCACGCCGAATCCGGCCACCGCCGCCACGCCGAAGCCCGCGACCAGGGCGAGTTGGGCCGTCCCGACGGCCATCCGGGCGGTGAAGTCGAGGCCGAAGGGCGCTCCGGCGCGGACGATCCGGCGGGCCGCCGCGCCGACTCCCCCGGCGGGTGCGGACATCCGCGGCCGCAGCCGCAGGGTGACGGCGAAGGCGACGGCCCGGGAGAGCGCCAGGGCGAGCGCCGCGCCGGTCACGCCGAGGGCGGGCAGCGGTCCGGCGCCGAGGACGAGCAGCGGGTCGAGGGCGAGCAGCAGCGCGTTCGACAGCAGGGCGAGCCGCATCGGGGTGCGGGTGTCGCCGGCGCCCTTGAAGAGTTCGTCGGCGACGCGCTGCCCGGAGAACAGGGCGAACGCCGGGAAGGCGACGGTCAGGTAGTCGGCGGCGAGTGCGGCGGCCTGGCCGTCCAGGAAGGCACCGGCGAGGCGCTCGCGCAGCAGGAAGCCGGGCACGGCGAGGGCCAGGCTGCCCACCGCCCAGAGCCGCCAGGCCGCGCGGGCGGTGCGGGCGGCGTCCTCGTGGTCGCCGGCGCCGAGGGCGCGGGAGAGTCGGACGGTGGTGCCGGAGCTGACCACCAGGACGAGGCCGAGCAGCAGGTTCTCGACGGTGCCGGCCAGGGTGACGGCCGCGACGGCCGACCCGCCGAGGCCGGCCACCCAGTAGGTGCCGATCACCGAGGCGACCACGCCGGACAGCAGTTCGGCGTAGACCGGCCCGGCCAGTGCGGTCAGTCGCGGCAGGTGCCCGCGCATGTGTCCTCCCCTTGCGCCGCGTGTTCCGCGCGCATCGCCCACTCGGCCGCCCACCGGGCGGCACCGGACAGCCCCTCGGACCGCCTCGAATAGAGATACCTCGTGTCGAGGTAGCTCGGCAAGAGGCATCTCGATGAGAGATACATCGATACGAGGTATCTCGACGAGAGGTAGCATGGCCGCGCCACGGGGCGCACTCCGACGAAAGGGCTTCAACCGTGCTGACGCTCGCGATCCTCGGTTTCCTGTACGACCAGCCGCTGCACGGCTACGAGCTCAAGTCCCGGATCACCGGCCTGACCGGGCACGTCCGGCCGGTCAGCGACGGCGCGCTCTACCCCGCCATCACCCGGTTGGAGAAGGCCGGGCTGCTGCTCCGCCGCACCGAACCGGGCAGCGGCGCCGCGCCGCGCCAGACGCTGGAGCTCACCGAGGAGGGCCGGGCCGAGCTGGAGCGGCGGCTGGCCGACCCCGAGCAGGCGGAGATCACCGACCAGATTCGTTTCTTCGCCCTGGCCGCTTTCCTCCACCACCTCGCCGACCCGGCGCAGCAGGCCGCCGTGCTCCGCCGCCGGCTGGCGTTCCTGGAGGCGCCGAGCAGCTTCTTCTACGACGGGGACGGCCGGCCGGTGACCGCCGAGAGCGAGCCGAACCCGTTCCGGCGCGGCATGCTGCTGGTCGCGCGGGCCTCCGGGACGGCCGAGCGGGCCTGGCTGACGGAGACGATCGCGCAGCTGACGACCCCCTCGCCGGACGCCGCCCGACCAGCCCCGGATGCCTGAACGATCACCGGGAATCCGTTCGGTTCCACCCTGGTCCGCAGGGGGTCGGCCGTCGCTATGATGATCCGCCTCAGGTCCGCACCACCCCCGCGACGTGAGCCCTTCGCCGCGCCCCGCGCCCCCAGGAGGCCGCCGTGCCCACTGCCGAGACCGCAGCCCGCCCCGCGCCCCTGAAGCGGGACGACATCCCCGGCTGGTTCTTCCGTCTCGACCGGGCGGCCTTCGAACACCTGCTGTCCGCCCAGAGCGCGGCCGGCGTCACCGGCGACATCCTCGAACTCGGCAGCTACCTCGGCCGCAGCGCCGTCCTGCTCGGCGACCACCTCCGCCCGGGCGAACGGCTGACGGTCTGCGACCTGTTCGACTCCGACGCGGGGGACGCCGACAACGCCGCCGAGATGGCGATGTCGTACCGCAAGACCCTCACCCGCAGCGCCTTCGAGGCCAACTACCTGGCCTTCCACGACGAGCTGCCCGAGATCGTGCAGGCGCCCACCTCGGTGCTGGCCGACGGCCGGATCGCGGCCGGCAGCTGCCGCTTCGTCCACGTCGACGCCTCCCACCTGTACGAGCACGTCGCCGGGGACATCGCCGTCAGCCGGGCCGCGCTGGCCGAGGACGGCCTGGTCGCGCTGGACGACTACCGCTCCGAGCACACCCCGGGGGTCTCGGCGGCGGTCTGGGAGGCGGTCTTCACCAGCGGCCTGCGGCCGGTGCTGCTCACCCCGATGAAGTTCTACGGCACCTGGGGCGACGCCGCGGCCGCCCGGCAGGTGCTGCTGGAGCGCGACTGGCGGGCCGAGGGCTACACCGTGGACGAGGACACCATCGCCGGGCAGCCCGTGCTGCGGCTGAACTACCAGGTCAAGGCGCCGGTCCAGCAGTCCGCGCCGCGCCGCCTGGCGCTGGACCTGCTGCCGCCGGTCGCCACCCGCGCGACCCGTCGGGTGCTCCGGACGCTGCGCGAGCGCCGGGCCGTCCGGCCGGTGCCGACAGCCTGAGGCCCACCGGTACGCTCGTCCGCGTGCCTCGTACCACCCCGCCGGTCGGCCCCGACACGCCCGGCTTCCCCGACCTTCCGGCCGGCATAGCCGAGCCCGGCTTCGCGCCCGTGCCCACCGGCTCCGGACGGCCCGCGTGAACGGCACCGGCGCCTTCGTCCCGCCGGAGCCCCCGGCCTACGCCGTCGCCTCACCGCGTGAACGGGCCGCGCGGCTGGTGACCGACACGCTGGCGCCCGCCAACCTGGTCATCGGCCTGCTGCTGGTGATCGGCGCGCACGGCACCGCCGACTGGTCGGGGGTCGGCTGGGGCCTGCTCGCGGCGCTGTTCTGCGGCGTCGTGCCGATCGGCCTCATCCTGCTCGGGGTGCGGCGCGGCGCGCTCACCGACAAGCACATCCGGATCCGCCGCCAGCGCGTGCTGCCGATGGCCGCGAGCCTGCTCTCGGTGGTCACCGGACTGGCCCTGCTGTACGGCCTGCACGCCCCGGCGGACGTGCGCGCGCTGGTGGTCGCGATGCTGGTCGGCCTGCTGTCGGCGCTGGCCGTCACGGTGGGGTGGCAGATCTCGATCCACAACGCGGTGGCGGGCGGTGTCGCGATGATCCTGGCGCTGGCCTTCGGGGCGTGGCTGCTGCCGTTCGCCGCGGCCGTGCCCCTGGCGGTCGGCTGGTCGCGGCTGGTGCTGCGGGCGCACACCCGCGCCCAGGTGCTCGCCGGGACGGCGCTCGGCGGCGTCTCCGCGCTGGTCTTCGCGTTGCTGCGCTGACCGGCCGCAGCCGGACGGATACACGACGTCGGGCCACGGTCGGCGGCTCCGCGAGGAGATCGCGAGGCCCGGGGCCACGCCCCTGATCGGTGTCCACGACATCTACTCGGCATCCATCGCGGCCGAGCACTACGACGGCATGTTCGTCCCGCCGGCCCGCCGGCTCACGACGGTGACGGAGTGACGGCCCGCCTGCACGGCCCCGGGCGCGCCGCCAGCGCCCGGGTGATCCCCCTGCGAAGCCGGGCGGAGGCCCCCGGGAGGCGGCCCAGCGAACGCACCCGCTCGGCGGGCACGTCGGACCGCCGAGCCAGGTTCAGCACCGCCGCGTACGGGCGCTCGCCGTCCCGCAGCCGCCCGGCCACGGTGTCGAGCAGCGCGTCCAGAGCCGCACCGGTGCCGGCCGGGTGCTCGGAAAGGAGGAGGAGAAGCCGGTTGTCGTTGTAGGTGCTGTGCCGCCGCCCGGCCAGCGCGGCCAGCAGGTCGCTCGGCGCGGCCGGGTTCCCCGCGATGGCGTGCCAGACGAACGGGTAGTCACAGCGGGCCAGTTCACGCAGCACGTCCGCGCTCGCCGTCCGCTGCGCCAGCCTGCGGTAGTCGCCACCGTCGTGCAGGTGGTCCAACGCCTCGATGTCGGAAAGCTCGTGGTCCATCACCGTCTCGTCCATGTCAGCAGCTCACCCTAGCCGCCGGGCGAGCGGCTACGGCCAGCCGGTCGGCCTGGTGGTGCCGGTGGCCCTGGCGGCGACGATCGCGGTGCAGGACCGCTGCACCTCGGTGGCGACCCAGCCGGCCGGCAGCGGTCCCTGCGCCCGGAGGGCAGCGGCCTGCCGTTGGAGCTCCCGGAGTGCGCCGCCCTGGGCGCTGGACAGGCCCATCTCCTGGTAGTCGCCGAGATCCGTGCCGCCGTCGAGATACATCTGGAGCCAGGGCGTGATGCCCGCGACGCAGTCCGCCAGCGCGCTGTCCGACGGCAGGCTGTGCGCCGGCAGGCTGCCCGACGGCGGAGCGCCCACGGCGGGCGGGGGCTCGGCAGAGCCGCCACCGCAGCCCGACAGCGCCGCCACCGCGACCAGGCCGACCACCGCGAGCCGTCTCCGCATGCCCGCATTGTGGCCCCGCCCGGCCGGCCGCACCAGGGGCCGGACCGCCCGAGGGTCGCCCGAGGACGCCACAGGATCCCGTCAGGCCCGCGCCGTGGGCGTGCTGAGCGCAGTGGGCGGCAAGGTGGGCAGGGATCCCGGCTGCGGCAGGGCCCAGAGGTCGGGATCGGCGGCGAACGGCCCCTGCCGCTCGCGGAGTTGGCCGATGGCCAGGCCTCGGGCGGCCTCCACCAGCCGGTGGGTGGCCTCGTCGATCAGGCCGAGCCGCCGCGCCTTGGCGTACTCGTCCTCGTCCTTCCAGGTGTGGTCCGACAGATCGGGTCTCGATGCCCGGGTGGGCGGCGAGGGTCAGTACGTCCCCGCGAGGACGCGCAGGGGCATGGCGGTCCAGACGTCACCGTTCACGATGTCCCGGCGCACGGCGGTGCTGCCGGGCGGGAAGGGCCCGGCGGCGGCCGGAGGCGGGGGTGGCGTCACCGGACGTAGTAGGCCCGGTTGTGGGCGGCGACCGGCGGGGACTGGTAGGTCCAGACGCCGGCAGCCGGGGCGTCGGCGATCAGGTGGGCGAGGTCGCGGGCGGACTCCTCGGCCGGGTTGCCGAGGTCGAGGCGGACCCGGTCGGCGGTGCGGTCGTCCAGGGCGTAGTAGCGGTACGGCTGGTAGACGTTGAGCGGGCCGGCCAGCAACTTGCCCTCCTCGTCGGTGCCGTAGCCGGTGATCGGCGTGTTGTTGACCGGTTCGGGGGTGAGGCCGATCAGATCCGCCTCGACGGCGAGCAGTTGCTCGTCGTGGCGGCGCAGCCCGTCGGGTTCGAGGGTGGCCCGGCGGCAGGAGAAGGACCACCGTTCGCGTACGGCGGGCGCGTTGAGCGAGGGCAGGGTGGTCTCGAACCAGCCGGGGTGCTTGGGTTCGGCGTAGAGGCGGCGGCCGGCGTCGATGGCCAGCGGGTTGTCGCAGAGCACGTGCAGGCGGGCGATGCCGAGCAGCTTGGTCTGGTCGTAACCCCGGGCGTACTGGCCGTAGTTGAGCACCGGCAGGCGGTCCTCGGCGAACACCGGGTGGGCGACCAGGTTGATCTCGACCTCCTGGGTGATGCCGCCGCCGTTCGGGTACTGGGCGAAGTACAGCTGGTAGTTGAGCGACACGCAGGCCCCGCCGTCGAACACCGCGGCGGTCAGCCCGGGGTGGCGCTTGCGCAGCAGTTCACGGGCCCGCTCGGGCTCGACCAGGTAGTCGACGCCGATGTTGTGCAGGGCGCCGTAGTGGAACGGCAGGTGGTACGGCTCCGGTACGGGCGGGAGCGGCAGTCCGGTCATGGCGTCTCCGGGAGGGCGGTCGAACGAGCGGCGGGCGAAGGGACGTCCGTCGAACGGTCGGTGGCGGAAGGGGCGGCGACGGTCACCGTCGGCAGGCGGCGCAGCTCCAGCAGGTCCTGGTGCATCCGCTCGGCGCTGCGCAGGGCGAGGGCGGCCATGGTGAGCGAGGGGTTGGAGGTGCCGAGCGAGGGCATCGAGCCGCAGCCGACGGCGTACAGGTTGGGGTGGTCCCAGCAGCGTTGCCAGGGGTCGACGACGGAGGTCGCGGGCGAGTCGCCCATGATGTGGGTGCCGCCGGCGTGGCCGGCTCCCCGGTAGCCATAGGCCGTACCCCGGTGTTCCAGCCGGCCGGGCCAGCGCGGCCCGGCCGGGTAGCCGGTGTGGTCCTCGGCGCCGAGCAGCGCGAACAGTTGGTCGGAGACCGCCCGGGCCGAGGCCATGCCCTCGCGGACGTACTCGTCGAGGTCGTAGTGGACGGCCGGGAGCGGGAGGCCGAGCGGGTCCCGCCGGTCCGGGTCGAGGGTGACCCGATTGGCCGGGTCGGCGGGCTGTTCCAGCTCGAACTGGAGCGAGAACTGGCGGCCGAGCCAGTCGCCGAGCCGGTCGCGCAGTTCCTTCCCGCGCAGCCCGGCGGTGATCAGCTCGGCGGCCTCGGCCTCGGGCGGTCCACCGGCCCAGGCCCAGCCCCAGTTGCCGATCTCGATCCGGAAGGGCGCCCGGCGGGCCCGGGCCGGGCCGAACCGGAAGGCCTCCAGTCCGCTGGTGGAGCCCGGTCCCCGGTACGGGCCGACCGGGCGGGGCATC
The DNA here is from genome assembly GCF_040302625.1 of Kitasatospora sp. NPDC097643. NCBI lineage: Bacteria > Bacillati > Actinomycetota > Actinomycetes > Kitasatosporales > Streptomycetaceae > Kitasatospora > Kitasatospora sp. NPDC097643. The sequence continues at coordinate 4,283 of NZ_JBEOSA010000078.1, read as the reverse complement.
AGCCCCCAGGTGAGCAGCGCCGGGTGGTCCATCAGGTTCCGGCCGACCTGGTCGCTGCGGTTGGCCAGACCGGAGAGCAGCAGCAGGCGGGCGTTCTCGACGGCGTGCGCGGCGAGGACGACGAGGTCCGCGTCCACCCGGTGGGTGGCGCCGCCGGCCAGGTACTCCACCCCGGTGGCCCGCCCGGTCACCGGGTCGGCGAGGATCCGGGCGGCCACGGCCTCGGTGCGCAGTTCGACGCCCGCCGCCCAGCGGGCCTGGGTACGCAGCGGGGTGTACTTGGCGCCGGTCGGGCAGACCGGGACGCAGCTGGCGCTGCCCGCGCAGGGCGGGCCGACCGGGTCGCCGGGCCGGGTGGGCAGTCCGTTGCGGGCGTGCGGGGTGCCGGTGACGGCGAGTCGGGCCGGGCCCGGCATGGCGGGGTCGTGGACGGCCCGGCCGTCGAGGGCGCCGGCGAGCTGCCGGTCGAGGTAACTGGCCGGGATGGCCCGCATGGGGAAGGCGTAGCCCTCGGGCATGGGCAGTCCGACGGCCGTGCGCTGTTCCTCGGCGTCGGCGGCCACGCCGAGTTCCTGTTCGGCGGCGCGGTAGTGGGGTTCGAGGTCGTGGTAGTCGATCGGCCAGTTGCGGCCGCGGCCGAGGTCGCCGGTGCGGAAGTCCTCGGGGTGCATGCGCGGGGTGAGGCCGGTCCAGGCGAGTCCGGTGCCGCCGTTGGCGCGCAGGTAGCCGCTGGCGTACGGCAGCGGCCCGTGCTGGCGGAGGTGGCCGGTGGCGGTGAAGCCGCCGTCCGGGTGGCCGGTGAGGTCGCCGACGTCCGGCGAGGGCGCGTCGGGGCTGTGCGGGTAGGCCGAGGTGGGCGGGCCGCCGCCGGCGGCACGGTAGGCGGTGGCGGTCTCGGGGCCGGGGCGGGCGGTCCGGCCGGCTTCGAGGACGAGCACCCGCCAGCCCTGGGCGCCGAGGCGGTGGGCGACGAGTGATCCGGCGAAGCCCGCCCCGACCACGACGGCGTCCCAGCGCCCGCTCACCACTGCTCCCCCGCTCGGGCCGGCTCGGCTCCGCGGGGCATCTCGGACCCTCGGGCCGGCTCGGCGCCGCGGGGTGCCTCAGCTCCTCGGGCCGGCTCGGCGCCGCGGGGCGGCTCGGCCCAGCTGCCGTGGCCGGGGGCGGCGGCGCCGGGCGGGTCGGTGTGGAAGGTGCGCCACACCAGCCCTTGGTCGTGGGCCCGGGCGGAGCTCGGCGCCTCGCCCGGCCAGGCCCCGACGTACCAGAGGTGGACCAGCGCGTGGTCGTCGCGGACCCGGTGGGCCAGGGTGGTCCGGTGATGCTCGTGCGCCATGCCGGTGGCCAGCAGCTCGGGCTCGTCGAATCCGGTCAACTCGGCGCACACGCGCAGGAACTCGTCGAGGTCGGCCAGCTCGTCGAGCTCGCAGAGGTCGGTGTCGTCGAGGTCGCCGGTGTCACTGGTGCCGCCGAGGTGGCCGGTGTCACTGGTGCCGCCGGCGTCGTCGAGTTCGGCGACGGCGGTACGGTCGGTGGGATCGTCGGTCGCGGACAAGCGGGCACCCCCACGGTCGTCGACGGGTGGCCAAGCCATGACAGGCCGGAAGGCGGTGCCGCCCCGAGCGGCCCTCACCCGCCTGCCGTGGCGATCCTGCCTCCCCCGGCCTGCCCCGCGACCCGACTGCCCGGAACTGATCGGACTTGACCGGTCAACGACCGATCGGCGCCGATTTCCGCGTGCCTCTGCCCGACTCCGCCCGCCTCAGTCCAGCCCGCGCACGGCGTCCAGCACGTCCAGCCCCAGCGCCGGGTCCGCGTCCTCGGGCAGGCTGACGGACAGCCGGGTGACCAGGCCCGCGTACCGTCGCCGGATCTCCCGGGCGACCTCCTCCACCGACCCCGCCACCGCGAAGGTGTCGAACACCTCGTCGTCGATCAGCGCGGCCATCTCCGCCCAGCGGCCGCGCACCGACAGGGGGTGCAGCCGCTCCTGCAACTCCTCCCAGCCGTGCTGGGCCAGCACCGGCCGGTAGGCGGGGGTGGAGGCGTAGAAGGCGAGCCGTTCCCGCAGCGCGGCCCGGTTGGCCGCCAGCTCCTCCTCCGTTCGGCCGGTGGCGGTGAGCACGTTCCCGGTGATCTCGAACGGCCGCCCGGTCCACGGGGCCTGCTCCGCCTCTGCCCGCGCCCGGGCCTCGGTCAGCCCGGGCAGCACCTGCTCGGTCAGATAGGCGACCGAGGTGAAGGGGTGGCTGAGGAAGCCGTCGGCCACCGCCCCCGCGGTCCGGGTCATCAGCGGCCCGACGCCGGCCAGCAGGATCCGCGGCACCCCCGCGTCGACCGGGTCGGGTGAGAAGACCGGCGTCATCATCGTGTGCGTGTAGAACTCGCCCCGGAAGCGCAGCCGTTCGCCGGTCTGCCAGCTGTGCCAGATCGCCCGCACCGCCTGGACGTACTCGCTCATCCGCGCGGCGGGCCGGTCCCAGGGCATCCCGAAGCGCTTCTCGATGTGCGGCCTGACCTGCGAGCCCAACCCGATGACGGCCCGTCCGCCGGAGGCCGCGTGCAGCCCCCAGGCCTGGTAGGCCAGCGTCATCGGGGTGCGGGCGAAGGCCACCGCGATGCCGGTGGCCAGCTCGATCGACGTGGTCCGGTCGGCGGCGCGGGCCAGTTGCAGGAACGGGTCGTACGCGGTCTCGGCAACCACCAGCCGGTCCATGCCCCGGCGTTCGGCCTGCTCGGCGGCATCGAGGATCCCGGCCGGGTGCCCGGAGGCGGTGGCGTCGAGACGGAGGGCGGCGTGGGGTCGGTCCATGGCGGTGCTCCCGGTCACAGGCTGCGGTGATACCGGGGTAGCCTCCCATGCCCACTCCCGCGCGCACTCCCACACCGCCCACTCCCGCGTTCACTCCCGCCGGGCGCCGAAGAGCCGGTCGAGGTGCTGGTCGACGGCCGCCAGGACGTCCCGGGGCGCGACCACGTCCAGTTCCGGCAGCGTGGTGAACCCGGTGAGCGCGAGTCACCCGCGGTCTGGACGCCCGCTCGACGACCGCGCCCTACCCCGAGCAGACCGCCCGCCGGATCTGGGACGGCCACTTCCCCATCGCCTTCGACCTCGTGCAGGGCCTGCCCGGCGGGGCCGAGCGCCAGCCGCACACGGTCGGGCCGCCGCGCTGTGCTGTGCAGCGCGACGGCCCGGAACGAACGCGGCCGAGGGTCAGCCCGGCCATTCAACCCAACATGCTCGGCCCAGCACGCTCAGCCCAGCATGCGCAGCAGCTCCGCAGCGAGCGGGCCGGAGGAGGCCGGGTTCTGCCCGGTCACCAGGTTGCGGTCGACGACCACGTGCGGCGCCCAGGGCTCGCCCTCCTGGAAGTCCACGCCGAGCTCCACCAGGCGGTCCTGGAGCAGCCACTTCGCCTTGTCGGCCAGACCCGCCTGGATCTCCTCGGCGTTGGTGAAGGCGGTGACCCGGTACCCGGCGAACGGCGAGCCGCCGTCCTCGTCCTGCGCGGCCAGCAGCGCCGCCGGGCCGTGGCAGACCACGCCGAGCGGCCGACCGGAGGCCAGGGCCCGGGTGAGCAGCAGGCCGGACTCGGCGTCCACCGCCAGGTCCTCCATCGGGCCGTGGCCACCGGGGTAGAAGACGGCGTCGAAGTCGGCCGGGTCCACCTCGGCGAGCTTCACCGGCCGCCGCAGCTCGGCGATCCCGTCGAGGGCCTCGGCGATCGCCGGGTCGGTGAGGCTGGACCGGTCGGCGACCGGGACGACGCCGCCCGGGGTGGCGACCACGACCCGGTGTCCGGCGGCCGTGAACGCCTGGAACGGAACGACGGCCTCCTCGGCCCAGAAGCCGGTCGGGTGCTCGGTGCCGTCGTTCAGCGTCCAGACGGTCGCGCCGGTCATGACGAACAGGATGGTGGCCATGGTGCTGTCTCCAGGGGTGCGGTCCCCGCCGCGGTGGGACCACCGCGGCGCTCACGTCCTCGACGCTAGCCGTGCCCGACCATCGGGGACCAATGGGCACGACGATGGCGGCCATCGGATTTCCGATGGCTCCGGCAGGCCGCCCGACCATCGGGATCCCGTAGGCTCGCGGTCATGACCGATCGGGAAACGCGGGCCGGGCGGGAGCCGAACGACACCCACCTGACGCCGGCGCCGCCGGACGCGTGCCGCGGCGCCCGCCCCCAGGTCGGCAAACCGCAGCCCACCTACCTGACCGAGCACCCCGCGGGGACAGACAACGCCCCCGCCCCCCCACGCACACGAGGCGCGCCCCAAGC
>NZ_JBEOSA010000077.1:0-42547 GCF_040302625.1 Kitasatospora sp. NPDC097643 | reverse complement strand
TGCGCTCGATCAGCTTGGTCATGATGCCGCCCTTGGTCTCGATGCCGAGGGACAGCGGGGTGACGTCGAGCAGCAGGACGTCCTTGACCTCGCCCCGGAGCACGCCGGCCTGGAGCGAGGCACCGATGGCGACGACCTCGTCCGGGTTGACGCCCTTGTGCGGGTCCTTGCCGGTGAGCTCGCGGACCAGCTCCGTCACCGCCGGCATCCGGGTGGAGCCGCCGACCAGGACGACGTGGTCGATGGCGGAGACCTCGATCTTCGCGTCCCGCACCGCCTGGTGGAACGGGCCCTCGCAGCGCTCCAGCAGGTCGGCGGTGAGCTGTTGGAACTGGGCCCGGGTGAGCTTCTCGTCCAGGTGCAGCGGGCCCTCGGCGGAGGCGCTGACGTACGGCAGGTTGATCGTCGTCTCGCTGGCGGCGGACAGCTCGATCTTCGCCTTCTCCGCGGCCTCGCGCAGGCGTTGCAGCGCCATCTTGTCCTGGCCGAGGTCCACCCCGTAGCCGGCCTTGAACCGCTTGATCAGGTGCTCCACGATGCGCTGGTCCCAGTCGTCGCCGCCGAGGTGGGTGTCGCCCGAGGTCGACCGCACCTCCACCACGCCCTCTCCGATGTCCAGCAGGGACACGTCGAAGGTGCCGCCGCCGAGGTCGAAGACCAGCACCGTCTGCTCGGCCTCCTTGTCCAGCCCGTAGGCCAGGGCGGCGGAGGTCGGCTCGTTGACGATCCGCAGCACCTTGAGACCGGCGATCTCGCCCGCCTCCTTGGTGGCGGTCCGCTGGGAGTCGTTGAAGTACGCGGGGACGGTGATGACGGCGTCCGTCACGGTCTCGCCCAGGTAGGCCTCGGCGTCCCGCTTCAGCTTCTGCAGGATCCGGGACGAGATCTCCTGTGCGGTGAACCGCTTCCCCTCGACCTCCCCCCGCTCGGGGAACCGCCAGTCCGGCTCGCCGATGTGCCGTTTCACCGAGCGGGCGGTGCGGTCCACGTTGGTGACCGCCTGCCGCTTGGCCACCTCGCCGACCAGCACCTCGCCGCCCTTGGCGAACGCCACCACCGACGGCGTCGTCCGCGCCCCCTCGGTGTTGACGACCACCGTCGGTTCACCGCCCTCCAGGACGGAGACCACCGAGTTCGTCGTTCCCAGGTCGATGCCCACCGCGCGTGTCATCGCGGGCCTCCTCTCCAGCCCGGGCTGCGGAGCGCCGTCACCGGCCGCTCACGGGCCGGGCCGCGCCCCCGGTTCCTACCCGGCCGCTACCCGGTGAGCGGCCCGGCAACCGCCCGCGGCGGAACGGGCGGTGGGGTACCCGGGTTGGCCTACCCGAGTGGGGCACCGAAGGCCGCCGACGGCGTTTCCGCCCCGGCTCCGGGGGAAGCCGCCGGTTGTCGGGGCCGAGCTCGCCCCGGGCCCATCGGAGGCTTGTGTACAAGCGCCCGGGCCGGGAGGAGAATCGGCCGCACGGGGAGGGATTGACAACGAGGAGGCTGGCTATGAGGAGCCTCAACCGCCGCTACGCGGTGACCCTGCCCGGGCCGATCGGCGCGCACCGCCCTCCGCAGGTGGTCGTGGTCCGCGTCACCGAGGTCGTCGGACCAGGCGGGAGCCTGGTCTGGGAGAACGCCGAGGGCGATCTGCAAGTGGAGATCACCGGCGAGGTGGCCACCGTCCTGGCCGCCCCCGCGAGCGGCCCGCAGCACCCGTGCCTCTACGCGGTGCCGCTGCCGCCGCGACCGTGACGCCGCCACCGGGCGGACGGCGGCCCCGGCCCGCACGGGCCGGGGCCGTTCCCTGTCCGGCAGCGCCGAGCTGACTCGTGTCACCATCGGTGCCACCATGGGGAGTGAGCGCGCTGTCACGGTCACGGTTCGGCGGGAGGTGGTGCCATGTCATCGGAGTCGTCGGAGTCCCCCGATCCTGCGCAGCAGGGCCCCGCGCATCAGGTGACCAGCGCCGACGTGGCCCGCGCCGCGAAGGTGTCGCGCACGACGGTCTCCCTGGTGCTCAACGACACGCCGTCCGCGCGGATCAGCGAACGGACGCGCGAGCGGGTGCGCGCGGCGGCCGAACAGCTCGGGTACGTCCCGCACGCGGCGGCCCGCTCGTTGCGGGCCGGGCAGAGCGACCTGGTCCTGCTGCCGTTCGCGGTGGCCGCGATCGGCGGGCTGGCCGCCGAGTGGGTCGACCGCTTCGAGAGCGCGGTCGGCGAGCTCGGCTACACGGTCGTGCTGCACGGCGACCGGGTGCCGGAGCCGCTGGCGGCCGCCCGGGCCTGGGCGCGGCTGCGCCCGGCGGCCGTGGTGGCGTCGGACGACCCCAGGCTGACCGCCGATGCCGCGCGGGTGCTGCACCGGGCCGGGGTACGCGCGGTGATCGCCTCGGCGCCCGCGCCGGTCGAGGGCGTCTACACGCTCATCGTGGACCACGCCGAGCTCGGGGAGGCCGCCGTCCGCCACCTTCTGGAGCGGGGCTGCCGGACGATCGGCGTGGTGATGCCGACCGAGCGCGGCCTGGCCACGTTCGCCGAGCCGCGCCTGGCCGGCGCCCGGCGCGCGGCCGCGGCGTACGGGGCGGAGATCGTCCAGCTGCCGATGCGCTGCTCCGAGGAGGCGGCGGCCGCGCTGGCGGTGCTCTGCCGGGAGCTGGGGCTGGACGCGGTGTTCGGCTGCAACGACGAGTACGCGGCGCTGCTCTGTGCGGCCCTGGGCGACCTGGGCGTGGCGGTGCCCGGGCAGATCGCCGTCGCGGGGGCGGACGACCTGCTGCTCGGCCGGGTGGTCCGGCCGAGGCTGACCACCGTCCGCTTCCACCCGCCGGCCCCCGGCGTGCTGGCCGAGACCCTGCACGCGCTGGTGACGACGGGCGCTGCGGAGCCGCTGCCGCCGGTGCGGTTCGAGGTGGTGGTGCGGGAGTCGTCCTGAGCGTCCGTGCTCAGACGGGCACGCGGATCCGGAGGGTCTTGCCGACCCGCCCGGGCAGGACGTCCAGCCGGCCGTCGGCGGCGGTCACCGCGGTGTGGACGATCCACAGCCCGCGGCCGCCCTCCGCCTCGGCGTCGTCGAGCGCGTGGGTGCCGCCCCGGGGCGGGAGCGGTGGGCAGTGCGGGTGGCTGTCGCTGACCTCCAGCTGGAGGCGGCCGCGGCCGAGGCCGAGCGTGACCCCGATCTGCGCGGTCACGCCCGCGGCGTGGGTCACCGCGTTGGTGACCAGTTCGCTGGCGGCCAGCAGGAGGGTGTCCGCGAGCTCGGCGGCGATGCGCCAGGTCGGCAGCACCTCGGCGAGCAGGCGACGGACCTCGGGGACGGCGGCCGCGGCCGGGTCGAGCGTCCACCAGACCAGCCGGTAGACCTCGGCGCACCGCGGGCCGGGGTGCTGGTCGGTCGGGGGCGAGGCCGGGGGCGAGGCCGGGGAAGCGGGCGAGGGAGAGGGGCGGGGCGGGGGAGTGGCGAGGAGAGGGACGACGCACAAGGTCGGGCTCCCGGTGGGGCGTGGAGGGATCCGGACAGAACGTGCAAATCAGGCGATGACACGTGTCACCCAGGGTCCATCGCTCACCGGCCGGAGTCAAGGCTCGATCGTGCGCACCTCCCCGCGCTGCTCCCCGAGCCCGTCCCCGTCCCCGCGCCGCCCCCCGCCTGCGCGCAGCCACCGCTGGTACGCGGGGCTGCGCCCGGCCGCGGCCCGGTGGGCCGTACGGGCGTGCTCGACCAGCGCCGCCCCCAGGGCCGCCAGCCGACCCGCCTGGTGCCAGGCGACCAGGTGCCGGTACCAGAGCGGGTCGCCGGCGATGGGCCGTACGGCGATGCCCGGGACCTCCTCGAACGTGGCCTGGCACAGGCTGACCGCGTGCCCGTCGCGGACCAGTTCCAGCAGCAGCCGCCCCTCCGCCTCGTGGACGGTCCGCATCCGGTGGCCGGTCGCGTGGAAGGTGGTGGACCAGTACTCGCGGACCCGGTCGTCGTCGGGGCGCGGTGAGACCCAGTCCTCGTCCTCCAGGTCGTCCAGCCGGACCTCCGCCCGGGCGGCGAGCCGGTGCCCGGCCGGCAGGGCGACGAACACCGGCTCGGTGACGACCGGTCGCAGCACCACGCCCGGGCGCGCGGGCAGCTCGTAGCCGGGGCAGTCGCCAACCACCGCGGCGTCGAGCCGCCCGTGGGTGAGGTCGTCGACCAGGGGGACGGATGAGCCCTGGGCACGGGAGACGATCCGCGCCTCCGGGTGATGGGCGCGCAGCGCGGTGATCAGCCCGCCGAGCAGCGGGGCGTTGACGGAGCCGAGCCGGAAGCGGGGCGTCGGGCTGCCGGCGTGGGCGGCCAGGGCGGAGGTGCTCAGCAGCTCGTCGACGGTGGGCAGGACGGCGCGGGCGCGGGTGAGCACGGTCTCGCCGAAGGCGGTCGGGACGGCGCCGGTGCGCCCGCGCTCGAACAACGGGCCGCCCAACAGGCTCTCGATCCTGCGGAGTTGGGCGCTGAGGCCGGGTTGGGTGAGTCGGAGCGAGGCGGCGGCCCGGGTCAGGCTGCCGGTTTCGGCGATGGCGCAGATCATCCGGAGGTGCCGTATCTCGAGCTCCATAACCGGATGTTATGAGCAGCTGAGAGCTCCCGGAAGGGGTCGGTGCCGCCCAATCTTGTCCCACATGTGAAATGTCATATCGCATAGAAGGGGGACGAATGAGGACCCGAAGAGCCGCCTGCGCGCTGGTCGCGACCCTCGGTCTGCTGTCGGCGGCGGCCTGCGGCGGGCCGGACAGCGGCCGCTCCACCGCGGACGCCACCCCGGCCGCGGGCGGCACCCTGCACGTCCTGTCCAGCATCGACCTGGAGCACCTGGACCCGGCCCGCGCCTACGTCACCTCCACCCAGGACGTCGGCCGGCTGATCTACCGGACGCTCACCACCTTCGCGCCCGCCCCCGGCCCGGCCGGCGGGCAGATCGTCCCGGACCTGGCCACCGATACCGGCCGCCCCTCCGACGGCGCGCGGACCTGGACCTTCACCCTCAAGGACGGCGTGAAGTTCGAGGACGGACGCCCCGTCACCAGCAAGGACGTCAAGTACGGCGTCGAGCGCACCTTCGCCGCCGAACTGCCCGAGGGCCCGCCGTACGCCCGGCTCTGGCTGGCGGGCGGTGAGGCGTACAAGGGGCCGTACCAGGACAAGGCCGGGCTCGCGTCGATCGAGACCCCGGACGAGCGGACGGTGGTCTTCCGGCTCAATCGCCCGGTGGCCGACTTCGGCTCCGCGGTGTCCCTGCCGATGTTCGCCCCGGTGCCGCAGGACAAGGACACCGGCGTGGGCTACGACAACCGCCCGTTCTCCTCCGGCCCGTACCGGATCGACGCCTTCGAGCCCAGGAAGCAGCTCACCCTGGTGCGCAACCCCCACTGGGACCGGGCCACCGACACCGTCCGCAAGGGGCTGCCGGACAAGGTCGTCATCGACCTCAACCTGGACCCGGCGGTGGTCGACCAGCGGCTGATCGCCGGTCAGGGCGAGGACGCGGACGCCGTCGCGCTCGAGCCGATCGGACCGGCCTCGGTCGGGCGGGTGGTGAACGACCCGCAGCTCAAGAAGCGCCTGGTCACCGGAGAGTCCATCAACACCCGCTTCCTCAGCCTGAACACCCGGCACCGGCCGCTGGACGACGTCCGGGTGCGGCAGGCCGTCGCGTACGCGCTCGACAAGGACGCCCTGCGCACCACCCGCGGCGGTCCGATCGCGGGCGACCTCGCCACCACCCTGCTGCCGCCGACCCTGCCCGGTGCCGCCCCCGAGGACCCGTACCCGAGCAAGGACGGCAAGGGCGACCCGGACAGGGCCAGGGCCCTGCTCGCCGAGGCCGGTCACGCCACCGGCCTGGAGCTCACCCTGGACACCCCGGCCACCGCCGGCGGCAAGGCCCAGGGGGAGGCCGTGCAGGCCTCGCTCGCCCGGGCCGGTATCACCGTGAAGATCAACGAGATCAGCTCCTCCGCCTTCTACAGCACCGTCGGCAGCCCGGCCCGACAGCACGACCTGGTGATCGACGGCTGGACCCCGGACTGGCCGGGCGCCTCCACCTACCTGCCGATCCTGTTCGACGGCCGGCTGATCACCCCCGAGGGCAACAACAACCGCGCCCAGTACGACTCTCCCGAGGTCGACGCGCGGCTGGACGAGACCGCCGCCGTGAGCGACCCGGCCGCCGCGCAGCAGGCCTACGGCGAGCTCGCCAAACGCATCATGCGCGACGCCCCGGTCGTGCCGTTCCTCTGGGACCGGGCCGCCGTCCTGGTCGGGCCGAACGTGGCCGGCGCGTACGGGCACACCGCCTTCGTCGGCCGGCTGGACCTCGTCTCGCTGGGGCTGCGGAAGTGAGCGCCACGGCGCGCCGACCCCGGACCACCGGCGCCCGGAGCGACCCGAGCGGCCGGAGCGAAACGAGCGGCCCGGGCGACCCGAGCGCCCGGAGGGGCCCGAGCGGCCGGAGCGAAACGAGCGGCCCGGGCGCGCGGAGCCTGCTGCGCGCCCTGGCGGCCCGGCGCGCCGCCGCCCTGGCGCTGGCCGCCATCGCCCTGCTGGTGCTCACCGCACTCGCCGCCCCGCTGATCACCTGGCTGACCGGCAGCTCCCCGACCGCCTTCCACGGCGAGGCGGTGGACCCGGCCCTCGGCGGTCTGCCGCGCGGGGCGGCGGGCGGGATGAGCGCCGAGCACTGGCTGGGCGTGGAGCCGGTCAACGGCCGGGACGTGCTCGCCCGGGTGGTGTACGGGGCGCGGGTCTCGCTGCTGATCGCCGTCCTGGCCACCGCGGTGTCGGTGCTTCTCGGCACCGCGCTCGGCCTGCTCGCCGGCTTCGTCGGCGGCTGGACCGACACCGTCATCGGCCGGCTGATGGACCTGCTGATGTCCTTCCCCAGCCTGATCTTCATGATCGCCCTGATCTCGGCCGCGCCCGGGGCCGACCGCCGGCTGCTCCTGGTCGTCGTGCTCGGCTTCTTCGGCTGGCCGTACGTCGGGCGGATCGTGCGCGGGCAGGCCATGGTGCTGGCCCGCGGCGAGTTCGTGGCGGCGGCCCGGTTGCTCGGCGCGTCCCGGCGGACGTTGCTGCTGCGCGAGGTCCTGCCCAACCTGACCGGGCCGGTGCTGGTGGTGGCGACGATGTCGATCCCGGCCTGCATCGCCACCGAGGCCGGACTGTCCTTCCTCGGCGTCGGCGTCCAGCCGCCGACGCCCTCCTGGGGGCAGATGATCGCCACCGCCGTGCCCTGGTACGCCGCCGACCCGGCCTACTTCCTCGTCCCCGGCGTCCTCCTGTTCGTCACCGTGCTCGCCTTCAACGTGCTGGGCGACGCCGTGCGCGACGCGCTCGACCCCCGGAGCAAACCGCGATGATCCTCTACCTGCTGCGAAGACTGGCCGTCACCGCGCTCATCCTGCTGGTGATCTGCGCCGCCACTTTCGCGATCTTCTACCTGATGCCCGCCGACCCCGCCCAGGGCGCCTGCGGCAAGGCCTGCACCCCGGAACGGCTGGCCGGCATCCGCGCCACCCTCGGACTGGACCGCTCCCCGTTCGCCCAGTTCGGGGACTACCTGGGCGGTGTGCTCACCGGCCGCACCTACGGCACCGGCGCCCAGGCCGTCCAGTGCCCGTTCCCCTGCCTGGGCTTCAGCTTCCAGACGAACCGGCCGGTCTGGGGGATGCTCACCAGCCGACTGCCGGTCAGTCTGTCCATCGCCGTCGGCGCGGCCGTGCTCTGGCTGGCCGTCGGCGTGGCGGCGGGCGTGGTGTCCGCGCTGCGGCGCGGCAGCCTCTGGGACCGCGCCGCGATGACGGCCGCCCTCGGCGGGGTCTCGCTGCCGGTCTACTTCACCGCGCTGGTGCTCCAGTACCTCCTGGTGGTCAAGCTCAACCTGCTGCCCTACCCCACCGCCGTCCCCCTCACCGAGGACCCGGTCGGCTGGGCGCAGTCGATGGTGATGCCCTGGATCACCCTGGCCATGCTCTACGCCGGCGTGTACGCCCGGGTCACCCGCGGCGAACTGCTGGAGAGCCTCGGCCGGAACTACGTCCGCACCGCGCGCGCCAAGGGCCTGGCCGAGGTCACCGTGGTACGCCGGCACGCGTTGCGGCCCGCTCTGATGCCGATCGTGACGATCTTCGGGATGGACCTCGGTGCCCTGCTCGGCGGCGCGCTCATCACCGAGTCGGTCTTCGGCCTGCCCGGTGTCGGCAAGCTCGCCGCGGACGCGATCGCGGGCGCCGACCAGCCGGTGATCCTCGGCGTGACGCTGTTCGCCGCCGGCTTCGTGGTGCTCGCCAACCTGGTGGTCGACCTCGTCTACGCCGTCCTCGACCCGAGAGTGAGGGCCGTCGGATGACCTTGCTTTCCGTACGCGGTCTCACCGTCGACTTCGGCGCCCCCGCCCCCGCTGTCTCCGGGCTCGACCTCGACCTGGCCGCCGGACAGGTGCTCGGCGTGGTCGGTGAGTCCGGCAGCGGCAAGTCCGTCACCAGCCTCGCGGTGCTCGGGCTGCTGCCCCGCGAGGCCCGGGTCGGCGGCGAAATCCACTTCGACGGGCGCGAGTTGACCGCCCTGGACCAGCGCTCGCTGCGCCGCCTGCGCGGCAACCGGATCGCCATGGTCTTCCAGGACCCGCTGTCCTGCCTCAACCCCTACTACCCGGTGGCCTTCCAGATCGCCGAGGCCTACCGGGCCCACCACCGGGCCGGCCGGAAGGCGGCCCACCGGATCGCCGTGCGGATGCTGGAACGGGTCGGCATCCCCGAGCCCGAACGGCGCGCCCGCTGCTACCCGCACGAGTTCTCCGGCGGGATGCGGCAGCGGGTGATGATCGCGATGGCACTGTGCCTGGAGCCCGACCTGCTGATCGCGGACGAGCCGACCACCGCGCTCGACGTCACCGTCCAGGCCCAGATCCTCGACCTGCTGCGCGAGCTGCGCCGGCAGGCCGGCACCGCGATCATGCTGATCACCCACGACATGGGCGTGGTCGCCGGACTCGCCGACCGGGTCGTCGTGATGCGCGACGGCCGGGCGGTCGAACGCGGCACCGTCCACGACGTCTTCCACCGCCCGCAGGAGGCCTACACCCGGGGCCTGCTCGCCTGCGTGCCACGCATCGACGGGCCGCTGCCCCACCGGCTGCCCACCCTGGAGGCGGGTTCATGACCGCGCTGCTCGAAACCCGCGACCTGGTGAAGCGCTTCCCGGTCCGGCACGGCCTCACCCGGCGCCTGGCCGGACACGTCACCGCCGTCGACGGCGTCTCGCTCCGGGTCGACCCGGGCGAAACCCTCGGCCTGGTGGGCGAGTCCGGTTGCGGCAAGTCCACGGTGGCCCGCCTGCTCACCCGGCTGGAGCGGCCGACCTCCGGCACCGTCCACTTCGCCGGGCAGGACCTCACGGACCTCGACGAGACCCGGCTGCGCCCGGTCCGCCGCGACCTCCAGATGGTCTTCCAGGACCCGTTCTCCTCGCTCAACCCCCGCCAGACCGTCCGCCGGCTGCTCGCCTCGCCCTTCGCCTACCAGGGGCTGGCCCCCGACGAACCGGTGGAGCGGCTGCTGGAACGGGTCGGGCTGAAAGCCGAACACGCCGACCGCCACCCGCACGAGTTCTCCGGCGGCCAGGCCCAACGCCTCGGCATCGCCCGGGCGTTGGCCCTGCGACCGAAGCTGGTGGTGTGCGACGAGCCGGTCTCCGCCCTCGACGTCTCGGTGCAGGCCCAGATCCTCAACCTGCTCAAGGACCTCCAGGACGAGTACGGCCTCGCCTACCTCTTCATCGCCCACGACCTCGGCGCCGTCCGGCAGATCAGCACCCGGATCGCCGTCATGTACCTCGGCGCCGTCGTCGAGACCACCGACCGCGACACCCTCTTCACCGCACCTGCTCACCCTTACACCCGCGCCCTGCTGTCCGCGGTGCCGCTGCCCGACCCGGACGCCGAACGCGGCCGCGCGAGGATCGTGCTCGGCGGCGACCTGCCCAGCCCGCTCGACCCGCCCAGCGGCTGCCGCTTCCGCACCCGCTGCCCCGGGGCGGCCGACCGCTGCGCCGCCGAACGGCCCGCCCTGCGGGCGATCGCCCCCGGGCACGAGGTCGCCTGCCACTTCCCGCACCTTCCGTACCAGGACCGCCGCGCGGAGGGAGCCGCGTGATCCGCACCAGCTACCGCCTGCCCGGACTCGCGGTGACCGACCACGAGTTCACCGTCCCGCTCGACCACGCCCGGCCCGCCGGCGCCACCATCCAGCTCTTCGCCCGGGAACTCGCCGACCCGGCCCGCGCCGACCGGGCCCAACTGCCCTGGCTGCTCTACCTCCAGGGCGGACCGGGCGGGAAGTCACCGCGCCCGCTGAACACCGGCGGCTGGCTCGGCCACGCCCTGAAGACCCACCGGGTGCTGCTGCTCGATCAGCGCGGCACCGGCCGCTCCACCCCCGTCACCGCCCGCGCGGCGGCCCGCCTCGGCCCGGCCCGCCGACTGGCCGACCACCTGGCCCTGCACCGGGCCGACTCGATCGTCGCCGACGCCGAACTGATCCGCCGTCAACTCTGCGGTGTCGAACCATGGGAGACGCTCGGCCAGAGCTACGGCGGCTTCGTCACCCTCAGCTACCTCTCCTTCGCCCCCGAGGGGCTGCGCGCCTGCTACGTCACGGGCGGCCTGCCCGGCCTCGACGCCACCGCGGACGAGGTCTACGCCGCCACCTACCCCCGGGTGCACGAGCGGGTCACCGCCCACTACCACCGCCACCCCGGCGACCGGGCGCTGCTGCGCCGCCTCGCGGACCTGCTCGACCGCCACCCGGTGCACCTCCCGGACGGCGACCGACTCACCGTACGGCGGCTGCGCACCCTCGGCCTGATGCTCGGCATGGGCGACGGCTCCGCCCGCCTGCACTGGCTGCTCGACGAGGCCCTCGGCGCCGACGGCGCACCCACCGCCACCTTCCTCCAGCAGGTCGTGCAGCTCACCTCGTTCACCGACAACCCGCTCTTCGCCGTCCTCCAGGAGTCCATCTACGGCCACGCCGGCAGCGCCACCGGCTGGGCCGCCGAACGCGCCCTCGCGGCCCACCCCGCGTTCGCCGAGGACGCCGACCCGCTGCTGCTGACCGGCGAGATGATCTACCCCTGGATGTTCCGGGAGATCACCGGCCTGCGCCCGTTCGCCGAGGCCGCCGAGCTGCTCGCCGCCCGCGCCGACTGGCCCGCCCTGTACGACCCGGCCCGGCTCGCCGCCAACCAGGTCCCGGTGGCCGCCGCCGTCTACCACGACGACATGTACGTGGACGCCGGCCTCTCGCTGCGCACCGCCCGCGCGGTGGGCGGCCTGCGGGCCTGGGTCACCAACGAGTGGGAGCACGACGGAGTCACCGCCTCCGGCGGGCGGGTCCTCGCCCGGCTGATGGACCTGGCCGCCGGCCGGTCCTGACCATCCCCCCCGAAAGGAGAAACCCGTTGAACCCCCACACCCTGAACCCCCGCACCCTGAACCCCCGCACCCTGAACCCCCGCCTCCTCGCCGGCGCGACCGCCCTGGCCCTCCCGTTGCTGCTCGCCGGCCCGGTCCCGGCCTCCGTCGCCGAGCCGTCGTCCGCCTCCGCGTCTGCCTCGGCCTCCGCCTGCGCGCTGCCCGGCCGGACCGGCTGGACCGACGAGGGCCACACCACCGACACCACCCAGTTCCAGCAGCCGCTGGGCACCAAGCACGTCCTGATGCTCTTCGTCGACTTCCCCGACGCCCCCGGCACCGGCGACCTCGCCGACTACTACGACCAGCTCGCCCCGGCCGCCGACTGGATGCGGCAGGACTCCTACGGGCGCACCCGCCTCGACATCACCCCGCTCGACCGCTGGCTCCACCTGCCGCAGGACTCCGGCTCCTACGGCTTCCAGCGCGGCATCAGCTTCGAACAGCACGAGGCGTACGTCCGGCAGGCCGTCGAGGCCGCCGGCCCGGACGTCGACTTCTCCCGGTACGACCTGCTCTACATCGTCCCGACCAGGAACGCCTCCGCCATCAGCTTCTCGCCCACCTACCTGTACGACCCGGCCGCCACCGGCATCGTGGCGGGCGGCACCCGGATCAAGTGGGCGGTCACCTTCGGCCAGGACATGTACCGCTGGGGCCCCAAGGTGGCCGACCACGAGACCTCGCACACCTTCGGCCTGCCCGACCTCTACGCCTTCGACGGCCCGGACACCCACCGCCACGTGGGCGGCTGGGACGTGATGGGCCTCATCTCGGGCCCGGCGCCGCAGCACCTCGGGTGGGAGCGCTGGAAGCTGGGCTGGATCGACGACCGTCAGGTCGCCTGTCTGCCCACCACCGGCAGCCGCACCGTCCGGCTGGACGCGATCGAACGCCCCGGCGGCACCAAGATCGCGGTGATCCGCACCGGCGAGACCACCGCGTACGTCGCCGAGTCCCGCCGCGCCGTCGGCGGCGACGCGTCCGCGTGCTCGACCGGTGTGCTGATCTACCGCGTCGACACCTCCGTCCAGACCGGCTACGGCCCGGTCCGGGTCGTCAACGGCAACCCCACTGCCACCGCACCCGAGGGCTGCCGGCCGCTCGACCTGGCGGCGTACCGGCCCGGCCAGTCCTTCACCGACCCCGACACCGGCGTCCGGATCGACATCCGCCAGCGGGGCCCGCTGACCGACACCATCACGGTCAGCCGCCGGTAGCCGCCCGGCGGATCCTGCCGAATCAGGACCCGCCACCCCGTGAACTCGCGCCGGTGGCCGCAGGGTTGACCCCCGCGGTCGCCCCGGCTGGGCGGCCACCGGCGCGAACCCGACCCGCCCGCCGCCGACGCCCGCGGCGCCCCGGCCGGTCGGCTCGCGTCCGGCCGCGCGGGCCGGACGCCGTCACCCTCACTCGATGAGCGCCTCGGGGTCGTCGGTGGTGTGCATGGCCGCCTCCTCCGCCGACGCGGCGCCGCCGGAGATGCCGACGTCCTCGGCGAACACGCCGCTGCGCGTCCCGGAGGACGCGGTCAGCCGGCCCGTGCGGGTCTCGCCCGCCTCGGTGTCGATCGGCTCCCCGTCGGTGCCCCAGGTGTCGCCGATCCCGTCCCCCTCGGGCTCGGCGACCTCCGGCAGCTCCTCGGCCAGGCGCTGCGCGAGGCTCTGCCGGGTCCGCTGCTCCGCCGCGGTGACCCCGTGGCGTTGCACGGCGAGCGGGCGCTCCGGGGGTGCGTAGCCCTCGTCGAGCGCCGAGTCGAGACCGCGGTCCTCCAGGGTGTCCTCCGGTTCCAGAGGCCCGATGTCGTCCTGGACCTCCGATCCATCGGGTTGGTACACCTGGTCGCCCATCAATGCTTCGTCCGACATGCATTTCTCCTTTGCCGACCCCGGTGCCACCGCCGACTCGCAGACGACGCGGGCCGGCCCGACCGGCCGAGATCATCACCTCCAGGGTTCCACGCAACGGCCCGCTCCGCCGGGCGGCGGCGCCGAACGCCGGAGCCGGGCCGCCGGGCCGGGTCAGCCCGTGGATGTACACCCGTGGGCCGACCCGGGCCGCGAGTCATCCGGTGGTGGGATGCGGCCCGGATCCGCCGGGTGACAGCGTTCCGTCCAGGCGCCGCACACGGGCGGCGACCGGCTCAGGCCGGAGACCCAGGGAGGGCCCATGACACCGAGCACCCCGTTCACCAGGCGTGACGCGATGACGCGCCGCCGGTTACTGGGCACCGCGCTGGCGGCCGGGGCCGTCCTCCCGCTCGGCCTCGCCCGCCCGGCACGGGCCACCCCGGCCGCGGACACCCCGTCGGCCCCGCCACGGCTCACCCTGCCCGGGCCGACCGGTCCGCACCCGGTGGGCACCGTGCCGCTGCGCCTGGTCGACGCCTCCCGCCCGGATCCCGTGGCGGGCCCGGGACACCAGCGCGAGCTGATGGTCGGCGTCTGGTACCCGGCCCGGGACGTCCCGCCGGACGGCGACCGGTACCCCCTGGTGCCGTGGATGCCCGCCGACCTCGCGCGGGTCTTCCTCACCGCCACCGGGTTCGGCGCCGACACCGCGGCGGCCCCGCTCACGGCCGGCCACGAGGGTGCCCCGGTGCGGCGGACGGGCCGGCGGCTGCCCGTCCTGGTGTACTCGCACGGCGCGCACAGCCACCGCGGCGACCACACGATCATGGTCCAGGAGCTCGCCAGCCACGGCTACGTGGTGATCACCGTGGACCACACCCAGGACGCGTTCAGCCGGTTCCCCGACGGCCGGATCATCACCCCGCTCCGGGACCCGCAGTACGGGCTGACGCCGGTGGACTTCGCCGCGGACATCCGCTTCGTGCTCGACCGCATCGAGGACCTCGCCGCCGGGCGCAACCCCGACGCCGACCGGCGGCCGCTGCCGGACGGCCTCTGCGGCGCCCTCGACCCGGACCGCATCGGCGCGTTCGGCTGGTCCAAGGGCGGGACGGCCACCGCCCACGCCATGATCGCGGACCGGCGGATCCGGGCCGGGCTGAGCCTCGACGCCCCGATGGAGCCGCTGATCACCACCGACCTGGACCGGCCGTTCATGATGATGACCGCCGAGTTCACCCGGGCCCAGGCGCCCGCCGTCGCCCAGTTCTGGTCGCACCTGCGGGGCTGGCGACTCGACGTCCAGGCCGCCGGCGCGGTCCACGTCTCGTACGGCGACCACCAGGCCCTGCTCCCGCAGCTGGCGACGCTGACCGGCATGAGCGACGAGGACCTCCGCGGCTGGATCGGCACCCTCGACCCGGCCCGCGCGGTGCGCATCCAGCAGGCGTACCCGCCGGCCTTCTTCGACCTGCACCTGCGCCACCGCGGGGGCCACCTGCTCGACGGCCCGTCCCGCGCCTTCCCCGAGGTCGCGTTCCTGCCGTGAACCGTCGGATGACCGACCCCGTCAGCGCCGCGCCGGGGCCGGTGCCTCGTTCGCCTGCGGCAGGGCGCCGCCGAACGGACCGCGCTGGTGGACGGGGTGGCGCGCCGGTCCGGCGCCGCCGTCCGCCTCCGGGGTGCGGACGCGTTCGACGTGCTTGAGGTAGTCGAGCCCGTCCAGGGCTTCCCCGGCCAGGAAGCGCGTCGTCAAGTCGGCCATCTCCACCGGGCGTTCGAGCAGGAGCATGTGGTCGGCGCCGGCCACGACGGCGAAGTGGCCGTCCAGGCAGGTCCCGGCCAGCTGGCGGCAGCGCTCCGGCGGGGTGAAGGTGTCGTGCTCACCGGTCACGGCCAGCGTCGGCGCGGCCGGCGGCTGGGTGAGGTCCAGCGTGTCGTGGGCGAGCAGGCGCTCGGTGTTGGTGAGGGCCTGCTCGCGTTCCGTCGCGGAGAGGCCGCTCAGCCGCCGGCGCAGGAAGCGCCGGACCCGGGCGCCCGTGACCACCTGGTCCTGCTGCTCCCCGTTCATCAGGATGGCGAGGGTCTCCTCGGTGAACTCCTCCGCCCGGCCGGCCCGCAGGTGGTCGAGCGCGCTGCGGATGCCGGCCCGGGCGTGGACGGGGATCGAGGTCATCGTTCCGCAGAGCACCATCCGGCCGACCCGCTCCGGGTGGGTCTGGGCGATGCGGTACGCGAGTGCGGTGCCGTAGGACCCGCCGGCGATGTTGACCCGGTCGATGCCGATCTCCGAGAGCATGTGGCAGATCGCGTCCGCGAGCAGGTCGGCCCCGTGGTGCGGCGGCAGCACGCTGCCGGCGCCCCAGCCGGGCGGATCGACGGTGACCACGTCCATCCGCCGCAGGGCCTCCCGTTCGAGCCGGCCCCAGCTCTCCTTGCTCTGGAAGGCACCCCCGATCACCAGCAGCGGCGGCAGCTCCGGGGCGGTGGTGCGCACCAGCCGGGACTCGCAGTGGTACCCCCTCCAGGTGTGGGCCCGCACCTTCGGCGGCAGCGGCAGCGAGCCCGGCGCAGCGGGCCGGGTGTCCATGAGCGCCATGCACATACCTCCTGTGACGAGGTTCCAGCCGACAGCGGCGGGTGACGGCCCGCGGGTCCCTGCCCGGCCGGGCCGGCCCCCGCGGTGCCGTGACGTCGTCCTGCCATCGCCGTCCGCCGGCGATCGAACCCTGACGGAACCGGGTGTCGGGCACACCGGAAGCTAGTGATCACGGGCTGGCCGCCGTGTCACCGCCACTCACTCCGGGTCAGCTTCGCCCGGAAACTCACACGACCGGGTGACCGGGCCGTCTCCGTGCCGCAGACCGTGAACTGAACATCCGCACGACCCCCTTCATTCGATCGAGTGAAGGGGGTCGTGCCATCCGCGGGATCTTCACGTCACCGCCATACGCTCGCCGAGGTCGTTGACGGTGTACGGATGCGTGGGGGTCAAGTCGTGCCGGAGGCAGTGGAGTTACCGTCCGAGGTGGCGAGCGTGGCGGCCGCCGAGGCGTGGGTGGCGGAGGTGTGCGAGGCCTGCGGGCTGGGCGAGGGCGAGCAGTACCGGCTCGGGCTCGCCGTGCACGAGGCCGTTGTCAATGCCGTCCTCCACGGCAACCGGCAGGACCCGGCCAAGCGCGTCCGGCTGAGCTGGGAGCGACGGGCCGGCCGGCTGTACGTGACGGTCGGCGACGAGGGCGAGGGCTTCACGCCCCCGGAGCCGTCCGACGGGCCCAGCCTGAAGCCCTCCGGCCGCGGCCTGGTCATGATCGACCGGCTCACCGACGGCTACCAGATCGTGCGCCGCGACGACCCGCCGGGGACCGATCTGGCCCTGGTGCTCAAGCTGATCAAGTGAGGACTGATACCGCATGGCGAAGATCGACACCCGCTACGACGGGGAAGTGACCATCCTCGACATCACCGGCCGGCTCACCATCGGCGACGGCGACGTCGTCCTGCGCGAGAACGTGCGCCGCGCACTCTCGGACGGCTCTAAGAACATCGTGCTCAACCTGGAGCAGGTCACCTCCGTCGACAGCAGCGGAATCGGCGAGATGGTCGCCTCCTACACCGCCACCAGCCAGCAGGGCGGCAAGCTCAAGCTGCTCAAGCCTTCGATGAAGACGCGCGACCTGCTGACGATCACCCGGCTGATCACGATCTTCGAGGTCTTCGACACGGAGGCCGAGGCCGTCGAAAGCTACTCCTGATCCACACCGGCCCACGCACCACCCACGTCGAGGGGCGGCCCGTCCGGGCCGCCCCTCGACGGTCGGGTCCGTTCGGGTTCGTCAGCCGGAATCCTCCGGTGCCGGGCCGTGGTCGCGCAGTTCGGTGATCACGGCCCAGGCCACGGACACCACCGGCACGGCGACGACCGCGCCCAGGACGCCGGCCAGGACGGCGCCGCCGGTCACCGACAGGGCCACCGCCACCGGGTGGATCCGCACCGACCAACCCAGCACCAGCGGGTGCAGCAGATGCCCCTCGATCTGGCCGATGACCACGATCAGCCCGAGTACGAGCAGGGCGACCACCGGGCCACGGGCGGCCAGGGCGACCAGCGAGGCGATCGCCAGCGCGATCGGCGAGCCGATCAGCGGGACGAGCGCGGCGACGAACTCCAGCACCATCAGTGGCAGGACCAGCGGCACCCGCAGTACGGCCAGCGCGATGCCCACCAGGACGGCGTTGGTCGCTGCCACGATCAGCACACCGCGGGTGTAGCCCGCGAAGGTGTGCCATGCGGCGCGGCCGGCGCGGCTCCAGACGGGCCTGGCCCGGGCGGGCAGCTGGCGCCGCGCCCAGTGCCACATCCGGTCACCGGAGTGCAGGAAGAACACCGAGCAGAACACGGCCAGCGCCAGCGCGGTGAGCAGTTCCACGGCCCGGCTCGCGCCGCTGAGCGCGGTGCTGAGCAGCGCGGAGCGGTGGGCGGCGACGAACTCGCCGATCTTCGCCCGCAGGTCGGTGGCGGTGCCGGGCCGCAGGTGGAAGGGGCTGCCGGTGAGCCAGTGGTCGATCCGGCCGAGGCCGCCGCGCAGTTCCGTGCCGAGTCGGCTCCACTCGTCGGCCACCGTCGTCCCGACCAGCGCCAGGATCCCGCCGACGAGCGCGATGGCGCAGAGGAGGGCGATCAGGACGGCGAGCGAGCGCGGCAGCGCCCGGTCGAGCAGGTCGACGAAGGGCCGCAGGACCGAGGTGATGACCAGCGCCACGAACACGGCGACGACCGGCAGTTGGAGCCGGTCCAGGACCGCGACCACCAGGTAGGCGGCCACGCCGAGCAGGACCAGCCGCCAGGTGTACCCGGCGGCGGTCCGCAGCCCCGGCGGAACCCGGTCCGTGCCTGCGCCGGGGCGGGCCCGGGGCGGCGTCACCCTGGGCCGACGGCTGCCGAGCGGCCGGTGCCGTCGGCCCGGTCCGGTGCCGTTCACGCGCACGCGACGCCTCCCCGGCGTCGGCCGGGGCTACGACGGGCGGGCCTCACGGCTGCCCGGGATGCGGCTCCGGGGGCGGTGCCGGATCGGGGTCCGGAAACGGCACCGGAGTCGGGAACGGCGGAATCGGTGGCGGCACCGGATCGGGGCCCTCGCCGGGGCGTGGCGCCGGATTCGGGTGGGGGAACGGTTCGGTGTCCGGGTCCGGGGGTGTCGGAATCGTCATGGTGGCACCTTCGTCGGAGGTGATGGGCCGGTCATGGGTCGGTCGTGGCCTGATCGCGTGTACCCGGAAATGAGCAGGAACCATCCCGAACACGTCCTGAATATCGCATTTCGCGGAAAGCGGCCCCCGGTGGTCCTCGCCGTCAGCCCGCTTCGGGCAGTCGTACCTCCAGGTGCCCCGAGAGCACCCGGGTCTCGAACACCGGCTGCGGCGCGGTGGCCGGGCCGTGGGTCACCTCGCCGTCCCGCAGCCGGTACTCGCTGCCGTGCCAGGGGCAGCGCAGGCAGCCGTCCACCACGGTGCCCTCGGAGAGCGGACCGGACAGGTGGGCGCAGCGCTCGGCGAGCACGTGGCAGCGCTCGCCGGTGCGGACCACGACCACGGACAGTTCGCCGGCCGTCCTGCGGACGGGCTGCCCGGGCGGGAAGTCGTCGACCGGGCCGAGCCCCACCCAGTCCGTCGGGGCCAGCCGTGGCACGGCAGCGGCCCGGTCCGGTCCGGCGGCCAGCCGGTAGGTCAGATGCCCGCCGAGCGCGGCGCCGGCCGACACGGCGGTCAGCCCGGCCAGGCCGAGCAGCCGGCCCCCGGCTCGGCGCCCGCGGCTACGGGCCAGCAGCGAGCCGGCGTACAGCAGCACACCGGTGGTGTTGGCGAGCGCGTGCACCAGGCCGGTGCGCTTCCGGGGCGGGTCGAGCCGGGCCCAGTCCACCCAGCCCGCGAGCGCGGCGGGCCCGGCGGTCAGCAGACCGGCCGCCACGAGGGTGTCGGCAGACCGCTCACCGCCCGGGGCGAAGTCGAGCAGGCCTGCCGAGGTCCAGCAACCGAGCGGCAGTTGGACCAGCGCCGGGTGGAGCGGGTGGCCGAGCCACACGCCGTGCAGGGCGTCGCGGTACGGCCCGAGCGGGAGGGCTTCCACCGCGTCGCTCAGCGGTTCGGCCGGGGTGTCGAGGAACTGCCAGTGCGCCGGTGCGTCCAGCAGACCGCGCAGGCGTCGGGACCACGGGCGGGTGTGCAGAGCCGAGGTGTGCAGGGCCGAGGTGTGCAGAGCAGAAGTGTTCATACCGGGCGGCTTGCCGGGTTCCGCGCCGCCAAACCCGGGTCGGCGGTGTGTGTGCGACGGGGTCGGGTGGACGCCCACCACGGTCGACGTTGATCGGACGTCTACTCACGGCTGATCTACTGCACGCGCTGACCCCTTCGAGACCTCTGGAGGACCAACAGTGGGCAAGCGAGCAGTGGTCGACGTGGCGTCCGTCGATGCCTGGATCGGCATGGATCGCACGTCCGTACATCCGCCCGCGACGTTGCCGGTCCTGGAGACCGGCAACGTCCGACTGCGGGACCACCGAGCCGATGACCTGGCGGCCATGCGCCTGGTCTGGGGCGATGCCGCCGGGATGCGCCACCTCTCGACCGGCGTCATGGACGACACCCGGATCCGGCGCAGGCTCGACGAGGCGGTGGCGACCGCCGCGGAGGTGCCGCGCCGGCACTACCAGCTGGCCGCCTGCCTCCAGGGCGACGACCGCCCCGTCGGCGGCATCCGCCTGGACGTCGAGGACGACACCACCGGGTACTCCGGTGTCTTCACCATGGCCCGGCACCTCCGCGGCTCCGGGTGCGCCCCCGACATCGGCTGGCTGATGCTCAAGCTCGCCTTCGCCGAACTCGGCCTCACCCGGGTGTGGAGCATGGCGTCCCTGGAGAACACCGACGCGATCCGCGCGATCACCCGCTTCGGCTTCGCCCCCACCGGTGAGACCGAGCGCTACTTCTCCGAGGCCGACACCACCATGCGCCTGGTGACCATGGAGATCACCGCGGACACCTGGCGCACCATGCCCGTCCCGCCCGGCCCCGGCCCGGCCTGACCCCGGTCCGTTCGGGTCCGCACCCTGGGATCGGATCCGAACGGGGGTGGGCCGGGACCCACACCCGCCCCGCGCCGCTCACCGACCGGCACCGGCCGGCTGACCAGCGGTGCTGCCGGTGCACCTGGTCGGATGATGATCATCGCTGGATATGCTGCCTTCCCGTCAGGTGCCGTCCGGCCCTGATCCGAGCAGGAGGGCGGGATCGTCATGATGGGACCGGCGCACGCGCTGTCGGGTGCGGCGGCGTGGCTGGGGGTCGGTGCGGTCGCGGCCGGCATGGGGGAGCCGATGCCGTGGCCGGTGCTGGTGGCAGGTGCCCTGATCTGTGCGGGCGCGGCGCTCGCCCCGGATCTGGACCACAAGGCGGCGACGATATCGCGGGCCTTCGGGCCGGTGTCGCGCTGGATGTGCGAGGTGATCGACAAGCTCTCGTACGCCGTCTACAAGTCGACGCGCGGCAAGGGCGACGCACGTCGCTCCGGCGGGCACCGGACGCTGACCCACACCTGGCTGTGGGCGGTGATGTGCGGGGCACTGGCCGCGGGCATCGCGGTGTACGGCGGGCGCTGGGGCGTGCTGGCGGTGCTGTTCGTGCACATGGTGCTGGCCATCGAGGGGCTGCTGTGGCGGCACGCCCGGGTCTCCAGCGACGTGCTGGTCTGGCTGCTGGGAGCGACCAGCGCCTGGATGCTGGCGGACGTCCTCGACCGGCCGGGCAACGGCTCGCAGTGGCTGTTCGACCAGCCGGGACAGTCCTACCTGTGGATCGGGCTGCCGATCGCCCTGGGTGCGCTGGTGCACTGCGTCGGCGACGCGCTGACCGTCTCGGGTTGCCCGATCCTGTGGCCGATCCCGATCGGCCGCAAGCGCTGGTACCCGATCGGCCCGCCGAAGGCGATGCGCTTCCGGGCCGGCAGCTGGGTCGAGATCAAGGTGCTGACGCCGGTCTTCATGGCCCTGGGCGCGGTCGGCGCCCTGCTGGGCCTGGGGCTGGTCGGCTGAGCGCGGGAGCCGCCTGACCTGCCGACGACGGGACGGGACGGCCCCGGCGGGCCACGGAGTACGTGGCCCGCCGGGGCCTCGGTCTGTCCGGGGTCAGTTGCCGGTGTTGCGGCGGCGCCACCACAGGGCGCCGCCGGCCGCGAGGGCGAGGACGGCGACGACGCCGACCACGATCGGGGTGGTGGAGGAGTTGTCGTCGCTGCTCTTGGCGGCGGCCTGGGCCGGGGCGGTGGTGGTCGGGGCCGGTGCCGGGGCGGCGGCCGAGGTGGTGGCGGCAACCGAGGGCGTGGCCGTCGCGGTGGCCGGGGCGGCCGGGGTGGTGGGCGCGGTGGTGGGCGCGGTGCTGGGCGCGGTGCTGGGGGCGAGCGGGGTCGCGCCGGGGGCGGCGGGCTTGAGGGCGAGCACCGGGGCGGGTTTGTCGGGCTTGGCGCCGTTCTCGGGGATCTCGATCCAGCGGTCGGTGTGGTTGTCGCTGTAGGACTCGAGGGTCTTGAAGGCGAGTTCCTTGGCGTCCGGCAGCTGCTTGACGGTGATCTTGTAGTCGAGGTCCTTGCCGGTCGCGAGGGCGGGGCCGGCCAGCGTGTAGCCGTCCTCGCCGGGGGTGAGCTTCCAGCCGGCCGGGCCCTCGGCGAGGGCGACGTCGGCCGGGGCGATGCCGGCGGGGAGGACGACGCGCACCGAGGTGATGCCCGCGGTGGTGGACTCGGCCTCGGCGCTGAAGTCGAGGGTGACGTTGGTGGCGAGCGCCTGCGCGTTGTCGGCCTTGACCTCGACGTGGGCGAAGGCCGGGGTGGCGAGCGCGAGCGCGCCGGCCAGGACGGTGGTGCCGACGGCGGCACGCAGGGCGGTGCGGGTGCGGTTCATGAGTGCTCCCGGAGCAGGGGTGTCCGCCGGCGGGGCCGAGGGCGGCGCCGTACGGAGCGGGGACGTGGACGGTCAGGCGAAGGCGTGACCGGCCGGAGGGCCCCTGCGGGGGAGGGCGTCGAGGAGCAGTCGGCCGCGCGGCAGGGCAGGCGGCGGGCCGAAGTGTGGCCGGCGCCGCTTCGCGCTGACCGGCCGCAGTGCGCTCAGGGGGCGGACGGTGCGGTGGCAGAGCCGCCGGGCGGCGCGGGCGAGGGTGGCCGGGAGGGTCCACCAGACGCGGTCGGCCCGGTGGACCAGGACGGCGACCAGCAGCGCGCCGAGCAGGTGGGCGGCGGTCATCGCCGTCCCGCCGTGCGGCCCGCCGGCCGGTCGCGTCCCGGCGGCGGCCAGGTGGTGGACGTGGCCGGCGGCGGTGTGCACGGCCGGGGCCGCCGGCAGGAGGAGGTGGAGGAGCCCCTGCGCGGCCAGCGTCCAGGCCAGCCAGAACGGCTGGGACCGCGGCCGGCGGGCGGCGGGCAGCGCGGCGGCGAACAGCAGGGTCGCGCCGAGCAGCACCGGCCCGGCGCGGAACGGCGCGTCGGTGGCCAGGTGGTGCCCGGCCGTCCCCAGGGCCGTCCCGGCGCCGGCGAACAGTGCGGCGCGGCCGGCCGGCAGCGGTCGCGGCTGCGGCGCTCGGCCGGGCTCGGCGCCGGCGGCGGGCTGGGGACTCATGGCGGACACATCATCGCCGATGCGATCGGTGATCGGGGCGGTGGGTCGGATCAGCGCCGGTGCCCCGCCCGCCCGCGGCTCAGGCCCGCGCGACCGGGCGGGGCCAGTGGTTGTGCAGGTGGTCGATGACGAAGTCGTGGCCGTGGTTCCAGCCGTCCGGGGTGCGGTGGGCGTCGGCGAGGTGCGGGTGGCCCGCGGGCAGGTCGTGGTGGACGTGGCCGAGGTGGGCCGGGTCGCGGCGGGGCCAGATCGCGGTGGCGGCGAGGGTCGCGGCCAGTGCGATACCGCCGAGGACGACGGCGGTGACGGGCAGTCCGGCGCCGGCGGCGAGCCAGCCGGCGAGCGGGTAGGTGAGCAGCCAGCAGCTGTGCGAGAGGGAGAACTGGGCGGCGAAGGCGGCGGGCAGGTCGGCGTCGGCGGCCGAGCGGCGGATCACCCGCCCGCCGGGGGTGAGGACGGCGGAGCAGGCGGCACCGATCGCGGCCCAGGCCACCAGGAGCCCGACCCACGTCCAGGTGCCGGCCGAGGCGGCGGTGACGCCCGCGACGCCGGCCAGGATCAGCGGCAGGGCGTAGGCGGCGGGCAGCATGACGGCGCGGTCGCCGAGCCTGCGCAGCAGCCGGGGCAGGGCGAGGGCGGCCAGGACGGAGCCGACGCCGTAGGCGCCGAGGGCGAGCGAGACGTACCCGGCGGCCCTGTGGAAGTGCCCCTGGACGATGACGACGGTGTCGACGAAGACGATGGCCCCGGCGGCGGCCACCGCGAGGTCCAGGGCGAGCAGGGCGAGCAGGCGCGGGGTGGCCCAGTAGAGGCGGGTGCCGAAGGCGGCCTTGGCGTAGACGCCGCCGGTGCGCTCGACGGGCTTGGCCCTGGGCAGGACGACCGAGACGACCAGGGCGGCGGAGGCCAGGAAGCCGATCGCGGTGCCGGTGAACAGCCAGTGGTAGGAGACGACGGTCAGCAGGGCGGCGGCGAGGGCCGGACTGAACAGGCTTTCCAGGTCGTAGGCGATGCGGGTCATCGACAGGGCCTGGGTGTAGTCGCGTTCGTCCGGGAGCACCTCGGGGACGGTCGCGGTTAAGGTCGGGGTGAACGCGGCCGAGGCGGACTGGAGCAGGAAGATCAGGACGTAGATCTGCCACACCTGGGTGACGAACGGCAGGGTGAGCGCGACCCCGGCGCGGGCGAGGTCCATCGCCACCATGACCGCCCGGCGCGGTATTCGGTCGGCTACGGCGCCCAGCACGGGGGCGATGCCGACGTAGGCGATCATCTTGATCGCCAGCGCGGTGCCGAGGACGGCGGAGGCGTCGTCGCCGGCGATCTTGTACGCGAGCAGGCTCAGCGCCACGGTGGCCAGGCCGGTGCCGACCAGGGCCACGACCTGGGCGGTGAACAGGTGCCGGTAGGTGCGGTTGCGCAGTACGGCGAGCATGCGGGCGCGTCCTCGAGGTCGGAGGCGGGAGCACGCTCAGGCTAGCGGACGTGTGCGCACATGCGCACACGTTTGATGGTGGGATGTCCGGATGACGCCCGGCCCCCGGCACGCGCTGCGCGGAGACCGGTCCCGGGTCGGGGTGAGGGCGTGCTGTTCCCGCGGCCCGCAAGCCGGGCCGCGGCAGGGGTCAGGCGTGCCAGGGCTCGCCGGTGACCAGGTGGTCGGCGTGGCTCAGCGCCTCGGTGACCAGGCGGCGCAGGTGTCCGTCCCGCAGGGCGTAGACCACGTGCCGTCCGTCCCGTCGGGTGTCGACCAGCCCGGCCAGGCGGAGCTTCGCCAGGTGCTGGCTCACCGCGGGGCGGGCCGCCCCGCAGGCGCTCGCCAGCGCGGTCACGTCGGCCTCGCCCTGGGTGAGCTGCCACAACAGATGCAGTCGGGTGGGGTCGGCGAGCAGGGCGAAGACCGTCGCGGCTGCGGCCAGCTGGCTCTCGCCGGGGGAGCGCTGATGCCCACTGGTCGCAACTGGAACCTCTGCGCCTTTCGCCATGGCGACATCCTAGGCCCGGCAGCATCGGCCGCTCGTTCAGTGCGCAAGCAGGCGCGCGACGATACGTTGTGGTGGTAGGCCGCCCGCCGCGCCGAACCACCGGGAGGCAGCCATGGGCGAGCTCGACCACGGACACGACCACGGCCCTCCGCACGGTCACGCGGACACCCGGGCGTCGCGGTGGCGCCACCGGCTCCCGCACCTGCTCACCCCGCACTCGCACGACAGCGGCGACAAGGTCGACTCCGCCATGGAGGCCACCGCCGAGGGCATCCGGACCCTGTGGATCTCGCTGGCGATCCTCGGCGGGACGGCCCTGATCCAGCTCGCGGTGGTCGCGCTCTCCGGCTCGATCGCCCTGCTCGGCGACACCATCCACAACTTCGCCGACGCCCTGACCGCCGTCCCGCTGGGCATCGCCTTCGTCCTCGGCCGCCGGGCCGCCTCCCGCCGCTACACCTACGGCTACGGCCGGGCAGAGGACCTGGCCGGCATCGCCATCGTCCTCACCATCGCCGCCTCCGCGGCGCTGGCCGCCTACGAGGCCGTCCAACGGCTGGTCGACCCGCGCGACGTCACCCACCTGTGGGCGGTCGCCGGGGCGGCCGTCGTCGGCTTCCTCGGCAACGAGTGGGTCGCCCGCTACCGCATCACCACCGGCCGCCGGATCGGCTCCGCCGCCCTGGCCGCCGACGGCCTGCACGCCCGCACCGACGGCTTCACCTCGCTCGCCGTCCTGCTCGGCGCGGGCGGAGCCGCGCTCGGCTGGCAGCTGGCCGACCCGATCGTCGGCCTGCTGATCACCGTCGCGATCCTGGCCGTCCTGCGCGACGCGGCCCGCGAGGTCTACCGGCGCATCATGGACTCGGTCGACCCCGTCCTCGTCGATGCGGCCGAAGCCGGACTCCGGGCGGTGGACGGCGTCCTGGAGGTCGGGCAGGTCCGCATGCGCTGGATCGGCCACCGCCTGCGCGCCGAGGCCGACGTCGTCGTCGACGACACCCTCACCGTCGGCCAGGCCCACGACATCGCCGTCGACGCCGAACACGCCCTCGTCCACGCCGTCCCCCGGCTGACCGCCGCGACCGTCCACACCGACCCCGCCGCCCACTCCGGCCGAGCCCACCACGCGGCCCGCACCGGGCACGTGGGGGACGCGGCCTGACTCGCCGCCCGGACGCGGTGGCACCTCGCCTGTCCCGGCGGTGCCGGGCGGGCCCGGAGGGTCCACGGCCATGTCCTCACCGTACGCCCGCCGGACTTGCTGAACCAGAGGCCGGACGATCGCCGGGCCGGGCCGGGACAGCAGTCGACCCCGCCGGCGCGCCTGCGGCGGGGTCGAACCGGTGCTGAGCGGGGATCAGACCGTGGCGGCCGGGGCCGGCTCCTCGGCAGTCGCGGTGTCGACGGCTGCGGTCGGCGGGACCAGGAGCCGCTGGGCCAGAGCGCCGAAGACCTGCCCGAAGGCCGTCCAGAGCGCGGCCTGGATGCCGACCGAGGCGAGCCGGAAGCCCCACAGCAGCGCGGCCGGCCATCGGGTCTGACCTGCCGACCTGCCCGCCGCCGCACGAGGCGGCCGGTTGTCGGCATACAGTGGCGCGACCGTGCCGGATTCCCACCGGACTTCCGTCTCGCCGTGGGTGGACTCAGCCGAGGGTGTGCGCCGGTGGATCGGCTCGGGGCGGGGCGGGACGGGCGCGTCCTCGGCAGGCCTTCGGGCCGTGGGCCGAACGGGCAAGGGGATGGCGAGTGTGCGAAGGGGATGTGTGTGACGGTTCGGGTGATCTTCATCTCTCCGGCGATCGGGGCCGCCCTGCGGCAGGCCCGCTTCGACGATGACGGCCCGCTGGACGAGGGCGGCCTGCGCTCCGCCCAGGCGGCCGCACCGGCCCTTCCGGCCGCCGACCGTGCCCTCGTCTCGCCGTCCACCCGCTGCCGCCAGACCGCCGACGCCCTCGGGCTCGCCGCCGCCGAGGAGGCCCCCGCGCTGCGCGGCTGCGCGATGGGCCGCTGGCGCGGCCGGACGCTCGACGAGGTGTCCGCCGAGGAACCCGAGGCGGTGCTGGCCTGGCTCACCGACCCGGCCGCCGCCCCGCACGGTGGCGAATCCGTACGGCAGTTGTGCGCCCGGGTGGCTGAATGGCTGGACGGCGCCGCCGAACTGACCGGACGTCTGCTCGTCGTCGCCGAGCCGGACGTGATCCGGGCCGCCGCCCTGCACGCCCTCGGCGCGCCCGAACAGGCCTTCTGGCGGCTCGACGTACCGCCGCTCTCCACCACCGAACTGACCGGCCGCGCCGCCCGCTGGAACCTCCGCCTGTCTGCGTCGCTGACCCGGCCGGGGTTGTGACGGCCGCGTCCGCGCGGCGGCGATGACACTCCCCGTGCTCCCCGCTGCTCCGTGGTGGCGCAGGAAGCCGACCCGGCCTGCGCCGTGAGGCCGCGTCAGCGCGGTCCGTGGGTGTGCAGGAAGACCACCGGGCCGCCGTCCAGGCGGCCGGTCGCGTCCAGGTCGAGCAGGGCGGCGAGCGCCTTGGCGGTGTAGGTGCGTTCCAGGGTCAGGTCGGCCTGCGCGGTGGCGCGTGCGAGGGCCCGGTCGCCGGCCCGGGTGGGGTGGGCGTAGCCGTCCCCCAGCCAGGCCGTCTCGACGCGGATCGCGTCGGGGGCGGGCTCGGCGCCGCTCAGGTCGGCGCCCCGGGCCCGGAGCAGGGCGGCGGAGCGGCGGGCCAGTGCGAGGAGGGAGCGGGTGTCCAGCCGCAGGGTGTCGTTGACCACGACGCCGAGGACGCGGGTGCGCAGCCCGGCGAGGCGCAGCCCGAGGGCCAGCCCCGCGGCCGTGCCGCCGGAGCCGACGGCGGTCACCAGCCACGCCGGTTCCGGCAGTTCCCCGGCTTCGACCTGTCCGCCCAGCTCCAGGGCGATCTCGACGGCGCCGAGCGCGCCGAGTGGCGAGGAGCCGCCGGCCGGGAGGTAGTACGGCGGGGTGCGGCCGTGGGTGTGCCGGGCGAAGAGCCAGGGTGCGGCCAGGATCAGCCTGGTCCTGGTGTGCAGGAAGTGCAGGGTCGCGCCGGAGGCGTGCAGCCGTTCCAGCTGGGCCCGCACGTGCTCGTCGACCGGGTGGTCGATCAGGCCGAGGGCGACGTCCAGCCCGTGCTCCCGTGCGTAACAGGCGGCGGCGAGGCCCCAGTTGGTGCCGAGGCCGCCGACGGTGAGGACGGTCCTCGCGCCGCGGCGGCGGGCCTCCGGCAGCAGCCACTCCAGCTTGCGGACCTTGTTGCCGCCCCAACCGCCGTCGCCGTACCCGCTCTCGTCCTTGAGCCACAGCTCGGCCCGGGTGCCCAGCCCGGGTAGCGCCCGCACCGGCGTGGGTGCCCCGCCCAGCCGCAGGAACGGCAGCGAGTCGGCCAGTTCGGGACAGCGCCGGTGCAGCAGCGGAGGTCGCATGGGGAGACAGTAGCCCGGCGCTCCCGGCCGAGTCAGCGGATGGCGGTCAGCCGATGGCGGTCAACGAACGGCGGTCAGGCGGTACGTCGTACCCGCCCGGGCCTTGATCCTCAGCTGCGGTCCGGGCCCGGTCTGGACGAGCGTGGCCTCGACGGCGGTCCCGGAGTGGTCGGTCACCGCCGGTCCCGAGGTGCCGGCCGGTAGCTGAACGGTGAGGGTGCGAGTGCGGGTCACGGCCAGCTCGGCTTCGACCAGGAGTCCGGCGTCCCAGGTGAGGTCGACGCCGACGCCGCCCCTGGCGCGAAGACCCGTGACCGAGCCGGTGGGCCAGGACGACGGCAGCGCGGGCAGCAGGCGCAGGATTCCGTTGTGGCTCTGCATCAGCATCTCGGTGATCGCGGCCGTGATCCCGAAGTTCCCGTCGATCTGGAAGATGTCCGGCGGGTGCAGGCCGAGGAGATTGGGTGCGGTGAACTCCGCCAGCGACGCCCGGACGCTGTCGTGGGCGAGGTCCGCGTCGCCCAGCCGGGCGGCGAGTGCGCAGACCCAGGCCCGGCTCCAGCCGGTGCTTCCGCCGCCGTGCTCCAGCCGGCGGGCGAGGGCCAGCCGCGCCGGTCCGGTGAGTGCGGGTGCGGTGAGCGGGTCGATGGCGCAGCCGGGGTACAGGCCGTAGAGGTGGGACAGGTGCCGGTGGCCGGGGTCCTCCTCGGGGAGGTCCTCCCACCATTCGAGCAGGCGCCCCCGATCGTCGGTGCGCGGCGGGCGCAGCCGGGCGCGGGCCGCGTCGAGGGTGTCGGCGAAGGTGCGGTCGACCCCCAGGAGACGGGCGGCCGCGGCGGTGTGGGCGAAGAGTTCGGCGGCGAGCCAGTAGTCCATGGTGGCGCCGGCGGACACCGCGACCAGATCGCCGTCGGGCAGCCGGAAACGGTGCTCGGGCGAGGTGGACGGGCAGGTGACCAGTCGGCGCTCACCGTCCTCGGTGAGGAAGTCGAGCAGGAACCGGGCCGCACCCCGCATCAGCGGGTAGGCGCGCTCGGCCAGGAAGGCGGGGTCGCCGTCGAAGAGGTGTCGCTCCCACAGGTGCGCGCACAGCCAGACGCCCGCCATCGGCCAGTTCGCCCAGACCGGTGAACCGGCCACCGGGTTGGTGCTGCGCCACAGGTCGACGTTGTGGTGGACGGTCCAGCCGTGGGTGCCGTAGTAGGTGGCCGCCGTGTGGGCGCCGGTCTCCGCGAGGTCCGCGATCAGGTCGAGGAGCGGTTCGTGGCAGGAGGCGAGGCCGGTGGTCTCGGCGTGCCAGTAGTTCATCTGCAGGTTGATGTTGGTCGTCCAGTTGGAGTGCCACGGCGGGGCGACCTCGGTGTTCCAGATGCCTTGCAGGTTGGCGGGCTGGCTGCCCGGACGGGAGGAGGAGATCAGCAGGTAGCGGCCGTAGGCGAACAGGAGGGCCGCGAGTGCCGGGTCGTCCTGGCCGGCCCGCACCGCGGCGAGCCGTTCGTCGGTGGGCAGGTCCGCTGCGGGCCCGTGGTGTCCCAGGCGCAGTCCCGCGCTGCGGTACAGCTGCCGGTGATCGGCGACGTGGTCGGCGAGCAGCCGCTCGTAGGGCTGGGCCGCGGCGGCGTCCAGCACTCGGTGGACCTCGGCGATCGGTCCGTCCTCCGGGCCGACGGGGTGTTCGGCGTGGCCGCGGTAGCCGGTTTCGGCCGCGAGGAGGAGGAGCACCTCGTCGGCCCCGGTGACCGTCACCGTGCCGTCGGCGTACCGGAGTTCGCCGCCGGTGGCGAGCACGCGGAGCCCGGCCGCGAAGCCCATGCCCTCGTCCGGGCTGTAGCGCGCGGGGTTCGCCTCGCCGAAGGCGACGTGTGCGGGTGCTCGGCCCGAGAGCACGCACCGGCCCGGGGCCGTGCCGGTGTGTCGGGCGTCCGGGTGCGGTGTGTGCAGCCGCGCGCTGAGGTCGATCGGCCCGCCGCCGGTGGAGGTGATCCGGGTGACGAGCACGCCCGCCGGCGCCGACAGGAAGGACTCGCGGACGATCTCCGTCCCTCCGGTCCGGTGCACGACCCGGTGGATCGCGCTGTCCAGGTCCAGCGCGCGCATGTAGTCGTTCGCCCGGCTGTCGGCGAAGGCCAGGTCGAGCGTGGCGAGCGGCTGGTAGGCCTCCAGGTAGGGGCCCTGCATGCGCCGGGCCAGTTCCTCCGCGGCGGCGTAGTCGCGATCGGTGAGGACGGCCGCGCGCAGCGCCTCCAGGTGGGCGGCCGAGCCCGCGCGGTCGTGCGGACCGGGGCCGCCGGACCACAGGGTGTCGGCGTTGAGGTGGACGGTTTCTCCCGCACGTCCGTCGGCTCCGCCACCGTGGAACATCGCGCCGAGCCGCCCGTTGCCCAGCGGCAGCGCCTCCAGGAAGGAGGCGGCCGGTTGCCGGTACCACAGGCGGTCCGGGGCGGGGGCGTGGTCGATCGACAACTGGGGTGTCCTTTCGGAACGAACGGATGCCGCGCTGTGGGGAGTTGCGACGGGTCAGACCGCGGTCGTCCCGGGCGGGCAGGTGCTGTCCCGGACGACCAGCTCGGGCCGCAGCAGCTGGAGCGAGTTGACCACGGTGCCCGACTTGGCGACGGCGCGCAGCAGCAGTTCGACCGCCAGGCGGGCCATCTCCTGCTTGGGGATGGCGACGCTGGTGAGCGGCGGCCGGGTGAGCCGGACCTCGGGGTTGTCGTCGTGGCCGACGATGGACAGGTCCCCCGGCACGGAGCGGCCGGTGGCCCGGGCCGCCTCCAGGGCGCCGAGGGCGAGGATGTCGTGGGTGGCGAAGACCGCGGTCAGCCCGGGGTCCGCGGCGAACGCCTGGTTCGCCGCGGCGAAGCCGCCCGCGGCGGTCGGCTCGGTCGCCAGGTGGACCGCGCTGTTGGGGACGGTCAGACCGTCGGCGGCGAAGGCCCGCCGGAACCCGGCCAGACGGGGGGCGTGGGCGGGGCTGGCCAGGACGGCCACCCGCTCGTGGCCGAGCTCGCGCAGGTGGCGTCCGGCCAGGAAGCCCGCGTGCTCGTAGTCGATGGTGACCACCGGGAAGGCGTCCGGCGCATCGCTCTCCCAGGCGCACAGGGCGACTGGGAACCGGGCGTCGGCCAGCAGCGGCAGGTGGTCGATCAGGTCGCGGTCCCCGGCGATCAGCAGTGCGTCGACCGCGCGGCTGGTGAGACTGGCGAGGTGCCGGCGGGCGCGCTCACCGTCCAGGCGGGTGGTGCACAGCAACAGGTGGTAGCCGTGCTCCTCCAGGACGTCCTCCACCGCCTCGACGACCCCGGAGTAGAACTCCCCGGCCACGGTGGGCACGAACAGCCCCACCGTCCTGGTGCTGCCGGTCGCCAGCGAGCGGGCCACCAGGTTGGGCGTGTACCCGAGTTCCGCGATCGCGGCGCGGACCCGGGCCGCGGTCGCGGGACGGACCGCCACCCGGCCGCTGATGACGTTCGAGACCGTCTGCTTCGTGACGCCGGCCCGTTCGGCCACGTCCTGCATCGTCACCATCAGTGCCCCCGAATTTGACCGGTCAATAATGATGTCTCGAACGTAAGACTCGAGGCCCGGGGGAGTCAAGCCGTTCTGATCGGCAGTGACTTGCAGCTAGGAGTCGGAGGCGGCGGGTCAAACCTCGATCGATCCACGAATGTTTGCCCGGTCCCTTGTTTTACCGGTCAAGTGGGCTATACGGTTCCCAACCATCCAGCGGGTCCAGGTCCGGAGCCTCGCTGCCTCCTCCCCGACGTCCGCCGTGAGTCCGTGCGGCCGTCGCGCCCCCCGAGAGGACAACACCCCCATGCGTAGATCCACCGTGCCCGCCGTCACCCGCGTCGTGGGAGCCGCAGCCGCCACCGCGCTCGCCCTCGGGGTCAGCGCGTGCAGCAGCGGCTCCGGCGGCGACGCCAAGGCCGGGGCGAGCTTCACCTACTGGTCGATGTGGCGGGCCGACGAGCCGCAGGCGCAGGTGCTGAAGGCCGCGATCGCCGACTTCACCGCCTCGACCGGCACCAAGGTCGAGGTCACCTGGGCCGGCCGCGACGTCTCGAAGAAGATCGGCCCGGCGATCGCCGCGAACCAGGCGCCCGACGTCTGGGACCAGGCCAACGACGCGATCTTCGGTGCCGTCGCCTCGGCCGGCCAGGCCCGCGATCTGTCCTCGGTGCTGTCCATGCAGGTCCCCGGTGAGAACGTCCCGGTCTCCCAGGTCATCCCGGCCAAGTACTTCGAGATGCTGCCGAAGGACCCGGCCGGGTCCAACCACTACGTCATCCCCTACGAGGTCGCCACCACCGGTATCTACTACAACGCGGCCGACCCGGACGTCGCCGCCGCACTGCCCGAGGCCCCCGCCGACTGGGCGGGCCTGCTCAAGGTCTGTGACGCGCTCAAGGCCAGGAACAAGCCCTGTGTCGCCTCCGAGGGCGAGGACCCCTGGACCAACAGCCTGTACTTCGACTACCTGCTGAACGCGGGCGGCATCGACGTCCGCAAGCTCTCCGCGGACACGTCCGGTGCGCTGTGGGACGACCCCGCGGTGCTGAAGGCGGCGCAGCAGGTCGAGCAGCTGGTCAAGGGCGGCTACCTCATCCCCGGCTACGACGCGACCAAGTACCCGGCGCAGGAGACCAACTGGACGGCCGGCAAGGCGGCGTTCTACATGAACGGCAGCTGGGTCACCTCCGAGGTCGCCAAGCAGATCCCGGCCGGCTGGAAGTTCGGCTCGATCCTGCCGCCCGGCGCGAAGACCCCGGACGCCGCGCTGTTCGGCTTCTCGATCCCGAAGAAGGCCAAGCACGCGGAGGCGGCCGAGAAATTCATCGCCTTCTTCCTGCAGAAGAAGCAGATCTCCGGCATCGCGACCACCGCGCTCAACATCACCCCGCGCGAGGACGTCCCGGCCCCGGCCGAACTCGCCGACGCCCAGAAGGCGTTGAGCGGCGCGACCGTCCGCCTGGCCTTCGATGGGGTGGCCGGCGACTGGTCGCCGAAGGTCCTCTACAAGAACTACCTGGACCTGTGGCACGGCAAGACCAGCGCCGAGCAGTTCGTCGCGAAGTGCAAGGCCGACCAGGCCACCTACTGGAAGACCCAGGGCTGAGCCGTGCCCGCTCTGCTCCGTGACAGCCCGCGGACGGACCCGGTCCGGGCAGCCGCGCGGGCCTCGGCCCGCCGCGGCGCCGGTCCGCAGGCCCGGCAGCGCCGGATGTTCTGGCCGTTCGCCGCCCCCGCCCTCCTCGCCTACGGTGTGCTGTTCCTCGCCCCGGTCGGATACGCGATCTGGACCAGCCTCTACAAGTGGGACGGCATGGGGCCGATGCAGTGGCGCGGCCTGCGCAACTACCAACTGCTCTTCCAGGACCCGTTCTTCCGGACCGCGCTGGTCAACACCCTGAAACTGATGGTCATCGGCGGCGCGGTCACCTTCGCCATCAGCTTCGCGCTGACCCTGGTGCTGCGCGAGATGCGGGCCAGGCTGTTCGCCAGGTCCGTGCTGTTCTTCCCC
Organism: Kitasatospora sp. NPDC097643; assembly: GCF_040302625.1. Taxonomy (NCBI): domain Bacteria; kingdom Bacillati; phylum Actinomycetota; class Actinomycetes; order Kitasatosporales; family Streptomycetaceae; genus Kitasatospora; species Kitasatospora sp. NPDC097643. The sequence continues at coordinate 8,597 of NZ_JBEOSA010000077.1, read as the reverse complement.
TGCCTGGTCAACGGCATGGTCTTCGGCATCGCGGCGGGCTTCCTGTTCTCGCCGACCGGACCGGTCAACCAGGCGCTGCACCTGCTCGGGGTCACCACGCCGCCGAAGTGGCTGTCGACGGACAACCTGCTGCCGATGATCCTGTCCACGCTGATCTGGACGGCGACCGGCTACTACACCTCCATCATCATGGCCGCCGTCGACCAGATCCCGCAGTACCTCTACGAGGCGGCCGAACTCGACGGCGCGAACGCCTTCCAGCGCTTCCGCCACGTGACCCTGCCCTGCGCGTGGGACGTCATCTCGGTGTGCGCGGTGCTGTGGACGGTCAGCTCGGTGAAGATCTTCGAGCTGATCCTGCTGTTCGGCGGCACCAGCAGCACCTACCCGCCGGCCGACAGCTGGAACACCGCCCTGTACGTGTACACGGAGGCGTTCCCCCAGGCCACGACGCCGCGGCTCGGGATGGCCACGGCGGCCGCGATCGTCAGCCTGCTGATGGTCACCGTGGTGACGCTGGTGCTGCGCCGGCTGATGCGCCGCGAGCCCCTCGAGTACTGAGAAAGGTCACAGCTCGTGCAAACCCAACGCGGGTCGGCCGGCCCGGTGAGACTGATCGCCACGACGCTGGTCTGGTGCGTGGTGGCCGCGGACCTCCTGCTGATCCTCTGGATCGCGCTGACGTCGCTGCGCGGCAGCTCGGACATCCTCAAGCAGGCGTTCGCGCTGCCGGCACCGCCCCGGTTCGACAACTACGCCAGGGCCTTCGACGACGGCGGATTCGGGCCCGCGGCGCTCAACAGCGTCGTCGTCGCGGTGGTCTCCTCCCTCCTCGCCGTCGCCGTCGCGGCACCCTGCGCCTACGCGCTGGCACGCCGCCGCTCGCGGGTCTCCTCCGCGCTGACGGTGTCCTTCGCGATGGGCCTCGGCGTCCCCGGGCAGGTACTGGTGGTGCCGCTGTTCGTGGGTCTGGCCCAGGCGAACCTGACGGACAGTCAGTTCGGCCTGATCCTGGTCTACATCGGACTGGCCATGCCCTTCACCGTCTTCATGCTGACGGGATTCTTCAGCGGGATCCCGACGGTGCTGGAGGAGGCCGCGGCCCTGGACGGCGCCGGGCCCTTCCGGACCTTCGTGCAGGTCGTGCTCCCGGTCGCCCGCGGCGGGCTGATCACCGCGTTCCTGCTGCAGTTCATCAGCTCCTGGAACGAGACGCTGTTCGCCCTGGTCCTGACGCACAGCCAGGACCAGATCACCCTGCCGGTGGCACTCTCCCAGTTCGTCGCCGCCGCGCAGCTCAACGGAATGGACTACGGCACGATGTTCGCCGGAGTCTGCATCATCCTCGCCCCGATGATCGCGCTCTTCTCCTGGCTGGGAACGCGGATCATCCAGGGCATGACCGTGGGAATCGGCAAATGACCTCGACACTGCGCACCGACGTCCTGCGGATCGAGGGAGCCGCCGACCCGGTCGGCACCCTTCCCATCCTGCACGGCATCTCCCTGTACACCGCGGACGGCGTCGGCATCGACGACGAGATGCGTCGCAACCTCTCCTACGGGGCGCCGCACTCGCTGCTGCCCTACACCCGGCAGGACGACTACGACCGCACCCGCACGGAGCGCGAACTGCCCACCGAGGTGCTGGAGAACGACGTCCTCACCGCCACCTTCCTGCCCGGGTACGGCGGCCGCCTCTGGTCGCTGGTCCACCGGCCGACCGGCCGTGAACTGCTCCACCGCAACCCAATCCTGCAACCGGCCAACCTCGCGCTGCGCGACGCCTGGCTGGCCGGCGGTGTGGAGTGGAACCTCGGCACCACCGGCCACTGGCCGCTGACCTGCGAGCCGCTCCACGCGGTGCGGGCGAGCGCGCCGGACGGCACCCCGGTGCTGCGGATGTTCGCCTACGAGCGCCTGCGCGGCCTGGTCCTGCGGATGGACACCTGGCTGCCCGCCGGCTCCCCGGTGCTGTACGTCCACGTCGGCATCCACAATCCGTCGGCCGAGGAGACCCCGGTCTACTGGTGGTCGAACATCGCCGCGCCGGAGCACGCGCAGGTACGGGTGCTCGCCCCGGCCGACCACGCCTTCCACTGCGACTACGTCAGCGACCTGAAGCGGGTGGAGTTCCCGGTCGTCGAGGGCGACGACCGCAGCTACCCCGGCCGGGCCGCCGGCGCCGCCGACTACTTCCTCGACGTCCCGGCCGGCGAGCGCCGCTGGATTGCGGCCCTGGACGGGACCGGCACCGGCCTGGTCCAGACGTCCACCGACCGGTTGCGCGGGCGCAAGCTCTTCTGCTGGGGCACGGGCACCGGCGGGAAGCACTGGCAGGAGTGGCTGTCCGGCCCGGACTCCGCGTACCTGGAGATCCAGGCCGGACTCGCCCGCACCCAGCTGGAGCACCTCCCCATGCCCGCCGGTGCGACCTGGTCCTGGGTCGAGGCCTACGGGATGCTCGAAGCCGATCCCGCTGCCGTGCACGGTCCCTGGGACGAAGCCCGGTCGGCCGCCGCCGACGCCCTCGACCTGCTGGTCCCGGCCGAGCAGCTGGACCGCGCGCTGGCCCTGGCCGGCGAGTTCGGCGCACCGGAGCAGGTCCTGGCGCAGGGGAGCGGCTGGGCCGCCCTGGAGATCGAGGCGGGCCGGTTCGCCCCGTCGCCCCTGCTGCCGTTCGGCGCGCCCGGCGCCGAACAGGAGCCCTGGCAGCACCTGCTCGCCACCGGCAGCCTGCCGATCAGCGATCCGCCGGCCGCCCCCGTCACCGGCGCACACTGGCGCGCGCTGCTGGAGGAGAGCGCGAGCGACTGGCACGCCCTCTACCACCTCGGCCTGATCCGGCTCGCGGACGGCGAACCCGACGCGGCACGCCGGGCGTGGCAGCGCTCGCTCGCCGAGCAGCGGTCACCGTGGGCCCTGCGGGCGCTGGCCTTCCTGGCCGACACGCCGCACCAAGCGGCGGACCTGATGGCCGAGGCCCACCTCCTGCGCCCCGACCTGCGGGAGTTGACCACCGAGGTGCTCGACGCGCTCCTGCGGGCCGACCGCTCGAAGGACGCCCTCGCCGTCGTCGAGGCGCTGCCCGCCGCGGTCCGCGGCAACGGCCGGATCCGACTGTCCGAGGCGAAGGCCGCGCACGCGCTCGGTGACGACGACCGCGTCCGGCAGCTCCTGGCCGAGGGGATCCGGGTGGACAACATGCGCGAGGGCGAGGTCTCGCTCGACACCCTGTGGCTGGCCGTCCACCCGGGCCAACCCGTACCGCCCCACTACGACTTCCGCATGTCGGAAGGCTGAGACCCGGCCCCCCGGACCCCACTCCGGGGGGCCGACCATCCGAGGTGCGCGGGACGCGCACCTCGGCCCCCACCCCATGAGGAGTACTCGTGTCAGCTCCTGGAAGAAGATCCACCGCAGCGCTGCTGGCCGCCGCGCTCGTCACCGTTGCCGGTCCGGCGCTGGTGTCCCCGCCGGCCTCGGCCGTCACCCCCACCTACACCGTGTCCGTCGGGTCGACCGGCTCCTACGCGTACCCGACCGACACCCCGGCCGCCACGTACATCGACAAGGACGGAACGTTCTGGTTCCAGCAGTCGGTCGCCCTGTACGGCGCGACCGAGTCGCGGACCTGGTCCTTCTACTCCGGCACCGACCTCGACTCCGCCACCAGGTCGCCGGTCAGCGACGCGGTCAACCCGGCCAACGGCAGCGACCGGAACAACGACACCACCTGGCGCTGCAACAACAGCCCCACCGGCCTGGCGGCCACCGCCGCACCCGCCGGCTCCGGCTACTCGCAGAAGAACTTCTGCGACCTGGTCGGCACCTGGGTCGACCCCGACACCGGCAACTGGTACGGCCTGGTCCACAACGAGTTCACCCCGCAACCCTTCGGCGACGGCCTGCACTACGACGCGATCGACTACGCCGTCTCCACCGACCAGGGCCGGACCTGGACCATCCAGGGCCACGCGATCACGTCGCCCTACAGCACCACCCGCGGCGACAGCACCGCCTTCCCCAACCAGACGTACGACTACGGCGACGGCGACCCCCGGCTGTTCGTCGACACCGCCTCCGGCTACTTCTACGTCTACTACGGCTCCCGGATCATCCCCAAGGGCGGCGTGGGAGGCAGCAACGGCGGTCTGGCGCACGTCGCACGGGCCCCGATCTCCGCCAAGATGGCCGGCAACTCGTGGCAGAAGTGGTACGGCGGCACCTGGACCCAGCCCGGCGTCGGCGGTTTGGAGAGCAACATGGTGCCGGCCACGTCGACCAACCCCAACGGCTGGACCCCGATCGCCGACGACTACGACCCGGCCAACACCGGCACCGTCGACCAGCAGGTCGCCGCAGGAAAACTCCCCGCCAAGTCCGACCTGTTCATCATGAACATTGCCTACGACGCCCACCTGGGCAAGTACATCGGCGAACCCGAGGTCGTCTCCGGCACCGCACCGCAGCGCTTCTACGTCACCGACGACCTCGCCACCCAGAAGTGGACCCTGGCCGGTGACACCGGCAGCTACACCTCCGGCTCCTGGTACCGCTGGTTCCTGGACAACGGCAACCGCACCGACTCCACCGTCGTCGGCAGGACCTTCCGGTCCTACTGCTCGATCGCGTGCGCGTCCTCCGGCGGCGAGTACGCCAACGTCACCGTGGACTCGACGACCCCCGCCGCGCCGCTCGACCTCACCAGGACGTACCGGATCGGCAACGGCAACGGCCGGGTCCTGACCCAGGCGGCCCCCAACAGCTCGGCGACCACCTCGACGGCATCCCCCACCGGCTCGGCCCGGGAGTCGTGGACGTTCCTGGCCAACGGCGACGGCTCCTACCGCATCGTCAACTCCGCCAGCGGCCGGCTGCTGGGCGTCGACTCGACCTCCACCGCCAACCGGGCGTGGGGCACCAGCCCCACCGTCACAACGGTCGGCAGCGGCGGCGCGAGCGTCGGACAGCAGTGGTGGATCCTCCCCAACACCTCCACCCCGGGCACCTTCCGGCTGGTCAACCGCTACAGCGGCCTGGCGATCGGCATGTCCGCCACCTCCGGCCGGCTGGCCGAGACCACGCCCGGCCGGACCTGGACCGACACCGGCGGCGGCACGGTCGGCGGCGGACGCACCGCCGCCGAGCAGACCCTGAGCTTCACCCCGACCGGTACCGCCCCCGAGACCGTCGTCCTCACCAGCCCCGGCGACCAGGCCGGCACCACCGGCGCGGCGGTCTCCCTCCAGCTGACCGCGACCGACAACGCCGGCAAGCCGCTGACGTTCTCGGCGACCGGCCTGCCCGCCGGACTGTCGATCAGCGCCTCCGGCCTGGTCTCCGGCACTCCCACCACCGGTGGGATCGGCAAGGTCACCCTCACCGCCTCGTCCGGGACCGCGACCAGCTCGGCCACCCTCACCTGGACGGTCACCCCGGCCTTCAGCGGGAGCCACTCGCTGATCACCGGCGGCAAGGCGCTCGACGACGCCAACGGCAGCGTGGACGCCGGGAACCAGATGATCACCTGGACCGCCAGCGGCAGCAGCAACCAGCTGTGGCAGTTCCTCCGGCAGCCGGACGGCTCCTACACCCTCGTCAACGGCAAGTCCGGTATGTGCGCCGACGTCAGCGGCGGATCCACCACCGCCGGCGCAGCGGTGATCCAGTGGCCGTGCAGCGGGGGCACCAACCAGCGGTGGAACGTCAAGCTGCTGGCCAACGGCTCCTACACCGTCGCCTCGGCCGCGAGCGGACTCCTGCTCTCCACGGCGTCGACGGCCGAGGGCGCCCTGGTGACGCAGCAGCCCGACACCGGCTCGCCGTTGCAGCAGTGGTCGATCGGCTGACCCGCTGACCCGCTGACGTTATGACCCCCTGACCTCGGGGGCCCTTCCGGACACCCCGTCCGGAGGGGCCGCCGACCCTCCGGACGAGAGCTGCCGCGGCGGCTCGGTGTCGGCGGCCGGTAGGGACCCTCAGCCCTGGTGGCCGCCGACACCTGCCGGGGAACCAGTACATCCCGGTCGGGGAAACATCGGATGACTGGTCGCTGTGAAGCATAGGGTTGCTTCGGGCTCTCGACAAGTGCCAGGAGCTCTGGCGCGGGGAGAGGGCATCGGATGACTTCTTGTGCTGCGGTGGCGCCGGACCGTATGGTCAGGGGCGCAATCGATTCATCCGATGTCTGAGGTCATCGGTGCTGGAGTCGGTGCTCATCGACCGGAGGTGGACATGAAGCTGATGCGGATCGGCGAGCCCGGGGCGGAGATCCCCGTCGTGCTCGCCGAGGACGGGCGGGCGTACGGGCTGTCGGGGGTGACCGAGGAGATCGACGGGGCGTTCCTGGCCTCGGGCGGGATCGAGCGGGTGCGGGAGGCGCTCGCGAGCGGGGCGCTGTCCGTGGTGGAGGTCGACGGCCTGCGGGTGGGGGCTCCGGTCGCGCGGCCGGGGAAGGTGGTGTGCATCGGCCTCAACTACCGCGACCACGCGGCGGAGACCGGCGCGGCCGTCCCCGAGCGGCCGGTGGTCTTCATGAAGGACCCGTCCACCGTGGTGGGGCCGTACGACCAGGTGCTGATCCCGCGCGGTTCGACGAAGACCGACTGGGAGGTGGAGCTCGCCGTCGTCATCGGGTGCGAGGCCCGCTACCTGGACAGCCCGGCCGAGGCGGCCGCACACATCGCCGGCTACGCGATCAGCAACGACGTCTCCGAGCGGGAGTTCCAGCTGGAGTACTCCGCGCAGTGGGACCTGGGCAAGTCCTGCGAGAGCTTCAACCCGCTCGGGCCCTGGCTGGTGACGCCCGACGAGGCCGGGGACCCGCAGGCGCTGGGCCTGCAACTGGCCGTCAACGGCGAGGTCCGGCAGGACGGCGACACCAAGAACATGATCTTCGACGTCCACCACCTGGTCTGGTACCTGAGCCAGTACATGGTGCTGCGCCCGGGTGACGTGATCAACACCGGCACCCCCGCCGGAGTGGCCCTCGGCCTGCCCGGCACCCCCTACCTGCGCGAAGGCGACACCGTCGAGCTGTCCATCGACCGCCTCGGCGTCCAGCGCCAGACCTTCGTCAACGCCTGAGAGGGAACGAGTTGTCCACCACCACGGCGCGGATCACCGCCATCGACACCTACGACATCCGCTTCCCCACCTCGCGGGAGCTGGACGGCTCCGACGCGATGAACCCGGACCCCGACTACTCCGCCGCCTACGTCGTGCTGCGCACCTCGGCGGGCGGGCCCGAGGGCCATGGCTTCACCTTCACCATCGGGCGCGGCAACGACGTCCAGGTGGCCGCCATCGACGCGCTGCGCGAGCACGTCGTCGGACGGCCGGTCGCCGAGCTGTGCGCGGACCCGGGCTCGCTCTACCGCGACCTGATCGGCGACAGCCAGCTGCGCTGGCTCGGGCCGGAGAAGGGCGTGATGCACATGGCCATCGGTGCCGTCGTCAACGCCGTCTGGGACCTGGCGGCCAAGCGCGAGGGCAAGCCGCTGTGGCAGCTGCTCGCCGACGCCGACCCCGCATGGCTCGTCTCCCAGGTCGACTTCCGCTACCTCAGCGACGCGCTGACCCCCGAGGAGGCGCTGGAGCTGCTGCGCCAGGGCAAGCAGGGGGCCGACGACCGGGCCGCCCGGCTGATGCAGCGCGGCTACCCGGCCTACACGACCTCGCCCGGGTGGCTCGGCTACTCCGACGAGAAGCTCACCCGCCTGGCGAAGGAGGCGGTGGCCGAGGGCTTCACCCAGATCAAGCTCAAGGTCGGCGCGGACCTGGCCGACGACATCCGCCGCTGCCGGGCCGCCCGCGCGGCCGTCGGGCCGGACATCCGGATCGCGATCGACAGCAACCAGCGCTGGGACGTCGCCGAGGCGATCGAGTGGACGAAGGCGCTCGCGGAGTTCGACCCGTACTGGATCGAGGAGCCCACCAGCCCGGACGACATCCTCGGGCACGCCGCCGTCCGCCGCGGCGTCCACCCGGTCAAGGTCGCCACCGGCGAGCACGTGCAGAACCGGATCGTCTTCAAGCAGCTGCTCCAGGCCGGCGCCATCGACGTCCTCCAGTTGGACTCCGCGCGGGTGGCCGGGGTCAACGAGAACCTGGCGATCCTGCTGCTCGCCGCGAAGTTCGGCGTGCCGGTCTGCCCGCACGCGGGCGGGGTGGGGCTGTGCGAGCTGGTGCAGCACCTGTCGATGTTCGACTACGTCGCGCTCTCCGGGACCACCGAGAACCGCGTCATCGAGTACGTCGACCACCTGCACCAGCACTTCCTCGACCCGGTGAGGATCGGGGACGGCCACTACCTGGCACCCACCGCGCCCGGGTTCTCCGCCGCCATGCACCGGGCGAGCATCGACAGCTACCGTTACCCCGACGGCGCGTTCTGGGCCGCCGACCTGGCCGGCGACCGTTCCGCCGACCTTTCCGCCGCCACGAGGGAGGAGCAGCGATGACCACCGACCTCCACGGCCTGACCGCCCTGGTCACCGGCGGCGCGTCCGGGATCGGCCTGGCCGCCGCGTCGCTGCTCGCCGAGCGCGGCGCGCGGGTCGCCGTCCTCGACCTCGACCCGGCGGCGGTGAAGGA
>NZ_JBEOSA010000076.1:0-43774 GCF_040302625.1 Kitasatospora sp. NPDC097643 | reverse complement strand
CGGGGGGCGCGGGCCCGGCCGCGCGCGGTGGGGGGGGGGGCGCCGGGGGGTGCGCCCCGCCGCCCCCCCCCCCTGTTGGCGGGGGGGCGCCCCCCCCCCCGCCCCCCCCCCCCCACGGCTTTGGCGCGCCCCCCCGCTGGTGATGTGGCGTCAGATCGGTTGTCCCACCGGGCACTTCCGAGCAGCGGCCATTGCAGGGTGGTGCGTCTCACGCATGCCAGGCCGAGCAGGAACGGGACGGGGCGCAGGCCCGCGTGGGCGGCGAAAAGCGCCGGCCGCAAGGGCCGTGGCGGCCACGGCCGCATAGCCCGCGAAAACACCCGGGCGCGGGCGGCCATTCCCGCCACCCGCACCCGGCCCGCCCGAGTCAGGCGGCCGTCTCCCAGGCGCCGTAGCCGCCGAGCAGGTCGTAGACCTCGGCTCGGCCGCGCTGCCGCAGCAGACTGGCGGCGATGGAGGAGCGGTGGCCGCCCGCGCAGTGGACGATCAGGCGGCCCTCGGCGGGCACCTCGTCCAGGCGCCCGGCGAGCTCCGCCAAGGGGATGTGCAGGGCACCCTCGATGCGCCGACCGTCCGCGCGTTCGCGGCAGTTGCGCACGTCCAGGACCAGCGGCGGCTGGGTGGAGGCGAGTTCGGCGCGCAGGGTGTCGACGGTCACCCGGCCGGCCTGCCGCATCCGGTCGGGGTGCGCGAGGAAGACCTCCTCGGGGTCGGCCGCGTAGCCGACGGCCCGGTCGAAGCCGATCCGGGCGAGCCGGGTGACGGTCTCCTGCTCCCTGCCCCGCGGCGCGATGACCAGGATCTCGTCCGCGGGCGTGAGCACGCTGCCGGCCTGCTCGGCGAACCGGCCCTCGATCGGCACGTTGACCGAGCCGGCCAGGTGCCCGGCGGCGAAGGCCAGCTGGTCGCGGGCGTCGAGCACCAGGGCGCCGCCGGCCCGTAGGGCGCCGAACTCCTCGACGCCGAGGGCCGGTGCGGCCTGGCCGGCGTCGTACAGGTCGCGGTTGCGGCGGTTGAGGTCGGCGTCGTAGGAGAAGTAGCCGGGGGCCACGGACTGGCCGGCGGTGACGAGGGCGACGAAGGTCTCCTCGTCCATCGGCCGGCAGGCGTAGTTGGTCCGGCGCTGCTCGCCGATGGTCGAGGAGCGCTCGGCGGAGAGGTTCTTGCCGCAGGCGGAGCCGGCGCCGTGGGCCGGGAAGACCCGGGTCGCGTCCGGCAGTGCGAGCAGCTTGCGGTGGACGCTGTCGTAGAGCATCGAGCCGAGTTCCCGCGCGGTCACGCCGGTGGAGGCGAGCAGGTCGGGGCGGCCGACGTCGCCGACGAACAGCGCGTCGCCGGTGAGCACGCCGTACGGGATCGCGTCGTCGGGGTGCTCGAAGACCAGGATGCTGATCGACTCCGGGGTGTGGCCCGGGGTCTCCATGATCTGCAGGGTGACCTCGCCCAGGCTGATCCGCTCGCCGTCGGCGAGCCCCCGGATCGAGTACTCGGTCTCGGCGCGGTGGCCGTAGCCGATCCAGGCGCCGGTGCGCTCGGCGAGTTCCAGGTGGCCGGCCAGGAAGTCGGCGTGGAAGTGGGTGTTGATGACGGCCTCGACGGTGAAGCCGTGCTCCTCGGCGTCCGCGACGTAGTCGTCCACGTCCCGGCGCGGGTCGACGACGACGGCGCGGCCGGTGGTCGGGTCGCCGATGACGTAGGCGGCCTGCGACAGGCAGTCCAGGTAGTGCTGGGCGAAGTGCACGGAAGCCTCCTGTGCTGGATGGGTGGTGGGGCCGGCAGTCCCGATGCCCCCGGGGGTATGGGTCCGGGTCGGCGGATACCTGGAGGGGTATTACGCTAGACAGCATCGTATACCTCTGGGGGTATCCGCAAACGATGCCGATCAGCACCGGAAGGCCCAGGTCATGCACCACATCCACGCCACCGCCCAGCGGGTCGGACGCCGCACGTCCCGATGTCCGCAGGCGCGCACAACCAGGGCGGGCGCCCGATGACCGTGCTCATCCCGGCCCTGCTCGCGGGCGCCGTCGTCGGCCTGGCCCTCGGCGGTCTGGGCGGCGGCGGCAGCATGCTGACCGTCCCGGCCCTGATCTACCTGCTCGGCTTCAGCCCGGCCGCGGCCACCACCGCCAGCCTGCTGATCGTCTCCGCCACCTCGATCACCGGCCTGCTCGCCCACGCCCGCGCGGGGCGGGTGCGCTGGCGCAGCGGCCTGCTGTTCGCCGCCGCCGGCCTCCCGGTCGCGGCCCTGCTCGGCCTGCTCTCCGCACACCTGCCCGGCACCCTGCTCACCGCCGCCTTCGCCCTGCTGGCCGGCTTCGCCGCCTGGCGCATGCTCCGGCCCGCCCGGTGCACCACGGACGGGACACCGGCCACGACCGCGAGCCCGTGGCGCGCGACCGCCGTCGGCGCGGCCCTCGGCGGCGCCACCGGCCTGCTGGGCGTCGGCGGCGGCTTCCTCGGCGTGCCCGCCCTGGTCTCCGTCCTCGCCTTCCCCATGGCCGAGGCCATCGGCACCAGCCTGTTGGTGATCACCGCCAACTCCGCCGCGGCCCTCGTCCCGCGCCTCGGCGCCGCCCACGGCCTCGACTGGGCCGTCATCGCCCCCTTCACCGCCGCGGCGATCCTCGGTGCCTGGGACGGCAAGCGCCTGGCCGACAAGTTCTCCGGCGGCACCCTCCAGCGCGCCTTCGCCGTCGTCCTGCTCGCCGTCGCCGCCCTGATGCTCGTCTCAGCCCTCGTGCACTGAGGCGCACCCCGGATCCGACACGATCCCGATCACCGCTCCGAGAGGAACACCCCACCCATGACCACCTGGTGGACGCCGAGTGCGGACCGCCGGTGGAGCGCGCGGTGCCGCCGTTGCGACCCTCGCCGGCGAGTTCGACCGCGGCCGTGCGGTTGACGGCCGTGGTGGGTCTGCCGTTCGTGCGGATCGGGGGATGTACGCGGGGGCGCGTTACGGGCGGGGCAGCTGGTTGCGGGCCTCGACCGCCTTGATCGTCTTCTTCAACGCCTTCGCCAGTACGCCTTTGCCGACACTGCCCAGCAGCAGCCCTGTGACGCGGCCCTTGAGGTTCTTGCCTTCGCGGACCACCACGACGTCCAGCTGCGTCGACCCGTCCGGCAACGGAGTGAAGGTGTAGGTGTGTCCCGAGGCGCCGCCCCAGATATTGGAGTCGACCGTGGTCATCACCACGCGGTTCGGGTCGGACCAGTCGTACCGCAGCCGTTCCCATATGCCGCCCGAGCCCTCGGTGACGTCGGCGTGGTCGACACCCTCCGCGTGGACCTGCAAGTACTCGTCGGCGCTGTTGGGGAACAGTTCCCGACGACCCGGCCCGAAGTCGGTGAGGCTCGCCACGAACTGCTCCGGGGTGACCGGCGTCCGCTCGGTGAAATGGATGGTTGCCATGGGGTTCTCCCTGCGCTCCTTGCCTCGGGTGTCCTGAACGGCTGTCCTCAGACTCCCTTGCGGCGGCGGCCCGTCGAGCCGGTGCCGGACACTGGTCGCCCCCGGCCCGGGTACTGGCCAGGGTTCGGCACCGGCTCGACGGGCCCGCGGTCCCGGGATCGTGATCGGTGGATGCCGACCGGCAGCCATGGCGGCGCAGGAGCTGACGACGGTCCATGGCCCACGCGGCCGGACTCGGCGGCTGAGAGCGGCATCAGGAAGGAGTAGGGCGGCATGAAGTCCGTCACCACGACGATGGTGGGCCGCGCGGACGAGCAGGCGGAGCTCGTGGCGTTCGTGAAGTCGGCCGCGGGCCAGGCGCTCGTCCTGCGGGGGGAGGCGGGGGTCGGCAAGAGTTCGCTGGTGAGCCACGCCGCCGTGCTGGCGGAGCAGGAGGGCCACCTCGTCATCCGGGCCGCCGGCGTCGAGGCGGAGTCCGGGCTGCCCTATGCCGGGCTGCACCAAGTCCTCCATCCGCTGCTCGCCGACGTCGCGCGGTTGGACGACGGGATCCGGCCGGTGTTCGACGCCGTGTTCGGCGGAGTGCAGGGCGATCCGCCCTCGGTCATGACGCTCGGCATCGCCGTTCTCGGCCTGCTGTCGCGCTGCGCCGCACAGCGGCCGCTGCTACTGGTCCTCGACGACGGGCAGTGGCTGGACGACTCCAGCGCCGACGTCTGCGGCTTCGTGGGCCGACGCCTGGCCGGCACTCCGGTGAAGCTGCTGGTCGCGGTCCGCACCGACCTCACGTCGCGCTTCGACACCGCCGCACTGCCCGAACTGCCGGTCTCCGCCCTCGCCGACGAGGACGCGGCACGCCTGCTGGACCACCGGTACCCGGAGCTGAGCCGACGGATCCGCCGCCTCGTCCTGGAGCAGGCCCAGGGCAACCCGCTGGCCTTGCTGGAGCTGCCCGCCCACTTCGCCGGCCGGTCGAGCGACCTCTCGGCCGAAGAACTGATCGGTCAGCACGGCATGCCGTTGTCCCGGCGGCTGCAACGGCTGTTCGGCGCCCGCATCGCGGCCCTCGACGAGCGGGTGCGGGGCGAGCTGCTGACGGGCGCGCTCGACGGCGCCGGGACCCCGAGCAGCGCCGACGCCGCCCCCGGCACGCGCTATCGCATGCGCGACGCCGACTCGGCAGTGGCCGCCGGGCTGCTGGACATCGAGGCGGCCACCGGCGATTTCGTCTTCCGCCACCCGCTGGTGCGTTCCGCCGTCGTGCAGATGGCCACTCCCAACCAGCGCCGCGCCGCGCACCTGGCGCTGGCGCAGGTTCACCGGGAGCACCTCGAACGCCGGGCGACACACCTGGCGGTGGCAACGGTCGATCCCGACGAGGACGTCGCCGACATCCTGGAGGCGGCGGCCGAGTCGGCGACCCGGCGCGGCGGGGCGCTGGCGGCCGTGACCTGGCTGACCCGGGCCGCCGAGCTCAGCGAGAACCACGCCGACCGGTCCCGGCGGCTGGCCGACGCGGCCTTCGTCGCCGGTCACGCCGCCCGCCTCGGCCAGGCGCACCGGCTGGTCCAGGCAGGCCTCGCACCCGGTTCGACGGGGTCGCCGGCCTCGGTGCTGGCGGCCGCCTACCAGGCGCTCTACCAGGACGGGGACGTCCGCTCCACCCACCGACAGGTCTCGGCCGCGATCGAGAAGCTGCGGGACGGCGGGACGGCCGCCGTGTCGGCGGTCGGCGGAGCCCAGCCGGGTGAGGAGGTCCTCACCCGGCTGGTGATCCTTCTCCTGGCGATCAGTCAGTACAGCGGGGACCGCGCGACCTGGGAGAGCACGCGCGGACTTCTCGCCTCCCTGGGGGGCCTGGTCACCGAACGCTCGCGTCTCTACCGCGACACCTGGAGCGATGTGACCAGGCACGGAGCCGACTGGGCCGGGCCGGTGCGGCAAGCCGCCGCGAACCTGCCGGAGCTGGAACCCTGGGACGTCACCCGGTTGGGCGCGGCCGCGTACCACCTCGACATCCTGAGCCAGTACCGCCCCCACCTCCAGCGCGTCGTGGACCGCGAGTTGGAGACCGGAGCCGTGGCCACCGGCATGGTCATGCTGCACCAGATCATGCTCGACCAGATGGCGGTCGGCGAATGGGCCGAGGCCGAGGACACCGGACAGCGCGGCCTGGATCTGGCGGCCGAGCACGGCCACCAGCTGTTCGCCGCCCAGAGCCGCGCGTACCTGGCCCAGCTCGCGGCGCTGCGCGGACAGGTCGGGCGGGCGCGGGACCTCCAGGCCGAGGTGGACGCCTGGGCCCGCCCGCGCGGACTGGGGTTCCTGACCCAGGTCGCCGACTCCGCCGGCGCGACCGCCGCGCTGAGCTCCGGCGACTACGAGGCCGCGTACCTCTACGCCATCGGCATCACGCAGCCGGGCACGTTCCGGCCCTATGCGTACCAGGCCTCGCGCACCCTGCTCGATCTCGTCGAGGCCGCCCAGCACACCGGACGCGTCGAGCAGGCCCGGGCACACGCCCTCGCCGCCCGCGACGCCGGTCTGCCGCTCGTGTCACCCCGCCTGGGGCTGATCACCTACGGGGCGCTGGCGATGACCGCCGAGAACGAGCGGGAGGCCGCCGAGATGTTCGCGCGGGCCGAATCGCACCCGGACGCCGCCCGCTTCCCGTTCGAGCTGGCCCGGATCCGGCTGGCGCACGGCATCCGGGTGCGCCACGTCCAGGGCCCGGTGACGGCGCGGCAGTACCTGGTCCCGGCGGCCGAGGCGTTCGAGCGGCTGGGCGCGGCCGGCTGGACCGAGCGGGCCCGGGCCGAACTGCGCGCCACCGGGGCCCCGCCCCGCACCTCGACGCTGAACCTGGCCTCGCTGACCTGGCAGGAACGCCGCATCGCCGACCTGGCCGCCGGCGGCCTGACGAACAAGGAGATCGGCGAGCGGATGCGCCTGTCGCCGCGTACCGTCAGCTCGCACCTGTACCGCGTCTTCCCCAAGCTGGGCATCACGACCCGGGCGGCGCTGCGCGACGCGCTGAGCCGGACCGAGGAGCCTGCACGGGCCTGATGCCACGCAGGTCTGATCTCCGCGCTCAGTCCTGGGCGGCCACGGCCTCGACGCCGTTGGCGGCCAGCCAGGCGAGGACGTGGTCGGCGACCAGGCGCCAGCCGCTGTCGAACACCAGGGAGTGCCCCCGATCGGCGAACTGCTTCAGGTCGGTCACGGCGGAGGAGTCGCCATAGCGCTTGTAGACCGAGCGGGTCACGACGTCCGGGACCATCCGGTCCTCCTGGCCGGACACGAGCAGCAGCGGTCCGCGCGCCGAATTGGCCGTGTCCACGACGGTGTCGGCCGGCCCGGCGGCGGTGCGATCGAGTCCGAGGTCCGCGAGCAGCCGGCGCGGGGCCGGGACGGCGTACCGGTCGAAGAGCTTCGCCGCCTCCTCCGCACCGACCGCGTTGGCGACCACGTGTCGGAAGCAGGTCCGGGGCAGCGGCTCGAAGCCCGGGTGCCGGGGCGAGCCGGCCGGCATCAGCGACCACGGCCGGGGCCGGCCGTCGTCCAGCGGCACACCGCCGGCCGGCAGCGGCGCGAGAGCCACGGCGGCGCGGCCGAGGCCGGCGCCGAGGAGGTGCTGGGCGATGAGGCCGCCGGCCGAATGCCCGATGAGGACCGGCGGGTGGTCGAAGGAACGCACGATCTCCTCGTAGTGGGCCGTGAGCGCGGCGAGCCCGAGGTCGCTCGGTGGGCCGGGATCGCGGCGGGCCCGGTCGGCGGTGGGGGCTTCGCCGGGCCAGCCCGGGACGCACACCGCGTAACCGTACGAGGTGAACCGTTCGGCCCAGCCCTCCCAGGAGGACAGGTGGAACCACGCACCGTGGATGAGGACGACGGGGGTTTGCTTCACGGCCAGACCTTCCGGCTGCGGACGACGATCCGCCGGCGTTGCGGCGCTCCTTCGAGGATCACCGAGCGGTGGCCCGGCCGAAAGAGTCGGATGACTGAATGTGACGGCCCGGCAGGTCCTTGGTGCGTCTTCGAGTGTCTCGACGTCATGTGACTGATGCGTCCGGCCAGTGGCCGACGAAGAGTGGAGATGCCAGATGCCAGTGAGTCTCCGGGAAGGATCAGACATGATCAACAGGCGTACGTTCACCAAGGCGGTCGGTCTCGGCGTGGGCGCCACCGCCGTGTCGGTCGGCGCGGCGTCGAACGGGCCCACCGCCTTCGCGGCCGATGCCGACCGGCCCGGCCGCCCGGCCCCGGTCATCCCGACCATCGCCCCGGGCACGCACACCTCGTTCCCGGAGCTGAAGCGAGTCCGGGCCGGTGTGCTCGACATCGGCTACGCCGAGCTCGGGCCGAAGCACGGGCCCGTGGTCATCTGCCTGCACGGCTGGCCCTACGACATCCACAGCTTCGTCGACGTCGCGCCACTGCTGGCGGACGCCGGCTACCGGGTGATCGTGCCGTACCTGCGGGGCCACGGCACCACCACCTTTCTCTCCCCGACGACTGTCCGCACCGGTCAGCAGTCCGCGACCGCCCTCGACATCATCGCCCTGATGGACGCCCTGAAGATCCACAAGGCGGTGCTGGCCGGCTTCGACTGGGGCTCGCGGACCGCCGACGTCATCGCGGCCCTGTGGCCGGAGCGGGTCAAGGCCCTGGTGGCGGTGAGCGGTTACCTCGTCATCAACATCCCCTCGCAGCAGAACCCGCTGCCGCCGAAGGCCGAACACACCTGGTGGTACCAGTACTACTTCGCCACCGACCGCGGCCGGGTCGCCATGGAGACCAGGCAGAACCGGCACGACCTGTGCCGGCTGGTGTGGGACGAGGTCTCCCCGACCTGGGAGTTCGACGACGCCACCTTCGAGCGCACGGCCGCGGCGTTCGAGAACCCCGACTACGCCGCCATCGTGATCCACAACTACCGCTGGCGCCTGGGCCTGGCCGACGGCGATCGCCGCTACGACCGCTACGAGCAGCTGCTCGAAGCCCGGCCGGTCATCACCGTGCCGACCATCGCCCTGGACCCCGCCCTCGACCCGTTCCTGGCCACCACCGACGGCACCGGGTACCGGCGGTTCTTCACCGGCCCGTACGAGCACCGCGTGCTCACCGGCATCGGCCACAACGCGCCGCAGGAGGCGCCGACGGCGTTCGCCCAGGCCGTGGTGGACGCCGACCATCTGTGATCCACGAGAGCGCCGACCACGGCGGGCGCCCTCTTGAGTAGTTCGGGTCCGCCCCCGACCCGGGGGCAGACCCGAACTCGCCGCGCGCCGTGGTCAGTGGCGCGAGGCCTTGACGCAGCGGAAGCTGCTCGCGGCGCCCGGGTCGCCGTGGCCGGTGTAGCGGGAGACCATCGGGTAGCGGCAGACGTCGCGCGCGACGGTCCCACCGGTGGCGGTGGGCAGGGTGGCGTGCAGCACGTTCGGGGCCTGGCCGTGCTCGACCCAGGCGGTCAGGGCGGCCAGGTCGTCGACGTTGCCACCGTTCAGGCCGCAGTGCGCGACGCCGGGGGCCAGGAAGACGCGGTAGAAGTCGTCGACCTTCTCGGTACCGCCCATCCGGGCGTCGACGCGCTTGCGGTAGTCGACGGTGCCCGCGGTGGGGATCAGTTGGTCGGCGTCGCCGTGCCAGGTGAGCAGCTTGCCGCCGGCGTCGCGGAACGCGGAGAGGTCCGCGTCCCGGGTGCCGATGACGCTGTCGTACTCGGCGCGGGCCTTCCGGAAGATCTCGTCGAACTGCGCGTAGCCAAGGTTCGCGGTGTTGAACGAGGGCTGCTTCTCCACGAACGTGGCGACCCACTGGGCCGGCACGATGAACGGCCGGCCGGTGGTGACGCCGTTCTCATCGGTCCTGCTGGCGGCCAGGTAGGAGAAGTCGGCGCCGATCGGCAGGCCGTACCAGAGCCGCTTGCCGAACGCGTCGCGCGGGCCGTCCCAGATCCTGCGGACCACGTCGGCGTCGGCGGCGGTGATCGTGTACTCCTTGCCGTCGCACACGACCGTGGTGCCGATCAGGCGGCGCGGGTCGAAGTCGCAGCGGTTGGGGTCGCTGATCAGGCCGTCGACCACACCGTCGAGCTTGTCGCAGGCCTTCAGCGCGGCCTGGTTGAAGGCGTTGAACTCGCAGGTGGTGGGGTAGGTGTGAGCCTCGTTCATCACCACCTGCGGCCACAGGGTGGCCACCTCGAACTGGTTCCAGTTGACGGCGGGGGCGTCGGCGTTGATGCCGTTGAAGTCGGTGGGGTACTGCTGGGCCTCCAGGTAGCCCTGGCGGCCGCCGGTGGAGCAGCCGTTGAAGTAGGAGTAGGACGCGGCACGGCCGTAGACGCCGTCGACGACCTGCTTGCCGACGACCGCCATCTCGTGGACCGAGCGCGCGGCGAAGTTCTCCAGCAGTGCGGTGTTGATCCGGCCCCGGGAGTCCAGTGCCCAGCTGCTGTCCAGGCCGCTGGTGTCCACGCCGGCGTCGGTGGTGGCGGCCGCGTAGCCCTGCTTGACCGCCGCGGCCACCGCGCCGATGTTCCCGGCGGCGTAGGCGGCGCCGCCGGCCGCCTGGAAGCGGCCGTTCCAGCCGGCCTGCGGCAGCCAGACCTGCACCTTGGCGTGGTCGTTCGCGCCCGGGTGGGTCAGCGTGACCGTCACCTCGCAGTGCGCCGGGACGTCGGGCACCGGGTAACCGCCCAACGGGGGCGCGCCGGGCACCTGGAACGTGCCCGCCGGGGCGGCCGTCGCGGTCACCGACTCCACCGCGGTGCCGGCCGGCGCCGGCAGCTCGAACGGGGTGCAGGTGAACGAAGCGGGGCCGGCGGCGGCCGGGGTCGCGATGTGCACCGGATCGGCCGACGCGCTCACCGGTGCGCAGATGGCACCGGCCGCCGCCAGCGACACACCGGCCGCCGCGAGCGTCAGAAGCCGTCGTTTCATGATCTCTCCTCGGATTCGGGGATGGCGACATCACTGTCGTCGGCACACCGCCCGGGCACATCAGTCAGCTGACGCTGAGTCGAGAACGCGGTGCGCGGCGCCCGGACAGGCAGCAGGTTGACGTCACATGACCGATGCGGCCGAGACGATCCACCGACGACAGTGAAGGCCACCCCTTCCGATCTCTCCCCTCCCAGGAGCGTGGCCCATGTCAGGCATCGAGCACGGCCGCAAGCGGCGGTTCATCACGGGGACGGCCGCTGCCGTCGGCGCCCTCGCGGCGATCGGCGCCTCCACCTTCACCGGTACCGCCGACGCGGCGACCGACTCCGCGGCGACCGACCGCGGCCCCAAGCCGACCGTCGTCCTGGAGCACGGTGCGTTCGCCGACGCCTCCAGCTGGGACGGCGTCATCGCCAGGCTGCGCCGCGACGGCTACCCGGTCGTGGCCGCCGCCAACCCGCTGCGCGGCCCGGCCTCCGACGCCGCCGCGCTGCGCAGCCTCGTCGACCACATCAAGGGCCCCGTCATCCTCGTCGGCCACTCCTACGGCGGCTCGGTCATCAGCGCGGCCGCCGTCGGCGAGCCGCGGGTCAAGGCCCTGGTCTACGTCGCCGCGTTCCTGCCCGCGCCGGGCGAGACCGCCCTGCAACTGACCAACCAGTACCCCGGATCCACCCTGCCCGGCACCCTGGACCCGGTCCCGTTCACCAACGCCGACGGCATCACCGGCACCGACCTCTACATCCAGCAGGACAAGTTCCGGGCCCAGTTCGCCGCCGACGTCCCGGCCGACCGGGCAGCGCTGGCGGCCGCGACACAGCGGCCGATCGCGCAGGCCGCGCTGACCGAGAAGGCCACCGCCGCCGCCTGGCAGACCGTCCCCAGCTGGGACATCGTCACCACCGAGGACCTCAACATCCCGGCCGCTGCGCAGCGGTTCATGGCCGAGCGCGCCCACGCCCACACCACCGAGGTGGCCGCGTCCCACTCCGTCGCGGTGTCCCACCCCGGCCTGGTGGCCGGCGTCGTCGAGCAGGCCGCCCGCGCCACCCGCTGACCACTCCTCACCATCCGGCCGCTGAAGAGCGGCCCCCGAACGCCGGGAGGGCGGAGGGCGGTTCCCCCGTCCTCACCCTCCGTCCTCCCGGCCGTCCTCCCCGAGCTGGCCCGGTGCCTGGCACACGGTCGTATTAGATCTACGACGACGTCCGTGCATCGGCCGCTGGGAGGATCTGGTGTTGCTCGGGCGGAGCGCGGAATGCGCGAGACCGGACGCTCTGCTGAAGGCGATGCGGGACGGTCGTAGCGACGTTCTCGTGGTGCTGGGCGAGGCCGGTGTCGGGAAGACCGCCCTGCTCGACCACGCCCTGCGCACCGGTGCGGACGCGCGGATCCAGCGAGTAGCCGGGGTCGAGTCCGAGGTGGAACTGCCCTACGCCGCCTTGCACCAGCTGTGCCTCCCGTTGCTGAACGGGGTCGACCGTCTCCCCGCGCCCCAGGCCGAGGCGCTGGCAACCGTTTTCGGCCTGCGGAACGGGGATCCGCCGGGCCCGTTCCTCATGTTCGTGGAGATCGGCGCCGATGCATTCGCCGAACGCACCCGCCGTGAACTCGCCGAGTGCGGGGTCTCGGTGTCGCCGCCTGCCAGGCAACGGACGGTCGAGCTGACGGAGCAGGAGAGCCGGATCGCCAGGCGCGCACGGGACGGCCGTTCGAACACAGAGATCGGAGCCGAGCTCTTCCTCAGTGCCCGTACGGTCGAGTGGCACCTGCGCAAGGTGTTCATCAAACTCGGCATCAGCTCACGGCGGGAGTTGCGTACCGTGCTGCCGTAGCCGTCCCACGGGCCCGCCGGACATCGGCGATCACCGCATGCCGATCACCACACAGCGATCAGCGCACGGCGGTCACCGCACGGACAAGGCGCCGTCGATCTCTCGACGGGAGGAGATCCCCAGCTTGGCGAAGACCTTGCGCAGGTGCCACTCAACCGTACGAGGGCTGAGGAACAGGTGCGCGCCGATCTCCGCGTTCGGGTGCCCGGCGGCCGCGAGGCGGGCGATCTGCGCCTCCTGCGGGGTCAGGACCGGCGCGCCGGCGGTCCGCTTACGAACCGTCTCACCGGTGGCGAGCAGCTCACGCCGGGCCCGCTCGGCGAACCCCTCCATGCCCATTCGCGCGGCCGCCTCGTACGCCGCCCGCAGCTCGGTACGGGCCTGCGCGCGCCGGTTCCGGCGGCGCAGCCACTCCCCGTACAGCAGTCGGGCCCGAGTCTCGAACACGCCGAGCCCGCCGCGGCCGAAGTGGTCGACGGCCTCGCGGTAGCGGTCTTCGGCCTGCTCGGGTGCTCCGGTCAGGGCGTCGGCGACCGCATGCGCGCCCAGGGCCCAGGGCGTGCCGGCCCGGCTCCAGTCGGCGAGCCGCTCGCACGCCCCGGCCGCCACCGCCGGCTCGCCGGCCCGGGTCGCGGCCTCGACCAGCTCGCTGCACGTCCAGAAGTGCACCACGAGGTCCTTGTGCACTCCGCCGCGCAGCGCCGCTTCCATGGCGAGCGGATAGTTGCCCAGGCCGTTGTGGAGCACGGCCCGCTCGCACGCGGCCACCCGGATGAGCCGGCCCAGGCCACGCTGCTGGCCGTCCCGTTCCATCGCCTCCAGCAGTTCCAGGGCCGGTCGCTCCCGTCCCCGGTACGCGGCGATCATGGCCGCCGAGGCCGTGCGGGTCACCACGCCGGTGGCCTTCTCGATGGCTGCGGCCTCGGCCAGCAGGCCCTCGGCTTCGGAGAGACGCCCCGCATGACCCAACGCGCCCGCCAGGTAGGGCAAGGCCGTCGAGAGGACCGACAGCGTGCCCGTCGTCCGGGCGAAGCGGACCGTCCGATCGGTGATGTCCAGCCAGGCCTGGAGATCGCCCAGCTCCGCGGCGGCGTTCGTGGCCGCCCACAGGACGGACGGCTCCTCCTCGTCGGCGATGGAGCGCAGCGCCTGCGCCAGCAGCGGGAAGGCGGCAACCTGCCCGTCCGTGGTCCATGCGACCAGGGCACGGAGGAATATTCCGGCCGGCTCGTCACCGGGTGTCAGGCCACGCGCGACCTCGGCCGCGCGCCGTATTCCGCCTTCGTCATGCGGCCAGGCCCAGACGGCCGCGTCGAACGCCGCGAGGCAGGTCTCCCGCGCGACGGCCGGATCGAGGTCCCTGAACTGGCTCGCCGCGTCGAGCAGCGGCTGCACCGCGCCCTTCCCCGAGTCGGTCATGGACGACGCCTTGGCCCGCAGCCGACCGGCGTGGGCCCGCTGCAACCGGTCCAGCGGCCCCAGCTCGGCGGCGGCGAGCAGGTCGGGGACCCGAGCCGGCAGACCCGCGGCGACATTGGCCGCTGCGGCCGCCAGTGCGCGCCGCGCCCGCTCCTTCGGGTCGGGGGTGAGCGCTGCGGCTCGTTCCAGGAAGGAGGCAGCGGCCGCCCGACCGCCGCGCGCCAGGGCCCGGTCGGCGGAGCCCTCCAGTGCGGCGGCGACGTGCTCGTCCGGCCCGACCGCGGCGTGGGCCCGGTGCCAGGCCCGCCGGTCGGGGTCGCGCTCGGCGTCGGTGACCTCGGCCAGGGCGGCGTGCGCCGCACGCAGGGCTGCGACATCCGCGCCGCGCCATACCGCCGAACGCACCAGCGGGTGCCGGAACCGCACCGAGGCTCCCAGGGTGATCAGGTCCGCGGCCTCGGCCGGTGCCGCGGCCTCCAGCCCGATGCCCAGCAGGCGCAGCGCATGCCACAACAGCGGCCCGTCGCCGACCGGTTCGACCGCCGCGACCAGCAGCAGGGCGCGGGTGTCGGCCGGCAGCGCGTCGACCCGCCGACGGAAGCCGTCCTCGACCCGGGTCGCCAGCGGGCCGGCGCCGGGCCCGCCGAAGCCGAACGCCAACTCCGCCGGGGACAGGCCCCGGGGCAACTCCAGCAGGGCGAGCGGGTTCCCGCCGGTCTCGGCGACGATCCGGTCCCGTACCCGGGCGTCGACCGGCCCCGGCAGCACGCCGGCGAGCAGCGCCCGGGCGTCGGCGTCGGCCAGCCCGCGCAGGGGAAGGTCCGGCAGACCGGAGAAGCCCGCTTCCGTCCTCCCTCCGGTGATCCGCTCGGCGAACACCAACGCCACCGATTCCGTGTCCAGCCGGCGCCCGACGAACGCCAGGATCCGCTGGGACATCAGGTCCAGCCACTGCGCGTCGTCGACCAGGCACACCAGCGGCGACTGGGCCGCAGCCTCGGCGAAGAGACCGAGGACCGCGATCCCGACCAGCAGCATCTCGGGCGGGTTCCCCGCGCTCAGGCCGAACGCGACCCGCAGCGCGTCCTGCTGCACCGCCGGCAGTCGATCGAGGTGCGACAACAGCGGGGCGCACAGCCTTTGCAGAGCCGAATAGGCGAACTCGGCCTCGGCCTCGACGCCGGCCGCGCGCACGACCTGCCACGGCCCCGCCTGCCCGGCCAGATGGTCGAGCAGCGCCGACTTGCCGACCCCCGCCTCACCCCGCAGCACCAGCACCCGACTGCGCCCGCCGCGCACCTCGCGCAGCAGACGGTCCAGCACCTCCACCTCCCGGGCCCGCCCGAGCAGTTGGTGTTTCGCGTGTTGCGGCATGTCACCTCCGGTACGAGTTCCTCCCGGAGGAGCTGCGCCCATCCTACGAACAGCGAGGCCGGCTGAGCTGCCCGGATTCGATCACCCCTGGCCGCCCCGTCACGGACTGGGCGTCAGATGACTGATGCGCGGTGGATACGTCGCACGTGACAGTGATGGACCGATGGGTCTCACAACGGAGCGAAAGGGTCCTGACATGACTCGCACGTGGTTGATCACCGGCGCTTCCCGGGGCTTCGGGCGGTGCCTGGCCGAAGCGGTTCTGGAGAGCGGGGACCAGGTCCTGGCGACGGCTCGGCGGCCGGAGCAGCTGGCGGACCTGGTCTCCCGCTACGGGGGGCGGGTTCGTACCGCGGCCTTGGATGTGACCGACGTGGATGCTGCCCGTGCCGCGGTGGACAGCGCGGTCGAATCGTTCGGGCGGCTGGACGTGGTGGTGAACAACGCCGGATACGCCAACAGCGGCCCGATCGAGGAGATGACGGAAAAGGACTTCCGCGAGCAGTTCGAGGCGAACTTCTTCGGTGTCGTCAACGTCACCCGGGCCGCGTTGCCGATGCTGCACAAGCAGCGGTCGGGAGTGTTCGTGCAGTTCTCGTCCCTGGGCGGCCGGGTCGGAGGCACCCCGGGAATGGGTGCCTACCAGAGCGCGAAGTTCGCCGTCGAGGGCTTCTCCGAGGTGCTGGCCAGCGAGGTCGCACCGTTCGGGGTGAAGGTCGTCATCGTCGAGCCCGGCGCCTTCCGGACGGACTGGCAGGGCTCGTCCATGGAGCTGCACGCGGTGGGCCCCGACTACGAGGAGACCGTCGGCGCCATGAACCGGTACCGGCAGGAGAACAACGGCACGCAGCCCGGCGACCCGGCCCGCGCCGCCCGGGTGATCATCGACGTCGTCGGCCACGACGACCCACCACGCCGGCTGCTGCTCGGCGCCCAGGCCGTGACCGCGGCCCTGGCCGCCGGTGAGGCGCGCGCGCAGGAGACGCGGAAGTGGGCCGGGGCGAGCGCCGCCGCCGACTTCCCGGCGGGGCGGTGAGACGTTCCCGGTGACTTCCTCGGCGGGTCTCAGGACCGCCAGGCGTCGCTGGGCCTGGCGGTCCTGCTGCCGACGTCCGGCAGTCGTCCGGCAGTTCTATGCCTGGGCGTCGAAGAAGTCGCGGTTCACGGCGATGGCGTCCTGTGACTCCGCCGGTACCTCCTCCTCGGGGTAGATGGCCTCCACCGGGCAGACCGGCTCGCAGGCGCTGCAGTCGATGCACTCGGTCGGGTCGATGTAGAGCTGGAGGTGCCGGCCGAAGGACGCCTCGTCCGGGCCGGGGTGGATCGCGTCGGCGGGGCAGGCGTCGAAGCAGGCGGTGTCCTTGTTCCCGACGCAGGCTTCGGTGATCACGTAGGTCATGGGTTTCTCCCGGCAGAAGAGGCGGAAGGGGCGGGCGGGGCGGCTCAGTCGACCTCGGTGAGGCCCGCGTCGGTGAGGCCGAGCAGGGCGGACAGGTTCTGCGGGGCGAAGAACTCCGCCCAGGGAACGGTGTTCTGGATGACGCCGAAGAAGCGGTTGACGGCGTCCTGGTTGCCCCGCATCGCGGCGAGCACGTCCTGGAAGGCGGGGTTGAACGGCTCCATCGCCGCGTGGTCCACGATGAAGTCGTAGAGCGGTTTCAGGGCCTCGTTGCGCCGGAACTCGTAGCCGCTCAGCGCGGTTTCGAGCGGCATCCGCCCGGAGAACCCGGCGTCCAGGGCCTGGGCCAGCAGGTCGGCGTCCCGGAAGGCGTCGGTGATGCCCTGGGCGGTGATCGGGTCCTTGTGGACGCCGGCGTCGCCGACCAGCGCCCAGCCCGGTCCGTACGGCCGCCGGAAGAAGTTGGGGCGGTTGCCCGCGCCCATGAAGCGGTGGGCGAGGGATCCGGTGGCCAGCCGGGCGCCCAGACCGGGGGCGATGTCGTCGACGGTCTTGAGGTAGCCGGCGTGCACGTCGGACTTGAAGTCGGCGAAGTCGCGTTCGGGCCGTTCGACGAACACGGCGGCCTGGCCGTCGTGGGTGGGGAAGGCGATCACGGTGCTGCCGGGGCGGGTGTAGAACTCCAGGCCCATCAACTCCACGTCGTCCCAGTAGGTGTAGTAGCCGAACGCCTTGGGCGGGACGACGTGGTACTCGGGCGCCGAGACCGTCCGGGCGACGATCGACCGCAGGCCGTCCGCGCCGACCACCACCCGGGCCCGCTCGGTGACGGTGATGCCGCTGGGGCCGCGGCCGCGGATCCCCACCACCCGGCCGTCCTCGACGAGGACCTCCTGGACCGAGAACCCCTCCCGGACCTCGGCACCGGCCGCCGCGGCGGCGTTCACCAGGAGCTGGTCGAGGACGGTGCGCTTGGGGGCGTAGATGGCGGCGAAGCCGTCCTCGTCGGGGTACGGGAAGCCCTCCAGGGTGAAGTGGCCGTACCGGTCGAAGCAGAGGTCGAGCACGATGTTGGTGACGGCGGGGCAGCCGGAGGCCACCACCTGGTCGAGCAGCCCCCAGCGTCGGAGCCGGGCGCTGCCCTCGACCGTGATCATGTGGGTGGAGACGGTGTCGCTCGGGAAGGTGGCCCGGTCCAGCAGCAGTACCCGGTGTCCCTTCCGGGCGAGCAGCATGGCGGTGGGCGCGCCGGACACGCGGGCGCCGATGACGATGGCGTCGTACACGGTGGATCCCCTTCCCTTTCCTGGCGGTTCGCGGTTCTTCCAGCGGTGTGCGGGTCATGCGGTGCGCAGGCGGGTCGCGCGGGTCATGCGGTGCGCGTGCGGGACACGCGGGTCACGCGCTGTGGGCGCGGCTACGGGCGACCGCGAGCCGGTCCTCGATGCGCCCGCGCCAGATCTCGTACGGCGGCTCGACGCTGATCACGGGCAGGTCGCGGGCAGCCTCCTCGACCACCGCGGCCGCCTCCTCGCCGCCGAGGCCGCAGAAGACCCGGCAGGCGAGGTCGGTGTGGGCGGTCGGGTTGCCGGCGGTACGACGGCCCCAGGCCGCGGTCGCCGCGCCGCGGGCCAGCTGGGCCGGGTAGCGGGCGGCGTGCGCGAGGACCGCGCGCAGGCCGGCCTCGTCGGCACCGCCGCCGTACGCCGCGGCCAGCCCCACCCCGCTCCACAGGTCGGCGTGCCGGTCGGCCGGGAAGCCGGCGATGAGGGGGGCGACACGTTCGACCACCGCGCCGTTGGAGAACCAGAGCGCCCGGCCGACGCCCTGGTCGAAGAAGCGGCGCCCGTACCGGCTCAGCCGGGTCGGCACGGCGTGCTGCTCGACGTAGCGCCGGCGCTTGAAGAAGGCCTCGTGGAAGCCCTGGCCGTCGGCGGTCACCCAGCCCAACAGCGGGTCGAGTCCGGCCAGTTGGCTCTCCGGGGTACGCCGCATCCGGGCGTGGGCCAGGCCCACGCCGACGTAGACCGGGTAGATGTGGGCGGCGCCGGGGCCGGCGACGAAGGCGTCCAGCCGCCGCCGGTGCGGGGTGACGATGTCCAGGGCGGCCAGCCCCATGCCCGCGCCCTCGTAGGCGAAGCCCTTCAGGGCCGGCTCCACGGCCTCCAGCCGGGCCGCAAGCACCGGCAGCCTCGGGTCCTCCAGGGCCGCGTGGTAGCCCTCCATGAGGGAGCAGGCCACCGGGGCGAACCGCTCCCAGGCCTCCGGGGCGAACCCGGGCCGGGAGAACACCGCCCGGGCGGACGGGATGCCGAACAGCCGCCTGCGGACGGCTCCGACGGCGGTCATGCCCCGGCCCCCTTCGCCTCCGGGCCGGACGGGCCGGACGAGCCGGACGAGCTGGACGGGCCGGACGAGCCGGACGAGCCGGCCGCCGGGCTGTCGAGCCAGGCCGCCCGGATCCGCCGCCGCCACCGTTCGTACTCCGGTACGCCCGGGCCGTCGGCCGGTCCGACGCCGGGCCCGCCCAGGCCGAGACCGGCCTCGTGGGCGAGGGCGGCGACCGCGGACGCGTCCATCCCCCACACCACGTCGCAGGCCAGGTCGGTGTGCGGGGCGGGCAGCCCGGACTGCTCCCGGAAGACGGAGGCGACCGCGCTGCCCGCGGCGATGTCGGCCCGGTGCCGGCCCGCCTTGCGCAGCAGCGTGACGATCGCGGTGCGGTCCATCACGCCCGCCGCGTAGGCGCAGGCCAGGCCGATGCCGCTCCACAGGTCGCCGTGCCGCTGCGGCGGGAAGGCCTGGACGGTCTCGGTGATCCGTTCGACGTTGGCGCCGGTGGAGAACCACAGGCTGCGCCCCACCCCCTGGTCGAAGGCGCGGGCCGCGTAGCCGTCGATCCCGCGCGGCACCGTGTGCCGCTCGACCACCTCCCGCCAGGAGAAGAAGCCCTCGTAGAACCCGTAGCCGTCTATCACCAGCCAGCGCAGGAACGGGTCCTGGCGGAGCAGGAAGCGGCGCGGGGCGAGCGGGACGCGGGGCAGGACGAGGCCCGCGCCGATGTAGACCAGGCAGCGGTAGGGCGCGCCGGGCCCGTGCAGGAAGGCCGGCAGCCGCTTCCGGTACGGGAACAGGCTGTCGAGCAGCATCAGCCCCATGCCGGCGCCCTCGTAGGCGATGCCGCGCAGCTCGGGGGGCGTGTCGTCCAGCCGCGGGACGAGGTCCCGCTCCTTCGGGTGGTCCAGGGTCAGGTAGAAGCTGTCGACGAGGGTCCGGGCGACCGGCTCGAAGGTGAGCCAGGTCTTGTCCATGTCCTCCTGGGCGCCGAAGCGTTCGGCCGCCATCTTCGGGAAGGACTCCGCGGACAGCGGGAAGACCGGTTTGAGCAGCGTTCCGAGCGGCAGGCTCATCGCCGCGCTCCCTTCACCTTGGCCAGGCCCGGAACGGCTCCGGCAGTGGCGGCGGCTGTTGCGGTGGCGGTGGGCAGCGAACGGAACCGCCCGTAGACGAACTCGAACAGCGGGGTGGCCATCAGCGTGGTCGCGATGGCCATGAAGACCAGGATGGTGAACAGCGTCGGGGTGATCAGCCCGGCCTGGAGCCCGATGTTGAGCAGGATGAGTTCCATCAGGCCGCGCGCGTTCATCAGGCTCCCGAGCGCCAGCGCCTCGCGCTGCGGCTCCTTGTTGAGCCGGGCCGCGAACCAGCAGGCCACCCCCTTGCCCAGCACCGAGACCGCCAGGATGAGCAGCGCGACCCCCCACAGGGTCACGCTGTTGACCAGGCCGATCTGGGTGTTCAGGCCGGAGAACACGAAGAACAGCGGCAGCAGCAGCTGGGTGACCAGCGGCTCGAAGGCTCTGCGGATCCGGTCGGCGAGCAGGCCGCGCGGCATCGCCACGCCGAGGAGGAACGCCCCGAACACCGCGTAGATCCCGACGTAGTCGGTGAACCAGGCCCCCAGCATGAGGAGCATCAGCACGAACGACAGGACCGGCGGACCGACTTCGCCCTCCCGTTCGACCTTGGCCCCCAGCCGGGCCAGCAGCCGTCTACCGACGGTCAGCATGGTGACCGCGTAGGCGATGCCGCCACCGATGGCCAGGAACGCGATCGACGTGTCGTGCTTGAACACGGCGAGGACGACCGCCAGCAGGCACCAGGAGATCGCGTCGTCGGTGGCCCCGGCCGCCAGGGCGAGGGTGCCGAGCGAGGTCCCGGTCAGCCGGCGCTCGAAGATGATCCGGGCGAGCATCGGGAAGGCGGTGATGGCGATCGCCGAGCCCATGAACAGCATGGCCTGCCAGCTCTTGACGCCCGCGGCGAAGTAGGTGCCGCTCTGCTGCACCAGCACGCTCGCGGTCAGTGCACCCAGCACCAGCGGGGCGAGCACCCCGGACACCGAGATCGAGACGGCGCTGGGGATCCGGTGCCGGATCAGCCCGGTGTCGAACTCCAGGCCGATCAGGAACATGTACAGCACCAGTCCGACCTGGGCGACCACGTAGATCATGGTCATGGACGGGCCGGTCGGGAACAGCTTGTGCTGCCAGTCCGGGGCCACCAGCCCCAGCAGGGACGGCCCCAGCAGGACGCCGGCGATCATCTCGCC
Organism: Kitasatospora sp. NPDC097643; assembly: GCF_040302625.1. Lineage (NCBI taxonomy): Bacteria > Bacillati > Actinomycetota > Actinomycetes > Kitasatosporales > Streptomycetaceae > Kitasatospora > Kitasatospora sp. NPDC097643. The sequence continues at coordinate 22,776 of NZ_JBEOSA010000076.1, read as the reverse complement.
CACCACCTGCGGCTGCCCCACCCTGCGGGCGAGCATGCCGACCAGGCGGCAGACCGCGAGGATCGCGGTCAGCTGGAGGAAGAAGCGGATGGCGATTTCCGAGTTGGACATTCTCTCCCCATCTCCGGGCTGGTGTACGACGGGAGTTGTGAGCAGTGCCTCCGGCTGGGCGGTGCTCAGGTGAACTGCCGGCGGATCCGCCGGCGCCAGATCTGGTAGGCCGGTTCGACGTCGTCGGTCGGCAGGTCGACCAGGGCGGCGGCGGCGATCTCCGCCGCCTCACGGCTGCCGGTCCCGCACACCACCCGGCAGGCGATCTCGTCGTACGCGGCGGCGTTGCCCACCTGGTGCCGGGCCCTGGCCGCGACGACCACCCCTTCGGCGAGCCGGTCCCGGTAGCCCTCGGCCCGGTCCCGCACCGCCTCGACGGTCGGCTCGTCGACCCCGCCGGTGTACCCGCAGGCCAGGCCGACGCCGGCCCACAGGTCGCCGCGGCGCGACTCGGGGAACGCCTCGATGGTCGCGACGACCCGCTTGACGTCCGCGCCGGTGGCGAACCAGATGCTGCGCCCCAGGCCGTGGTCGAAGGCGCTCAGCCCGTACCCGCTGAGGTGCCGGGGCACGGCGCGCTCCTGGACGTGCCGGCGGTGGGCGAAGAAGCCCTCGTGGAAGCCGTAGCCGTCGAGGACCACCCAGCCGAACACGTCGTCCTTCAGCCGCCGCCGGAACGGCTCGGGGTCGCGGCGCAGCCGCGCCAGCCCCATGCCGGCGCCGAGGTAGACGGCGAAGACGTACGGGCCGGCCGGCCCGTCCACGAAGCGGCGGGTGCGCCGCTGCCACGGCAGCAGGTGGTCCAGGGCGGCGAGGCCGACGCCCGCCCCCTCGTAGGCGAAGCCGCGCAGCTCCTCGGGGTAGGCGTCCAGGGCCTTGACCAGCGCGGTCTCGCGCCGGGTGAGCAGCGTCCGCTCGCAGCACTCCGTCACGGTGAACACCACCCGGCTCAGCCGCTCCGCGGTGGGGCCGCCGCCGGTCGCCCCGGGCGGCAGGTCCGTCGGGGCGACCTCGAACAGCGGCCGCAGCGCGGCGCCCAGCACGGTCATGAGGGCTCCTCCGTCGTGGCCGGGCCGACGGCGAGGCCGGCCTCCAGGCGGCGTTGCAGGGTGTCGTAGGCGGGCGCGGCCGGGGTGTCGGGCAGGCCCTCGAAGGCCTGGTCGACGAGTTTCGCCGCGGCCTGGGCGGGGATCCCGCAGAGCACCTCGCAGGCCAGTTCGGTGTCGGGGATCAGGTTGCCGGCGCGCAGCCGGCCCTTGGCGACGAACGCGGTGCCGACCGCCGCCCGGGGCGCGTGCCGGCCGGCGGCGGTGCGCAGCGCCTCGATGACGGGCCGGTCGACGCCGCCGACGTAGCCGCAGGCGACGCCGGTGCCCAGCCACAGGTCGGCGTGCCGGTGGGCCGGGAAGGCCGCGACGGTCCGGGCGATCCGGTCGATGTCGGCGCCCGAGGTGAACCAGATGCTCCGGCCGAGCCCCTGGTCGAAGACCCGCCGGGCGAACGGCGACAGGTGCGCGGGCACCTGTTGCCGCTGCACGTAGCGCTCCGGTTTGAAGAAGCCCTCGTGGAAGCCGTAGCCGTCCATCACCAGCCAGCGCAGCGCGGGATCGGCCAGCCGCCGCAGGAACGGCTCGGGCTTGCGGCGCAGCCGGGCGAGGGCCTCGCCCGCGCCGATGTGGACCATGTAGACGTGCGGGCTGCCGGGGCCCGCCAGGTAGGTCCGCAGCCGGGAGCTGCCGGGCAGGAAGCAGTCCAGGCCGGTGAGGCCCATGGCGGCGCCCTCGTAGGCGTATCCGCGCAGTTCCAGCGGGGTCCGGTCGAGCCGGGGGACGAGGTCGTCGAGGCGGCTGCCGTCGAGGACGGCGTGGTAGCCGCCGACCGCGGTGCGGACGACGGTTTCGAGGTGCCGCCAGGTCGGGGTGTCGCCCCGGCTGAAGGCGGTCGCCTCCGCGTCCGAGACGCCCATCACGGCGCGCCGCAGGCTACTGAGCAGCTGGGTCATGGTCGGTCGCTCCCGTCGGGTGGTCGATGGGGTCCGTGGGGCCGATGAGGTCCGTGGGGTCCGTGGGGTCGGTGCGGTCCTGCTCCAGTTCGTCGAGCAGGCGGGCGAGTTCCTCGGGCGGGACGTCGGCGAGCAGCGCCGCGAGTTCGTCGTCCGGCTCCGGCTCGGCCGCGTCCTGGTCCACCGGCTCCGGACCGGACGGCTCCGGGCCGGACAGCTCCAGCAGCGGCAGGATCCGGGCGGTCAGGTCGCGGACGGTGACGCCCTGGAGCAGGTCCAGGACGGAGACCTCCGCGCGCAGCGTCGCCGCGATGCGGTGCTTGACCTCGACCGCCATCAGCGAGTCGATGCCCAGGGTGGTGAGGTTCTCCTCGTCGCCGAACTCGGCCGGGTCCAGCTTGAGGACGAGCGCGGCGACGGCGTGCAGGTGCGCCGCGAGCGCCCCCGGGCGGTCGGCCTCGGGCGTGCGCCGCAGGGCGGCCAGGACGGCGTCGGCGCCGGCCTCCTCGTCCTCCCCGCCGTGGTCGGCCTCGGCCAGGCCGAGCTCGCCGAACATCGGCGGGAGCTGTCCGCCCGCGGAGCCGGCCCGGGCGGTCGCCCAGTCGGCGGTGATCGCCACCACATGGGCCGGGCGCTGGCCGAGCAGGCGGCCGAGGATGCGGGTGCCGGCCTCGGGGGTGATCAGTTCGATGCCGCGCCGCCGGTACATCTGCTCCAGGTGGAGCTGCTCGACCATGCCGACCGACCAGGGGCCCCAGCCGATGCTCAGGGCGGGCAGACCCTGTGCTCGCCGGTGCTGGGCGAGCGCGTCGAGGAAGGCGTTCCCGGCGGCGTAGTTGGCCTGCCCGGCCGAGGCGATGACGGAGCCGACCGAGCCGAACAGGACGAAGAACTCCAGCGGGGCGTCGGCGAACAGCCGGTGCAGCAGCCAGCCGCCGGCCAGCTTGGGGCGGGTGACGCGCTGGAAGGCGTCCCGGCCCATCCGCAGCATCAGCTCGTCCTCGACGACGCCCGCGGCGTGCACCACGCCGCCGACCGGCGGCCGGTGCCGTCGCCGGTGCTCGGCGTACCAGGCGTGCAGCTGCGCCCGGTCGGCGGAGTCGACGGCGGCGCAGTCGACCCGCACCCCGTGGCGCTCCCACCGGAGCAGCTCGTCGACCAGCTCGCGCCGGGGGTGGTCGGCGGGCAGGTCGTGCCAGGTGTCGCGGGCGGGCAGCGGGCTGCGCCCCATCAGGACGAGGTGGCGGGCGCCCCGTTCGACCAGGTACCGGGCGACGATCCGCCCGAGCGCCCCCAGGCCGCCGGTGACCAGGTAGGTCCGGTCGTCGCGCAGGGCCACCGGGAAGGCCGGGGTGAGGCCGCTGGCGGGCGCCAGGCGGGCGACGTACCGCTGCCCGTCGCGGAAGGCGACCTGGTCCTCGTCCCGGTGCGCGGTGATCTCGTCGAGCAGTCGGCGGGCCTGCTCCGGGTCGGGCCCGGTGTCCAGGTCGACGAGGCCGCCCCAGAGGCCGGGGAACTCCTGGTGGCCGATCACCCGGCCGATGCCCCAGAGCGGGGACTGGGTCAGGTTGAGCGGCCGGGGCTCCGGACCGACCGCCTGCGCGCCGCGGGTGACCAGCCAGACCCGGGGCAGCCGTCGGGTGACGGTGGCGGAGAGCGCCTGCATCAGGTGCAGGGCGGAGAGCGCGCCCAGGTCCTGGCCGTCCTCCAGCACCGTGGCCGAGTCCTCCTCGGCGCGGGGCGCGTCGAGGCTCCAGAGGTGGAGGACAGTGTCGATGCCGGTCCGGTCCGCGAGCTCGGTCAGCACCTGCTGGTAGTGCTCGGGGCGGGCGGGGTCGAGCCGGTAGCCGTCGGTCGGGTTCCCGACCGGCTCGGGCACCGCGGCGGCGGTGAGCGTGACGGCGCGCTGCCCGGCGGCGGCGAGCTGCCGGGCCGTCTCGGCGCCGACCCCGCCGGGGCCGGTGAGCAGCACCCAGGTGCCGGCCTGCCCCTCCTCGGCGGAGGCGTCCTCCTCCGAGGCCGGCGCGGCCCGCCACTCGACCTCGTAGAGGCCCTGGTCGATCCGGTCGGGGCTCAGCCCGGCCGCGGTGTCGAGGGAACGGGCCCGGAAGCCCCGGATGTCGACGAGCACCCGCCCTTCGGCGTCGCACAGCGCGAGGTCGCTGCGGATGACCCGGGCGTCGGCCTCGACGACCTCGGCCACCACGTACATCTCCTCGGCGAGTCGGCCGCAGACCGTCACGCCGTCGACGCCCACCGGCAGGTACGGGCCGGCCGGTCGCTCCCCGTCCGTCCCCCCGGGGGTGGCGCCCACCAGCAGGACCTGGAAGGCCGCGTCGATCAGGGCGGGGTGGAACCGGTAGTCGCCGAGCTCGGCGCGCACCGGCTCGGGGGCGGTGATTCGCCCGACGGTCCGCCGGGGGCCGGTGGCGATCTCCTCGACCGTGCGGAAGGCCGGTCCGTACTGGAAGCCCATCCGCTCGACCAGCTGGTAGAACTCCGCCCGGGCCACCTGCCGCTGACTGCCCGCCCGGGCCGCGGCCAGGTCCCGTCGGGTCCGGGCCGGGGGCCGCCGGGTGAGCCGGGCGGTCGCGTGCAGGGTCCAGGTGCGCTCGCCGCCCGGGGTGGCGGTGAAGCCGGCCACCTCCACCCGGCCCGACTCCTGGTGCAGGGTGGTGCGCAGCCGGGGGTCGGCGGTGCCGGGGAGGACCACGGCCTTGAGCAGTTCCAGGTCCGCGACGGTGTACTCGCCCTCGCCGTACACCTCGTGGGCCGCCGCCAGGGCCAGTTCGATGAACGCGGCGCCGGGCAGCACGGTGTTCCCCTGGACGCGGTGGTCGGCCAGGAAGGGCAGCAGCCGGGTGCCGAGCTCGCGCTCCCAGGTGGGGTGGACGGCGTTCATCCGCTGCCCGAGCAGCGGGTGGACCTGGGTGTAGTGGCGGTCCTCGCGGGCCTCGGCGGACTCGTTCCAGTACCGCTTGAGCTGCCACGGGTAGGGCGGCAACTCCACCGGGCGCTCGTCGCCGTCGTACAGCGCCCGCCAGGCGACCGGGTGGCCGTGGCCGTAGAGGGCGCCGAGCGAGCCGAGCAGCACCGCGTCGTCGGGTTCGTCGCGGCGCAGCGAGGGCAGTACGAGCCCGTCCAGCTGCTGTTCGGCGAGCAGTTCCCGCATCGGGCCGGCCAGCACGGGGTGCGGGCCGAGCTCGACGACGTGGGTGTAGCCGTCGGCGAGCAGGTGGCGGAAGGCGGCTGCGAACAGCACGGTCGCGCGGACGTTCTGCCACCAGTAGTGGGCGTCGGCGCCCCGGCCGTCGATCCGGGTGCCGGTGACGGTCGAGTACAGCGGGATGGTGGCGGGGGCCGGGCGCAGGTCGGCGAGCCCCTTGGTGAGGTCCTCGCGCAGCGGGTCCATGTAGTGGCTGTGGTAGGGGACCTTGACGGTCAGGAAGCGGTGGAAGACGCCGAAGGTCTCCAGCTGGGCCGCCATGCTCTCCAGGATCGCGGCGTCCCCGGCCAGGGTGACGGCGGTCGGGCTGTTGACGGCGGCGACCGAGACCAGCGGGCCGGCGTCGGCCACCGCCTGGTTGAGGGTCTCCGGGGTCATGCCCACCGCGAGCATCCGGCCGGTTCCGGTGGCGCGCTGCTGGAGGCTGCTGCGGTAGTAGCAGACCTTGATGGCGTCCTCGAAGTCGAGCACGCCGGCGAGGTACTGGGCGGCGACCTCGCCGGTGCTGTGCCCGAGGACGGCGTCGGGTGTGACGCCCCAGGAGCGCCACAGCTCGGCCAGGCCCAGTTGGACGGCGAGGTTGGCCGGCTGGGCGACCTCGGTCTCGGCCATCCGGGACTCCGGCTCGGGGGCGAGGAGTTCGGCGAGCAGAGACCAGCCGGTGTACCGGTGCAGCTCCCGGTCGCAGCGTTCGACGACGGCGCGGAACACCGGTTCGGTGTCCAGCAGTTCGCGGGCCATCGCCCACCACTGGGGGCCCATCCCGGAGCAGACGAAGGCCACCTTGGGCCGCTCCCCCGCCGGGGCGCGGCCGGTGCTGACGCCCTTGGCCTGCTGTCCGGCGGCGAAGGCGGCGAGCTGCTCGGCGGCCTCCTCGCCGGTGGCCGCGACGACCGCGAGCCGGTGGTCGTGGTGGCTGCGGCGCAGCGCCCTGGTCCGGCCGAGGCCGCGCAGGTCGTACCCGCCCTCGGCCAGCGAGCCGGCCAGTTCGGCCAGCGCCTCGGGGCTGCGGGCCGACAGCGGGACGACGTGCCGTCTTCGGTCCGGGCCGCGCGCGGGGAGCGGCTGCTCGGCCGGGGGTTCCTGGAGCACCACATGGGCGTTGGTGCCGCCGAAGCCGAAGGAGTTGACCCCGGCGAGGCGGGCGCCGGCCGTCTTCGGCCAGTCGCCCAGCTCGGTCTGGACGTGCAGCCGCAGCTCGTCGAAGGCGATCGCCGGGTTGGGCGTGTGGTGGTGCAGCTGCCCGGGGATCCGGCCGTGCTTCAGCGCGAGCGTCGCCTTGATCAGGCCCGCGACGCCGGCCGCCGCCTCCAGGTGGCCGATGTTGGTCTTGACCGATCCGATCACCAGGCGCTCGCCGTCCGGGCGGCCCGCGGCGAACACCCGGCCGATGGCGCCCGCCTCGACCGGGTCCCCCACCGGGGTGCCGGTGCCGTGCGCCTCGACGTACTGGACCTCGTGCGGCGCGACGCCGGCCTGTCGGCAGGCCGCGCGCATCGCCGCCTCCTGCGCCTGCGCGTTGGGGACGGTGATGCCGTTGCTGCGGCCGTCCTGGGTGACGGCGGTGCCGCGGATCAGCGCGTGGATCGGGTCGTGGTCGGCGAGTGCCCGGGCGAGCGGCTTGAGCACGACCACGCCGACGCCCTCGCCGCGGGCGTAGCCGTCGGCGGCGGCGTCGAAGGCCTTGCAACGGCCGTCGGGGGCGAGGAAGCCGCCCTTGGACTCGGCGATGGTCATGTTGGGCGCGATCATCACGTTCACGCCGCCGGCCAGCGCCAGCGAGCACTCGCCGTTCCACAGGCTGCGCGCGGCCAGGTGGACCGCGACCAGCGAGCCCGAACAGGCGGTGTCCACGGCGAGGCTGGGCCCCCGCAGGTCGAAGGCGTAGGACAGCCGGTTGGCCAGCATCGTCATCATCATGCCGGTGGCGGAGTGGGACTGGAGCTCGTAGCGGCTCTGCACCCCGTAGTTCTGGAGCAGTTGGTAGTCCAGGGTGAAGCCGCCGACGAAGACGCCGGTGTCGCTGCCGGCGAGCCGGTCGGCGACCTGGCCGCCGTCCTCCAGGGCCTCCCAGGCGGCGTGCAGCAGCAGGCGCTGCTGGGGGTCCAGCCAGATCGCCTCGCGCGGGGAGATCCCGAAGAACGGCGCGTCGAACTGGTCGATCCGGTCGAGGAAGCCGCCCCGCACGGTGCCGGTCTTGCCGAGCTTGCCGGCGTCCGGGTCGTAGAACTTGGCGGCCTCCCAGCGGTCCTCGGGCAGCTCACGGGTGGCGTCCACGCCGGCGCACAGCAGGTCCCAGAACGCGGCGGGGGTGGTGGCGCCGCCGGGGAAGCGGCAGCCCATGCCGATGATGGCGAGGGGTTCCGGCGGGGTGTGGTCCGACGGCCGGTCAGTCATGGCGCCCGTCCCCTTCCTGGGTGCGCAGGGCCGGCCTGAGCTCCCGGGAGAGCTCGGCCAGCAGGAGGTCCGGTGAGCTGTGCAGGAAGAAGTGCGAGCCGGGGAGCATGACCAGCCGGAACGGGCCGGCGGCCTGGCTGCGCCACCGCTCCAGGTCGCTGCGGCTGACCCGGACGTCCTGGTGGCCCCCGAACAGGGTCATCGGGACGGCCAGCGGCGGCTCCTCGCGGTACCGGTAGGTGTCGCAGACCTCCAGGTCGGCCCGGAGCGTGGGCAGCAGGGCCCCCATCAGCTCCTCGCTGTCCAGCACCTGCGCCGGGGTGCCCTCCTTGCGGAGCACGGTCTTGAGCACCTCGTCCGGCAGGTGGTGGATCCTGATGTGCGGGCTGGGCAGCTGGGGTGCCCGGAACGCGCTGAGCAGCAGCCGGGCGGGCAGCGGCGCCCCGGTGCGGCGCAGCCGCCGGGTGAGCTCGAACGCGAGGAGCGCGCCCATGCTGTGCCCGAAGAAGGCGTACGGCATCTCCGGCTCCGCCCGGACGGCCTGCTCCAGGGCGTCCACCAGGTCGTCCAGCCGCCGCAGCGCCGGCTCGCCCACCCGGCTCTCCCGGCCGGGCAGTTGGACCGCCCGGACGTCGACCCCGGCGGGCAGGGCCTCGGCCCAGCCGCGGAAGGTCGAGGCGCCGCCGCCGGCGTAGGGGAAGCAGTACAGCCGCAGCGCGGACGCCTCGGCGGCGGAGTACCGGACGAACCAGCGGTCCGGGTCGGGAGCCATGTCGCCGTCCCGGGCCGGCCGGTCGCGCAGCAGTTGGACGAGGCGGGCCCGCTGGTCCTCGGGCAGCCGGGCGATGCGATCGCGCGGCACCGTGCTCCCGCTCATGCGCCCACCTCGCTGTGTTCGCTGTCGTCGTGTCCGCTGTCGTCGTGTTGGCTGTCGCCGGCCGGCCGCTGCCGGATCCACCGGTCGCTGAGTGGCATGGCCTGCCGCTCGCTCAGGTGGACGTCGACGAGGGTCATCAGGGCCGGGTCGGCGCGCCAGCGCCGGGCCTGCTCCCGCTTGACCGGGTTCTCCGGCTCGGCCTCGAACTCGGCCAGCACGGTCGCCACCAGCTGGCCCGACAGGTGCTCGATGAACCGGACGTTGGCGGTGAACTGCTCGCCGAGGTCCTCGTCCTTGAGGCCCGCCGTCATGCCGATGTGCAGCCGGCTCATGAAGTCGAAGTCGTAGAAGCGGACGAACGGCGCCGGGTCGCGCGGCTCCTCGTCGGCGGCGTCCCACTCCCGGTAGAAGCGCTGGACGTCCCGGCTGAGGGCGCTGAAGCGGGCCAGGCCGGTCACCATGTCGGGCCGGTCGATCAGGTGGCGCAGCGCGTCGTGGAAGTAGAGCAGCCCGGGGACGGCCCAGTAGACGGCGGTGTCCCAGATGACCTTGGCGAGCATGATCCGGGCGTTGCCCATCAGCGCGTACTGGTTCTCGTAGATGCTCAGCCAGCCGTCGGCGATCAGCAGGAACACCTGGTTGTGGATCGCGGCGAGCTCCGCGACGTCCTCGCCGTCGAGCGCGTGCGCGATCAGGTCGGTGATCAGGCCGTTGCCGATGGAGATCAGGTCCAGCCCCGGGGAGTACAGCGGGTCCAGGAAGACCCCGGCCTCCCCGGCCAGGCACCAGCGGTCGGCGGAGAAGACCTGCTCGCAGCCGTAGGCGTAGTCCTTCATGACCCGGAAGTCCTGGAGTTCGTCCCGGTGGCGCCGCACCACGCCGGCGCACTGCGGCTCGTGCTCCTCCAGCCACTCCAGGGCCCGGTCGAAGCGGTTGAGCCGCTCGAACGGGTGGAGGTCCGGGTCGGTGACGATGCCCACGCTGGTGGAGCCGGAGGCGAGCCGGATCAGCCAGACCCAGTAGCCACGGCCCATCAGGTGGTTGGTGGACAGCTCGCGCCGGCCCTCCTCGATCCGGGCGTGCCACTGCGGGTCGTCCGACCAGGTGTCCACGTCGATCGGGCAACCGACCCGGAACCAGACGGCGTTGGCCCGGTGGCCGACCTTCCGGGCGAGGCCGAGCCGGCGCTTGAGCAGGGAGGTGCGGCCGGTGGCGTCGACCACCCACCGCGCCCGGATCAGCCCGGTGGCGCCGTCCTCGGTGCGGGTCCGGAGCAGGTGGTGCTCCTCGCCGGGCCGCAGGTCCACCTCCTCCACCTTCGTCCCGGACCGGAACTCCCCGCCGCGCGTGGTCAGTTCGCGCCCCAGGGCGTTCTCCAGCCGCCCCCGGTCGAGCTGGTAGGTGCCGACCGCGCCCGGCGGGCGGACGGAGTGGCCGAGTTCGACGCGGCGGGTGATGTCCGCGTTGCCGTCCCGGGAGAAGAACACCCGCAGGCCGTACTTGTTCAGCTGCTCGGAGCGCAGGTGGTGGCCCAGCCCGAGGACCTCGCGCAGGTAGTAGCCGGCGATCTCCACGGTGGACTCGCCGACCTTGTGCGCGGCCTCCGGCACCGGGTGGCCCTCGCGCTCCAGCACGACGATCCGGGTGCCGGGGCGCTGTGCGTGCAGGTGCAGGGCCAGGGTCAGGCCGGCCGGTCCGCCGCCGATCACGGCGACGTCGACGACCTCCTCCGGCACCGCGGCCGGGGCGTCCGGGTCGTTGGTCACTCTGCTGTCGCTCACGGTTCCACCACCGCGTTCCGGGCGCCGAGGGTGATCCAGGCGCGGTCGATCGGATCGGTCTTGTCCCGCTCCCCGTACCGCTCGACGGCCTCCCGCAGCTGCCCGTCGGCGCGCCAGCGCGCGATCTGGGCGGCGGCCGCCTCGTCGGCGCCGCGCTGCTCCAGGCCCTCGATGACGGTGGCGACGAGCTGGCCCGCGAGCTGTTCCAGCAGGTCCACGTTCAGCCCGAACCGCTCCTCCAGCTTGTCGTCGTCCAGGCCGGCCGCCATGCCGTTGTGCAGGTCGACGATGAACTCCAGCAGGCTGTACGGGTCGGCGAAGACGTCGCAGGCGGGCGCGTTCTCGACGAGGTGCCACTCGCGGAAGAACTGCTGGACGCGGGTGTGCAGCAGCCAGGTGCGCTGGAGGTTGGCGAAGGCCGCCGGGCTCTCGCCGAGCCGGCGGAACTTGTCGTGGAAGAACAGCAGGCCGGGCACCGCCCAGTAGATGATGGTGTCCCAGACCACCTTGGCGACCATCACCTGCGGATTGCCCATCACCGGGTACTGGCCCTCGTAGGCGGCCAGCCAGATCTCGCTGAGCACCAGGTAGACCTGGTTGTGCGCGACGGTCCGCTCGACGATGTCCTCGCCCCGGCGGTCCCGCAGGACGAGGTCGGTGATCAGGCCGTTGCTGATCGCCATCAGGTCGCCGCCGGAGGAGTAGAGCGGGTCGATCGACACCCCCGCCTCCCCGGTCAGGCACCACCGGTCCTCGGAGTACACCTGGGTGCAGCCGTACGCGTAGTCCTTCATCACCCGGAAGTCCTGGATCCGGTCCTGGTGCCGGCGCACCTCCGCCGCGCACTGCGGCTCATGCCCGTCGAGCCACTCCAGGGCCCGTTCCAGGGTGTTGAATCCCTCGAAGGAGTGGCTCGAGTCCTCGGCGACGATGCCGATGCTGGTCGATCCGGAGGCGAGCGGGATCAGCCAGACCCAGTACCCGGGCCCCATCAGGTGGTTGGTCGACAGCCGGCGCAGCCCGCTGTCGACCCGACCCCGCCACGCCTCGTCCGCGGACCACCGCTGTACGTCGACCTCGTGCCCGATCCGGAACCAGGCGGCGTTCGCCCGGTGCCCGAGCCCGCGGGCCAGGCCGAGCTTGCGCTTGAGCAGCCCGGCGCGGCCGGTCGCGTCGACCACCCAGCGGGCCCGCAGGGTGTGCTCGTCCGCGCCGTCGAGCAGGTGCACCAGGTGGTCGCCGCCGCCGGTGGCGAGCTCCACCTCCCGGACCTTGCAGCGCTGGCGGAAGTCCACCCCCAGCTCGGTGACGAAGCCGCCGAGCGCGTTCTCCAGCCGGCCCCGGTCGAGCTGGTAGGAGGCCAGCGGCGCCTCGGCGACCTGGCCGTACTCGACCCGCCGGGCGATGTCGGCGTTGTCCGCGTGGGTGAAGAACATCCGCAGGCCGAACTTGTGCAGCTGCTCCTGCTCGAGGTGGTCCGCCAGCCCGAGGACGTCGCGCAGGTAGTGGGCCTGGACCTCGACGCTGGACTCGCCGACCTTGTGGGCGGCCTCGGGCACGGGGTGCTGCTGCCGTTCCAGGACGGCGACGCGCAGCCCGGGGTCGGCCCGCTTCAGCTGGAGGGCGAGGGTCAGTCCGGCGATGCCGCCCCCGAGGATCGCCACGTCGACGCGCTCGGCACCGTACTCACGCATAGCTGACCTCACCGGGGTGCTGTTCCATGCCGTCCGCTCCGTTCGGTTCGTTCGGTTCCTTCGGGTCGCTCGGTTCACTCGGTTCGTCACCGGTGGCGGTGCTCGGGCGCAGGGCGATCCAGCCCGCGCTGGTGGGGTGGTCGCGGCTCTCCCGCCGGTGGACGGCGATCAGCTCGGCGATCAGCGGATCCCGCTGCCAGCGCTGCACCTGGGCGATCACCCGGTCGTCGCCGTACCGGTCGCCGTGGGCGTCGATGACGGTGGTGACCAGCTGCCCGGCCAGTTGGGCGAAGAGCCGGGTGTTGGCGGAGAAGCGCTCGGCGAACCGGCCGTCCGGCAGGTCGTCGGCCATGCCCGCGTGCAGCCTGACCATGAAGTCCAGCGGGGAGTAGAGGTCGACGAACCGGGCCTCCAGCGGGGTGTCGTCGATGGCCGCCCACTCGCGGAAGAAGGCCTGGACCCGGTTGCTGATCGCGGTCAGCCGCTCCAGGTCGGCCGCCACCGAGGGGTCGTCGGCCACCGTGCGGAACCGGTCCTGGAAGAAGAGCAGCCCGAAGACCCCCCAGTAGAACGCGGTGTCCCAGATGACCTTGGAGCTCATCACCCGGGCGTTGCCCATCAGCGCGTACTGGTTCTCGTAGACGGCGAGCCACATCTCGGTGACCCGCCGGAACAGCCCGTCGTGCACGGACGCCCGGACGGTGACGTCCTCACCGTCGAGCGACCGGCCCACCAGGTCGGCCACCAGCCCGTTGCCGATGGCGATCAGGTCCAGGCCCGGCGAGTAGAGCGGGTCGAGGAAGATCCCGGACTCGCCGGTCAGGCACCAGCGCGCCCGGCCGTCGTAGACCTGTTCGCAGCTGTAGGAGTAGTCCTTCATCACCCGGAAGTCCTGGAGCCGCTCGCGGTGTTCCTCGACCGCCCGGGCGCACTGCGGCTCGTGCTCCCGCAGCCACTCCAGCGCCCGCTCGAAGGTGTTGAAGCCCTCGAAGGGGTGCGTCCCGTCCTCCGCGACGATGCCGATGCTGATCGCCCCGGAGGCGAGCCGGATCAGCCAGACCCAGTAGCCGGGCCCCATCAGGTGGTTGGTGGACAGTTCGCGCTGGCCCTCCCGGAGCCGGGCCTGCCACGCCGGGTCCTCGCTCCAGCTGCCGAGGTCGATCGGGTGGCCGATCCGGAACCAGGCGGCGTTCGCCCGGTGCCCCACCTCCTTGCGCAGGCCGAACCGGCGCTGGAGCAGCTGGCCGCGCCCGGTGGCGTCGACCACCCAGCGGGCCCGCACGACGCGCTCGCCGTCCTCGGCCGCCAGCCGGACCTGGTGCGGCGCGGAGTCCGCGGCGAGCTCGACCCCGAGCACCTTGCTCCCCGGCAGGAAGTCGACGCCGGCCCGCAGGCAGGCCGCGCCGAGTTCGTTCTCCAGCCGCCCCCGGTCGAGCTGGTAGGTCGCCAGCGGCGGGAACTCCGAACTGCCCAGTTCCACCCGCTCGGTGATGTCGGTGTTGCCGTGGCCGCTGAAGAACATCCGCAGACCGAACTTGCGGATCTGCTCCTTCTCCAGGTGTTCGTTCAGCTCCAGGACGTCGCGCAGGTAGTGGGCGGCGATCTCCACGGTCGACTCGCCGACCTTGTGGGTGGCCTCCGGCACGGGGTGCTGCTGCCGCTCGGCGACCAGGACCCGGACGCCCGGGCGGGCCCGGCGGAGCTGGAGGGCCAGGGTGAGACCGGCGGCCCCGCCGCCGAGGACCACCACGTCGTAGCGGCCGGGCTCGGTGGCGCCGGTGGCCCGGGTGCGGAGCCTGCGGGTGAGCTGGGCCCGTTGCTCGGCGGACAGGTCGGACAGCCGATGCCGTACGGGTTCGGTCATGTGTCCCCCTTCATCCCGGCCGACTCTCGGCGGAGGGGATTACGGACGACTTACGCCAGGTGCAAGCCGACGTAGGCCGGATCATCAAGTTCCCATGTTTCAATGGGAGTTGATCTGGGGACGCTGGCCGGGCACTCGACCGCTCACACGTCACGGGGGGAGGGCACGTGGTTCGGACACGGGGCGATCTGCCGCCCGCCGCCGCACCCACGACGCACCAGGCCCAGCTGTTCGGCCTGTTCCGGGTCGTCCGGGACGGCTCCCCGCTGGGCGATCCGGCGTGGGGGCGGGCCAGCGCGCGCACCCTGCTCAAGTGGTTCCTGCTCAACCCCGGGCAGCGGTTCCGCCCGACCGAGCTGTCCGAGGTGCTGTGGCCGGGCTGCACCCGCAGCCCCGCCAACCGGCTGCACGTCACCCAGCACGCCCTGCGCCACGCCCTCGAACCGGAGTTGCCCAGCCGCCGACCGTCCACCTTCATCCGCTCCGACGCGGACGGCCGCTCCTGGTTCGACCCGGGCGACCGCTGGTGGACCGACGTCGACGAGGTCGCCCGGCTCGCCAAGGCCGCCAGGGCCGCCCAGGACGGCGGCGACACCGCGGCCGCCATCACCTGCTACGAGCGGATGCTGGCGCACTACAGCCGCGGGTTCCTGCCCGAGGACCTGTACGAGGACGCCTTCACGCCCTTCCGCACCGCCCACGACCTCGCGCACTCGGAGACGCTGCGCCGGCTGCTCCGGCTGTACCGCGGGACCGGCCAGCGCTACGAGGCGCTGAACTGCGCGATGGGCATCCTGGACCGCGACCCCTACTCGGAGGAGGCGGTCGTCTCCGTGGTGGAGGTCCAGGTGGAGCAGGGCTGCGTGACGGCGGCGATCTCCGAGCTGGAGCGCTTTGTCCGCACCGTCGAGCGGGATCTCGGCACCCCGCCGAGCCGGGAACTGCTCACCCTCCAGGAGCGGGTACGGCACGCCCGGTGAGCGCCCGGCGGGCGAGGACCTCCCGGCTGACCTCGGCCAGCCGGTCCCCGTCCCCGGCCGCCCCGGCCCGCGCGCCGACCTCCCGCATGACGGCCCGGAACAGCGCCCCCGACCGGATCAGCCGCGGGCGGACGTGCCCGAACACCTCCAGGGCGACGATGCCGTACAGCTGCGCCCAGGCCGCCAACGCGCCGTCCGGCTCCGCGCCTTCGGGCCCGGGCGGCGGCCACTGCCGCACCAGCCGGGTGAGCACCCCGCCGAGCGGGCCCGCGAACGGCTCCGCCCCGGAGCCGCCGCCCCGCGCCGCCCCGAACACCAGCCGGAACTCCGCCCGGTTGTCCAGCGCCCAGCCGCGGAAGGCGGTGGCCGCCGCAACCAGCCGGGCCGCGGGGTCGTCCTCACCGTAGGGCTCCCCGGCCGCCGTCAGCTCCCCCACCACCTCCACGAAGACGTCCTCGGACAGCAGTTCACCCAGGGCGGCCGCACCGTCGATGTAGCGGTACAGCGCCGGTGCGGTACAGCCCAGCTCGGTCGCGACGGCCCGCAGGGTCACCGCGCGGCCCTGGCGCAGCAGCGCACGGCCCGCCCCGACGATGGACTCGACGGTGGCCGGCCGGCCGCGCGCCCGGCCGGCCGGGGCGGCTCTCCCGCGGCGGTCGCGGGCCGGATCGACGGGGTTCATGGACACCTCCGGACGGGACTTCCGACGAGGTACGGCCGACCCTACCGACAACCCGTGCACGTGCACCTGCACGCGCAGTGATGCTTGACAACTTCCGTGAACGGCCTTCACGATTACTACCCAATCCAGACCCTGGCACGCTCGCCATTTGCGGGGGGTGAAGCGGCGTGAACGGTATTCAGCCAGCCGCGGGACTGCTCACAGGACCCGAACGGACCCAGCGGACCCAGCGGACCCAGCTGCACGAGCAGGAGCACGAAGCCCCGTACCGGGCCTACCTGTTCGGCCCCTTCCGGGTGTTCAAGGGGGACAACGTCCTCGGCCAGCGGCGGCAACGCCGGGAGAAGGCCCTGCTGTTGCTCAAGTGGTTCCTGCTGAACCCGGGCAAGCCTCGTTCGATGGACCAGCTCATCGACCTCGGCTGGCCGGACACCGCGCCCGACAAGGCGGCCGGCAGCTTCCACGTCTCCATGCACTGCCTGCGGCGGATCCTCGAACCGGACCTGCTGCCCGGCGAGGAGTCCTCCTTCGTGCTCCGCAGCGGCACCAACTTCTACCGCTTCGAGGCGGGCGAGAGCTGGTGGACCGACGCGGGCGAGGTGGAACGCCTCTTCGAGCAGGCCCGGGCCGACGACAGCCGCGGCGACGCACGCCGCGCCTGCTTCTACTACGGCCGCGTCACCGCCTACACCGTCCGGCGGTTCCTGGAGGACGAGGAGTCCCGGGACCACTGGCTGGCGCCGTACTGCCGGCGCTACGAGCGGATCTGCGTCCAGGCCCTGGTCCGCCTGATCCAGATCCACCGGGCCCGCGGCGAACTGGACGAGTCCCTGGAGTACGCCTACCAGACGCTGCGACTGGACCCGTACAACGAACTCGCCGCCACCACCGTCATCGAGACGCACCTCCTGCTCGGCCACCAGAGCCACGCCCGGCACCGGCTGGGCGTCTTCCTCGACGGCCTGCGGCGCGACCTCGGCGCCGCCCCCAGCAGCGACCTGCTGGCGCTCCGGGACCGGATCCTGCACGGCGCCGACCACTGAGCCCAGCGCCGGGCTCAGTGCTGGGCCCAGTGCGGCGCACGGGCCGGAAGGTGCCGCCGGGAAAGGTGAAGGGTGTTCACGACGATTGGCGCGCGTTACCGTTGACGGCAACAGCTGCGGCACGCCTGCCCATTCCGCGCGCCTTGACGGTCGATTGGGGGTGAACGGATGAGCCAGGTCGAGTCCGGACGCGTCGAGCCACCGCGTCCGGCGCTGAAGCGCCGCGAGCGCCTGCGGCAGTCCACGGTCGAGGAGATCGTCGCGGTCGGCCGCTCGCTGCTGCGCGAGGGCCGGGACGTGACGCTGCGGGCGGTGGCCGCCGAGATGGGCTTCACCGCGCCCGCGCTGTACCGGTACGTCGGCAGCGTGGCCGCGCTCAACGAACTGCTCTCCAGCGACATCTTCGCCGAGATCGTCCGCGAGATGGCCGCCGCCGCCGAGCCGTACGGGGAGGACGACCCCGCGGCGCAGATGGTGGCGGCGGCCACCGCGTTCCGCTGCTGGGCGCTGACCCACGTGGACGAGTTCCGGCTGGTGTTCCACACCAACTCGCTCTCCGGGGAGCACGTCGCGCGCGCCGAGGCCGGGCGGCCGCGCCACCCGCTGGCGCCGACCGGCCCGGACGCGGCCGGCGGGGTGCAGCTGTTCGCCGACTTCTTCGGCCGGATCTTCATCAGGCTCTCGCAGCGGCACCCGTTCCCGGTGCCCGCCCGCGAGGAGCTCGACGAGGACTTCGTGGCGGTCCACTCCCCCGGCGGCGAGGGCAAGCCCGACCTGGCCGCGCTGCTGGGCGAGGACGGCCTGGGGCTGATCTGGCTGTTCGAGCTGTCCTGGGCGCAGCTGTACGGCATCGTGACCCTGGAGGTCTTCGGGCACGTGCGGTCCCAACTGGTCCGGTCGGGCTCGCTGTTCACCGCCGTGATGCGGGAGATCGGGCGCCGGGCCGGGATGGGGGCCGACTGGGAGCGGCTGACGGCGGTCAGCCAGGAGGTCCTCGCCCGACGGGCGTAGCGCTCAAGGGCCTCATCCGGCACCCGACACCCACGGCTTCCACGACTTTCACGACCGGTAAGCACCCGGTAAGTCGGCGGACCTAGCTTCTCCGGGCAGCCCCCTGTGGGCCCCCACCGCCGACCGAGGAGCCGATCCATGTCCATGACCGTCGGAGAACTGTTCGAGGCCCTCGCCACCAGGTTCAAGCACGAGAACGCGGCCGGCCTGAACCGCACCCTCCAGTGGAAGATCACCGACGAGGAGCCGGGCGTCTGGGCCTTCGAGATCAAGGACGGCCAGGGGCGGCTCATCCCCGGCGGGGTGGCCGACCCGGACACCACCTTCATCACCACCAGTGAGACCTGGATGGCGATCGCCGAGGGCCGGCAGGACGCGATGCGCGCCTTCATGACCGGAAAGCTCAAGGTCAAGGGCGACATGATGCTCGCCATGAAGGTCCCGAACCTGTTCGAAACCGGCGTCTGAGCTCCGCACCTCCGCGTCTCTGTACCTGCACGCCTCCACACCTCCGTACCTCCACACCTCCGTACCTCCACACCTCCGTACCTCCACACCTCCGCATCGAGGCTTCCGAGGAGACACCACATGGAGCAACTGGCCGAGCACGACACCGATCCCGAGCGGGTCCGCCTGGAGGCGGTCGCCGCCCTCACCGATCCGGCGACCATCCGCTACCTCGACGAGCAGATCGGGGTCCGCCGCGGCTGGACCTGCGCCGAGGTCGGGGCCGGTACCGGGACGATCGCCCGCTGGCTGTCCGACCGGGTGGGCAACTTCGGCACGGTCCACGCCATCGACATCGAGACCGCCTACCTGGACGGCCTCAGCGCACCGAACCTCGAGGTCCGGCAGCAGGACATCACCACCACGCCGCTGGAGCCCGGGGCGTACGACCTGGTCCACTGCAAGATCCTGCTGATGCACCTGCCGGACCGCGAGCGGATCCTCGGCGAGTTCGCCAAGGCCCTCAAGCCCGGCGGCCACCTGCTGGTCGAGGAGGCCGACATCCGCAGCATCCAGCGGGTCGACCCGCCGTCGCCGCTGCTCACCCGGGCCGCCGCCGCCCTGGAGACCTTCTTCTACTTCGGCGGCGCCGACCCCGGGTACGGCATGAAGCTGCTGCCGGCGGTCCGCCGCACCGGGCTGACCGTCCTCGGCACCGACTGCCAGCTGACCGCCGTCCAGGCGGGCACCCCCGAGATGCAGACCATCACGCTGAGCCTGGCCAAGCTCGCACCGGTGATCACCAAGGTCGGCCTGATGGGTCAGAAGGAGGTCGAGGCCGCCTTCGACCAGCTCCAGCAGCCCTCGGACACCGTGCTCTACACCCCGATCACGGTCTCGGTGTGGGCCCGTCGCTCCGCGGACTGACCTCCCCTTCCGACCTCCCCTTCGACCCCCGCACGGAAAGGACAGCGCTCATGCTGTACGCAGTCATCGCCCATGACGGCACCGACCCGGGCACGTTCGAGCGGCGGATGCAGGTCCGCCCGGCCCACATGGCCAACGGCGACCGGATGCTGGCCGACGGGTCCTTCCTCTTCGGCGGAGGGATCCTGGACGGCTCCGGCAAGATGGCCGGCGGTGTGCTGATCGTCGACTTCGAGACCCGCGAGGAGATCGACGAGTGGCTCCGCAGCGAGCCCTACATCGTCAACAAGGTCTGGGACCGGGTGGAGGTGCACCGCCTCCTCGTCCCCCCGCAGTTCACCGGCCTGTTCCCGAAGTTCCAGGAACAGCCGACCGCCGGCTGAGCTCGTACCGGCCGGGTCACGCACGCACCTTCTCAGGGAGCTCACGCACCGTGGAAAAAACCTCACGCAGCATCCGGGCGTTGACCTTGTTGGTCACCAGCCTGGGAACGTTCATGGTCCTGCTCGACGGGTCCATCATCTTCGTCGCACTGGGCGAGATCCAGCACGACCTCGGCGCGGAGATCTCCCAACTGCAGTGGACCGTCGACGCTTACACGCTGCCGTTCGCCGCGCTGCTGCTGACGGCCGGCACCCTGGGAGACCGGCTCGGCCGCAAACGGGTGTTCCTCACCGGACTGGTCCTGTTCGTCCTCGGCTCCGCGCTGTGCGGGGTCGCGGACGGCTTCGACGTCCTCGTCCTCGGCCGGGTCGTCCAGGGGGTCGGCGCCGCCGCCATCGCGACCGGCAGCCTGTCGCTGCTGGTGTCGACCTTCGACGACCCGCCGGGCCGCGCCAAGGCGATCGGCATCTGGACCGCCGTCTCCGGGGTCGCCGTCGCCCTGGGCCCGCTGATCGGCGGCGTGCTGATCGAGTCCTTCAGCTGGCACGCGATCTTCCTGGTCAACCTGCCGGTCGGGGCGCTGGCCCTGCTGCTCGGCTTCCCCCGGCTGATCGAGTCGCGCAACCCGCGCGCCTCGCACCTCGACCTGCCCGGCCAACTCCTGGTCACCGGCGGGATGTTCTGCCTGATCATGGGGCTGATCCAGGGTGAGCACGAGGACTGGGGCTCGCCGCTGATCATCGGTCTGCTGATCGGCTCGGTGCTGCTGCTCGGCGCGTTCGTGGTCGTGGAGCTGCGCGGCCGGGAGCCGATGCTGCCGCTCGACCTGTTCCGCAACCGGACGTTCGCGGTCTCCAGCGTGATCGCCTCGCTGCTGGGCTTCGTCATCGTCGGCGCGATGTTCTTCATGGCCCAGTACTTCCAGACCGTGCAGCAGCACTCGGCGTTGCAGACCGGTCTTCGCCTGCTGCCGCTGACCCTGGGCATCTTCTTCTTCTCGCCGCCGGCCAGCATCATCGCGGGCAAGCTCGGGCCCCGCATCCCGATCATCGTCGGCGGGGTCCTGGTGACCGGCGGCTTCCTGCTGCTGACCACGGTCGAGGCGGGCTCCGGCTTCGGCTCGGTGTCCTGGAAGCTCGCCCTGGTCGGCGCCGGCATCGGCTGCATGTTCGCGCCGCTGACGCTGGCCGTGATGGCCTCCACTCCCCCGCAGCGGGCCGGGCTGGGCTCCTCGATGATCAACACCACCCGGATCGCCGGGTTCACCGCGAGTGCCGCCGTCCTCGGCACGCTCGTGGTGGTCGGGTTCAAGGACCGGCTCGTCTCCGCCCTCGCCGACCTGGGCGTGCCCGCCGCGACCGCGCACGGCATCGCGGACCGGATCGGCGAGGCCGGCGCCAACGCCGGCCAGAGCGCCGGGAAGCTGCGCGACCTGCCCGTCGACGCCGCCTCCTTCACCTCGGCGGTGGACCGGTCCTTCGTGGGCGCGGTCCACACGGTGTTCCTCGTCTGCGCCGGCTGCACGCTCCTGATCGCCGTCCTCGCCGCGGCGCTGATGGTCCGCGGGCCGCTGCCGGACGCCGCTCCGCCGGCCGGCGCCGCGGCTCCCGATGCCGCGGTCCCCGACGCCGCCGGGACGGCGTCCAGCGCCTCCGCCCCGGCCGGGACCGCGTCCCACGACGCCGCCTCCCCGGCCGGGACCACCCAGCACCCGCTCAGCCCCGTACGGCTGCCCTCGGCGCTCGTCGAGACGCACTGGCTCGCCGAACACCTGGGGCGCCCGGGGCTCGTCGTCGTCGACTGCACGGTCGACTTCCGGCCGCTGCCCGAGGGCGGGGCCGACCTCGGCAGCGGCCGGGCCGGCTATCAGGAGGGCCACCTCCCGGGCGCCGTCTTCGCCGACCTGCTGACCGGGCTCGCCGACCCCGGCTCGCCCAAGCCGTTCGCGATCCCGCCGGCCCAGGTGCTGGCCGCCGCCGTCGAGGAGCTCGGCATCGGCAACGACTCCACGGTGGTCCTCTACGACCGGGCGCACACCGCGTTCGCCACCCGACTGTGGTGGCTGCTGCAATCGCTCGGCCACGACAACGTGGCGGTGCTCAACGGCGGTTGGCGGAAGTGGACGCAGGAGGGCCGGCCGGTGAGCACCGAGGTCCCGGACCCGAAGCGGGGCGCCTTCGTCCCCCAGCCCCGCCCCGAACTGTTCGTCACCCGGGAGCAGGTCCGGGCCGCCGTCGACGCCCCGGACGTCTGCCTGATCAACGCCCTCTCCCCCGACCAGCACGCCGGACGCATCCCGGTCGCCCACGGTCGCGCCGGCCACATCCCCTCCAGCGTCAACGTCCCCGCGGTGTCCCTGCTCGACCCGGCGACCGGCTGCTTCCTCCCCGAGCAGCAACTCGCCTCCCTGTTCGAGGCCGTGGGCGCCACCGGATCCGGCCAGGTCATCACCTACTGCGCCGCCGGGGTCAACGCCACCGCCGACGCCTTCGCCCTCAAAATGCTGCGGGTCCGCGACGTCGCTCTCTACGATGACGGCCTCGTGGAATGGAGCGGCGACCCCTCGCTGCCCCTCGCCACGACGATCTAGGAGGGTCGTCGACGATGGCGTACGACAAGGAACTCGCGGACCGCATCCGGGATGCGCTCTCGGGTGAGCCCCAGGTGCGCGAGGTGAAGATGTTCGGCAGCCTCGCCTTCATGGTCAACGAGCGGATGGTGGCCACCGCCAAGCCCGACGGGCGGATCATGCTCCGCTGCGACCCCGCCCGGGTCGACGAGCTGCTCGGGCGGGAGGGGGCCGAGTGGGCGGAGATGCGCGGAAAGCCGATGAGCAAGGGCTGGATCGTCGTCGACGCCTACGGCATCGAGTCGGACGAGGAGTTCGGCTCCTGGCTGGCCGAGGCCCTGGACTACAACGGCAAGGCGGGTGACGATGACGACTGACGAACGCACCGACGGGAAGCGGGAGTTCACCGGCTTCCCGGCCGAACTCTTCACCTTCCTGGAGGGTTTGGAGCAGGACAACTCCAAGGCCTACTGGGAGGCCCACCGGGCGGTCTGGGAGGCCTCCGTCAAGGACCCGGTCGAACGGCTGATGGCCGACCTGGCACCGGAGTTCGGCCCGCTGCGCACCTTCCGGCCGAACCGCGACGTCCGGTTCTCCCAGGACAAGACCCCGTACAAGACCTGGGTCGGCGTCGCCACCAGCGAGCGGGCCGTGGGCGGCATCGGCGCCTTCCTGCGCGTCGACGCCGACTGCCTCCGGCTGGCCGGCGGGGCGATGGCGCTGGCCCCGGACCAGATCAAGCGGTTCCGGGCCGCCGTCTACCTGCTGCTCGCCGCCGCCGTCGTCACGGTGGCCTTCCCGGTGTACTACGCGGTCGCCGGCGCCTTCATGACCCCGTCCG
>NZ_JBEOSA010000075.1:0-44046 GCF_040302625.1 Kitasatospora sp. NPDC097643 | reverse complement strand
ACACTCCGCACCCGCGGACCGGCCGGCGGGGTGCTGTGGAATCCCGCCCCGGCCGACTTCCCACTCCGCGGCCATCGCCGCCGGCGGCGGTCGTACCGTGCAGTAGGGTCCGGGGCGAACCAGTTCGATTCCGCCCCGAGTGCGAGGAGCCACCGATGTCCGACCTGCTGGAGAGTGCCCGTCCGGCGGCCGAGGTGCTGGCGGCGTTCGAGGGCGCGACCGGGTTCATGCCGGTGGACGAGGGCCTGGCGCTGTACGCGGCCGCAGTGGCCGCGGCGCGGGCCACCGGGCTGCCGGTGCTGGAGATCGGGACGTACTGCGGGCGGTCGGCGATCCTGCTGGCGGCCGCGGCCCGGGAGACCGGCACGGTCGCCCTGACCGTGGACCACCACCGCGGTTCGGAGGAGCAGCAGCCCGGCTGGGAGTACCACGACCCGACGCTGGTCGACCCGGAGGTGGGGCTGATGGACACCCTGCCGCGGTTCCGCCGGGCACTGCACGCGGCCGGGCTGGAGGAGCACGTGGTCGCGCTGGTCGGCCGCTCGCCGCGGATCGCGGCGCTCTGGGGCCGGCCGCTGGGCCTGGTGTTCATCGACGGCGGGCACACCGACGAGCACGCCACCGGCGACTACGAGGGCTGGGTCCCGCACCTGGCGCCGGAGGGGCTGCTGGTGGTCCACGACGTGTTCCCGGAGCCGGCCGACGGCGGCCAGGCCCCGTACCGGGTGTACCTGCGGGCGCTCGCGGAGGGCTTCGAGGAGGTCTCGGTGACGGGTTCGCTGCGGGTCCTGCGGCGCACCGCCCGCTGACCGCCGCCGACCACCGCCGACCGCCACCCGCCTCCCCCAACCCGCCCCACAGCCGCGCACGGATGCTCTAACGTCGTGCCGGGGCTGTCGGGCGGGGATTCGAACGGTACGGTGTCCGCGCAGCACCAGGCAGAGCATCGATCGGCGGACGGTGGGGGCTAGCGGCACATGACGGACCAGCACAACAGCGCACCGGCGGTCTGGGATCCGACCGCGCGCGGCGGCGCGGGCGGCTGGGTGCGCGGCCCGCAGGGCCCGGACGCCGAACACGCCCCGAAGCCCGCCCCCACCGGCCCCGTCGCGCCCCCGCCGGCCCCGCCCGGCCCGGTCGCGCCCCCGCCGAGCCCGGTCGCGCCGCCGCCCGTCCCGGGCGCGGTCGGCGACCAGGGCCCGCCGCTGGCCGCCCGCCCGTACCTGGCCACCGCCCCCGGCTACGACGCGCCGACCGCGCCCGCCTTCCCGGGCGTCGCGCCGCCGCCCGCGCAGCCCCAGCGGCCGGCCGGCCCGCCGGTCACCCCGCCCGCCTCGGCCTTCCCCTCCCACGCGACCCCGCAGGCCCCCGGCCCCGGTTACGGCTACCCGCCCCAGCCGTACGGCGGCCCGCCCGGCCCCCCGCAGCCCGGGTACGGCCAGCCCCCGTACGGCCAGCCCGGCGCGTACCCGGCGCAGCCCGACTACCCCACCGACTACGCGGACCCGGACGACGACGACCGCCCGGGCAACCGGAAGGCGCCGCTGCTGATCGGCTTCGCGCTGCTGCTGGTGCTGGCGATCGGCGGCGGGCTGCTGCTGGCCACCAAGGACGGCGGCGACAAGAAGGACCAGGCCGCGCCGGCCCCCTCGGCCACCTCGGCGGCCTCCTCCGCGAACCCGCCGCCCGCACCGGCGCCGACCGGGACGGACGCCGCGGCAGGCAGCGCCACCACCGGCCCGGCCACCCCCAGCGGGACGCCGAGCCCGACCGCGAGCGGCGCCGGGCCCAATGCCAAGACCCAGGCGCAGGCGCTGGACGGCCTGCTCTCCGAGGGCGAGAACGCGAAGGCCCCGATCGGCAACGCGGTCGCCAAGGTGTCCAGCTGCCCGGCGAAGGCGGACATCGAGAGCGCGGCGCAGACCTTCGACAACGGCGCCAGGCAGCGCGACGACCTGATCCGCAAGCTGACCGGGATGACCGTCACCGACGTGCCGGGCGGCGCGGACGCGGTGGCGTCGCTGAAGTCCGCCTGGCAGCTGTCCGCCGACATCGACCGGGCGTACGCGGCCTGGGCCCGTTCGGTCGGCACCCAGGGCTGCTCGGGTTCGGCCCCGAACACCGCCGACAAGAAGCACGCCGACGAGCTCAACCCGCAGGCCACGCAGGCGAAGAAGGACTTCGTGGCCAAGTGGAAGCCGATCGCGGACAGCTTCGGCCTCACCCCGCGGACCCAGGACAGGATCTGACCCACCCGTGACCGGCACCACGCCCCGCCCGCCCCGCCGTTCCACCCTGCTGCGCGTCACCACGGTGGTGGGCGCGGCCGTTCCGCTGTGCACGGCGGCCTGGTTGGGCTGGCAGGCCCTCGACGGCCCGGCCACGGCCGCCTCCCCGGGCACCCCGGCCGCCGCCCACGCCCTTCCGCAGTCCGCGACCCCGCCGGGCACCACCGCGCCGGGTACCACCGCGCCCGGCAGCAGCACGCCCGGCGGCACCGCCCCCGCCACCGGATCGCCGGGCACGGACGCACCGACGCCCACGGACGCACCGACGTCCGGCGCACCGGCCACCGCCGGTACCGCCGGCACCGCTCCGACCGGGGCCGCCGTCTCCCTCACCGGCCGCACCGTCGTGATCGACCCCGGCCACAACCCGGGCAACGCCGCGCACACCACCGAGATCAACCGCCAGGTCGACATCGGCAACGGCCGCAAGGAGTGCGACACCACCGGCACCGAGACCAACGCCGGCTACACCGAGGCCGAGTACTCGCTGGACGTCTCCCGCCGGGCCCGCGCCATCCTGGCCGCCCGCGGCGCCACCGTGGTGCTGGTGCAGGACGGCGACCGCCCGTGGGGGCCGTGCATCGACGAGCGCGCCCGGGCCGGCGGCGAGGCCCACGCGGACGCGGCGGTCTCGGTGCACGGGGACGGCGGGCCGGCGAGCGGCAGCGGGTTCCACGTGATCCTGCCCGCCCGGGTGGTCGCCGGGAAGGCGAACAACTCTGCGATCGTCGAACCCTCGCACCGGCTCGGCCTGCTGCTGCGCGACCACTTCCACACCGCGACCGGCGAGCCGTACGCCGACTACACCGCGAACGCTGGGCTGGACACCCGCTCCGACCTGGGCGGGCTCAACCTTTCCACCGTCCCCAAGGTGTTCATCGAGTGCGGTAACATGCGCAACCCGGCGGACGCGAAGCGGATGACGGATCCTCAGTGGCGTCAACTGGCGGCCCAGGGGATCGCCGACGCGCTGACGGCGTTTCTGACCGATTCGGCCAATCAGGCGAAGCCGTAAGGGAGTTCCGGCCGGGTACCCGGACCAGGAACGACGCGTCCGGCCGACACGGTTTGCAACGACTTCGCCCCATTCCCGGTCCCGCCGTGCACCGGCGGGTCGGTTGGGCCTAGGCTTCTGGTCCGTTCGGGAGTTTCGGCCGGTCGGCCCGACCGCGCGAATCGCCGTCCACGACACGTCAACGAGGGGAACGTTAGTGAATCTGCGCGCTCTCACCAGGGGAGACGCCGCCGTCGGAGGCGCGGCCGTCCTGCTCTTCATCGCCTCCTTCCTGCCCTACTGGACCGTGAGCTGCAGCGGGGTGTACTGCGGGGGGCTCAACACCTCGCAGAACGCGTGGAGCACGGAGCTGTTCCCCATCCTGCCCTCGGTCTACCTGCTGGGCATCGCCGCCGCCGTGCTGATCCTGGTGCAGCGGTTCCAGGGCCCGGCCGGCGCCGGCCGTCAGGTGCTCGGCCTGCGGCTGGACCAGTGGGGCATCGCGTTCGCCGTCGCGGCGCTGTGGACCTCGATCTGGGCGCTCGGCGGTGGCTACGACGGCCCCAACATCAGCCACGGCTTCGGCGCCTGGCTGGGCTTCATCTCGCTGATCGTGCTCGCCGGTGCGGCCGCGGCCGGCCCGCTGGTGCCCGCGCTGAAGGCCCCGCTGGTCACCGACCGTCCGGCCGCCCCGTTCCAGGGCGGCTACCCGATGCCCGGCCAGCCGGGTCAGCCCGGTCAGCCCGGCCAGTACGGTTACCCGGCCCCGGGCCAGGACCCGAACCAGGCCCCGGCGTTCGGCGGCCAGCCGGGCGGCTACGGCTACCCGGCCGGCGGTCAGCCGCAGCCGGCGCAGCCCGGCCAGCCGCAGGACGCCGGCGTCCCGGCCCCGCAGCCGACCCCGGCCGCGCAGCCGCAGCCGGGCCCGGCGGCCGACTTCACGCCGTTCTGGTTCGCCGTCCCGGCCCCGCGTCAGCTGGCGCCGAAGGACAACCCGGCCGGCGCCCCGGTCGGCGACCTGGTGCCCGGCACCTGGTACCTGGCGGTCGAGCAGCGCGGCACCGCGCTGGTCGCCCAGCTCCAGGACGGCACCCAGGGCCTGCTGGCCGACACCTCGGGCATCCAGCGCGGCTGACGCCCGTACAGCCCGTACGACACACCGCGAAGGGGCGGGACCGGATCTCTCCGGTCCCGCCCCTTCGGCGTGCGTGCGTCGTGCTGTCGTCAGCAGCAGTCCTGGACCACCAGCCCGGCGGGCAGCTGCTCCCCGCCGAACACGGCGACCGTCGCCGGGTCGCCGCCGAGCGCCGCCACCGCGAGCAGCAGCGCGCCGGCCGTCCAGGTGGTGCGCTCCTCCGGCCAGATCGCGTCGTCCTCGAAGACGTACCCGGTCCAGTACGAGCCGTCCTCGTGCCGCAGGTGCTTCTGGATCCAGCGCAGGATGTCCACCGCACGGTCGGACTCGCCGACCGCCCAGAGCGCGAGGGCCAGTTCGGCGCTCTCGCCGCCGGTCACCCACGGGCGGTCGCTGACGCAGCGCACGCCGAGGCCGGGGACGACGAAGCGGTCCCAGTCCCGGTCGATCCGGGCCAGGGCGGCCTCGCCACGCAGGCCGGTGCCGAGCACCGGGTAGTACCAGTCCATCGAGTAGCGGTCCTTGTCGAGGAACCGCTCGGGGTGGTGGGCGATGGCGTGCCGCAGCCGGCCGGCCGCGAGCTCCCAGTCGGGCTGCGGCTCCTCCAGGTACTCGGCGATGGCCAGGCCGCAGCGCAGCGCGTGCAGGATGCTGGACGAGCCGGTGAGCAGTGCCTCCCCGGTGGCGGTGCCGTCCTCGTCGAGGCGCCAGGCGATCGGGCCGCCGGGCAGCCGCAGGCCGACGATGAAGTCCAGGGCGCGCCGGACCACCGGCCACATCCACTCCAGGAAGTGGTCGTCGCCGGTGCTGAGGTGGTGGTGCCAGACCCCGACGGCCACGTAGGCGCAGAAGTTGGTCTCCTTGGCCCGGTCGGTGACCACGCCGTCGGTGTAGGCGGAGTACCAGGAGCCGTCCGGGTTCTGGTTCGCGGCGAGCCAGCGGTAGGCGGCCTCGGCGGCGGCGTGCTCGCCGGCCGTGTCGAGGGCCATCGCGGCCTCGGTGTGGTCCCACGGGTCCAGGTGGTGGCCGGTGAACCACGGTATGGCGCCGTCGGGGCGCTGCTCGGCCAGGATGCTGCGGACGGTGCCGGCCGCCTGCTCGGCGTCGAGCACCCCGTCGAGCAGCAGCACCTCGGGGACGGCGGCGGTCATGCCTTCGCCCGCTGGGGCTTCGAGGCGTAGGCGACGAAGCTCTTGCCGATGACCGGGTTGAGCGCCCGCTCGGCGGCCTTGGTGAGGGTGCTGATCACCGGGGTGCCGACGATGTCCCAGACCAGCAGCTGGTGGTAGGCCTTGACCGGCAGCGCCTTGTCGTTGTTCACGCCGACCGCGCACTTGATCCACCAGTACGGCGAGTGCAGCGCGTGCGCGTGGTGGGTACCGTACGGCTCCAGGCCGGCGTCCTTGAGCTTGCCGAGGAGTTCGTCGCCCCGGTAGATCCGGATGTGGCCGCCCTCGACCTCGTGGTACTCGTCGGACAGCGCCCAGCAGATCTTCTCGGGCAGCCAGCGCGGCACGGTGACGGCGAGCAGCCCGCCGGGCTTGAGGACCCGGAACATCTCGTTGAGCACGCCCTTGTCGTCCGGTATGTGCTCCATCACCTCGGAGATGATGATCTTGTCGAAGTACTCGTCCTCGAACGGCAGCGCCAGCGCGTTGCCCTCCATCGCGACCGCCGACGCGCCCTCGGGGGCCTCACCGGCCTGCTCCATCGCGGCGAACCACTTCTTGACCTCGGCGATCTCCTCGGTGTTCTGGTCGAGGGCGATCACGTTGGCACCGCGGCGGTAGCACTCGAACGCGTGCCGGCCCCCGCCGCAGCCCAGGTCGAGCACCCGGTCGCCGGGGGCGAGCGGGAAGCGCGAGAAATCGACGGTCAGCACTGCAGGGCTCCCATTCCTTTTGCTACCAAGCGATTTGCTACCAAACGACGGTGACGCTTCGTCGGATCGACCCGACCCGGGGTCGGCGCCGGACTCGGGACCGGACTCCGGACCGAAGGCGCCGGGGTCGGCACCGGACCCGCGGCCGGCACCGGGCCCGACTCAGGGCACGTACCGCCAGCCCGGCCCGGAGCGGGCCCGGGCGCCGGCACCGGTGGCGATCGCCGCGCGGTAGGCCTCGGCGGTCAGTTCGGCGGCCCGCTCCCAGGTGAACCGGGCGAGCACCCGCTCCCGTCCGGCCGCGCCGAGCTCGGCGCGCAGCCGCGGGTCGTCCAGCAGCCGGCCGAGCGCCGCCGCCAGCGCGTCCGCCTCCCCCGGCGGCACCGCCAGACAGGTCTCGCCGTCCGGCCCGGCCACCTCGGGGATCGCACCGCCGGTGGTGGCCACCAGCGGGGTGCCGGTGGCCATCGCCTCGGCGGCGGGCAGCGAGAAGCCCTCGTACAGCGACGGCACGCAGGCCACCTCGGCCGAGCGGTAGAGGTCGACCAGCTCCTGGTCGGTCAGGCCGCTGCGGAACTCGATGTGCTCCGCCAGCCCGAAGCGGCGCACCGCGTCGGCGACCGGCCCGTCCTCCTTCTGCGGCTTGCCGACCACCACCAGGTGCGCGTCCCGCTCGGTCCGCACCTTGGCCAGCGCCTCGACCAGGTACACCAGGCCCTTGAGCGGGACGTCCGCGCTGGAGGTGGTGACGATCCGGCCGGGGACGCGGGCGACGGACTCGGACGGCGACCAGAGCCGGGTGTCGGCGCCGATCGGCACCACCGAGATCGCGCCCGGCGCGGCGCCCAGGTGCTCGGCGATCTCGCGCTGCGAGGTGCCGGAGACGGTGATCACGTGGTCCAGGCGGGCGGCGACCCGACGCTGCATCCGGGTGAAGGCGTACCAGCGGCGCAGCGAGAGCCGCTTGAGCCGGGTGGTGGCCGCGTCCAGCTCCAACTGCCGGTCCACGGTGATCGGGTGGTGGATCGTGGTGACCAGCGGGAAGCCGTGCCGGGCCAGGCCGAGCAGGCCGTAGCCGAGGGTCTGGTTGTCGTGCACCACGTCGTAGCGGCCCTTGTGCCGGGCCAGGTACTGACGGGCCCGCAGCGAGAAGGTCAGCGGCTCGGGGAAGCCGCCGGTGCGCATGGTGGCGAACTCCAGCACGTCCACCGGGCCGCGGAACTCGCCGCGGGCGGGCGTGCGGAACGGGTCGTCGGCGCGGTAGAGGTCCAGGCTGGGCAGTTCGACCAGGCGCACCGAGCCGGGGCCCTCGACCTCGTCCAGCACGGGGTACGGCTGGGCACCGATCACGTCCACGTGGTGGCCGAGCCTGGCCAGCTCGCGGGAGAGGTGCCGTACGTACACGCCCTGACCGCCGCAGAAGGGGTCCCCGCGGTACGACAGCAGGGCAATCCGCAGCGGCTGCGCGGTCATCCTCGGGCCCTCATCTCTAGCTGCTATCTGTGCTGGCGGTCGCTAAAGTAGATCAGGTTTCAGTGGGTGTGGAACTCGTCATCGACCATGTGAACAATGAGAGACCTCGAAGATACCGGCCCGTAGCTTCCGCTCAGGAGCCAGGGCTGGTGATTCCCGCCACGCCGAGCCAGCCGATCTTTGTGGAGCACGCCGCCACCCACGCGCCCCGGGAGCACTCCTTGCCGCCGCCGATCACGCCCCTGAGCCCGACCGCGCCCTCCCCCGCACAGCCCGGCGAGCCCCCGCTGACCGCCCGCCAGGCCGAGCGCCGGCGGCGGATCCTGCGGGCGGCCACCGCGCTGGCCGCCCGGGGCGGGTACGACGCGGTGCAGATGCGGGAGGTCGCGGAGAGCGCGCAGGTCGCCCTCGGCACGCTCTACCGGTACTTCCCGTCCAAGGTGCACCTGCTGGTCGCGGTCATGCTGGAGCAGTTGCAGGGCCTCCAGGAGCACATCCGGCGGCACCCGCCCACCGACCCGGAACCGGCGCCGCGGGTCGCCGACACGCTCACCCGGGCGTTCCACGCGCTGCAACGCGAGCCGCTGCTGGCCGAGGCGATGGTCCGGGCGCTGTCCTTCGCGGACCGCTCGGTCGGGGCCGAGGTCGACCAGGTCAGCGTCGCCACCGGACAGCTCATCCTCGACGCCATCGGCCAGTCCGGGCCGCCCAGCGAGAGCCAGCGCGCGGCGGTGCGGGTGATCGAGCACACCTGGCACTCCGCGCTCGTCGCCTGGCTCTCCGGCCGCGCCTCGATCGCCGAGGTCCGGGCCGACCTGCAGACCGCCGCCCGGCTGCTCACGCTGCCCTGACTGGAACCTGTTCCTGCGGCGGTTCCGGCGGCGGCGGCCGGGGCGCGCAGAGCGGTTAGAGTCGACGGGCGAAACAACTGCATCCCGCTCCTCCACCGGGGGAAGCCGGTGCGAAACCGGCACTGACCCCGCAACCGTGAGCCCGCACCCCCACCCCGGGGCCGGGCGAGTCGGACCGCCCGGGGAGGCGCGAGCGGCCAGTCCGGGCCCGCCCCATCGCGCGCCCGGCACCGTCGAGGACTACGGAACGGCCCCGCCGGGCCACCACCGCTCACCGAAAGGCACACCTCCACCATGCTGACCGCCGCCCGCCTGGGCGCCGCCGCCCTGTCCGCCGCGCTGCTCACCGGCGCCGCCGCCGCACCGGCCCTCGCCGACAGCCCCGCGCCGACCGCCGGTTCGCCGACCGCTGCGGCCGTCCCCGAGGGGCTGTACGGCAAGAGCGACCCGACGTACGACGGCGTCTGGCGGCAGTCCCTCGCGCTGACCGCCCTCGCGGCCGCCAAGGTCACCCCGGCCGACTCGGCCGTCGGCTGGCTCACCGGACAGCAGTGCGAGGACGGCGGCTGGCCCTCCTACCGGGCCGCCGGCGCGGCCTGCGACGCCAAGACCGAGGACAGCAACGCCACCGCCGTCGCCATCCAGGCCCTCGTCGCGCTCGGCGGGCACCAGGACGCCGTCGACAAGGGCGTCCAGTGGCTCAAGGCCAACCAGAACGCCGACGGCAGCTGGGCCTACAACCCCGGCAGCCCGGGCGACGCCAACTCCACCGGACTCGCCGTCAACGCCCTGTTCGCCGCCAAGACCGACCCGGCGGGCGTCGCCAAGGCCGGCAAGAACGCCTTCGACGGGCTCGCCCTCTACCAGCTCGGCTGCGCCGCCGCCCCCGAGCAGCGCGGCGCCTTCGGGTACCAGCCGGCCCCCGACGGCGCCCTCGCCCCCAACGGCCTCGCCACCGCCCAGGCCTCGCTCGCGGCCGCCGGCGGCCACCTCCCGGTCGCCACCACCGTCCGCGCCGACGCCGCGCCCAAGGCCCTGAACTGCCCGGCCGGTTCGGCCACCACGGCGGTGTCGCACGCCGACTCGGCCGAGGCCGTCGGCGCGTACCTGACCACCCAGCTCGGCACGGGCGACAACCACCTCACCCTCACCCTCCCGGGTGCCGCCCCCACCCCCGACTACACCGGCACCGCCTGGGCCGCCCTCGGCCTCATCCAGAGCGGCCACCCGCAGCAGGCCACCGGCGCCGTCGACTGGCTCGCCAAGGAGGGCGCCACCTGGACCAAGGGCGGCACCGACGCGGCCGCCACCGCCAGCCTGCTGCTCGTCGACCAGGCCGCCCAGCGCGACACCGCCGCCCTCACCGGCCAGCTGACCGCCCTCGGCCCCGCCCCGAAGGCCACCACCACCGCGGCCACCACCACCGCCGCCGAGGAGGAGGGGAAGAGCAGCGACGGCTTCGGCCAGTACTGGCTGATCATCGTCGGCCTCGCCATCGGCATCGGCGGCGGCCTCCTCCTCAGCCTCCAGCGCAAGCGCGGCGCCAAGCTGTGACCCCCCACGCCCCGGCAGGCACCACCCCCCGCCGGGCCGCACCCTGCGGCCCGGCGGGGCGGCGTCGGGCCGGCCGGGTGCTGACGGCGTGCCTGGCCGGGGGGTTGCTGCTGCTCGCGGCCGCTGCGCCGGCGCAGGCCGCGGGGTACCGGTACTGGTCGTTCTGGCGGGGCAGTGGCAGCGGGTGGCTGTACCAGCAGCAGGGCCCGGCGGTGTACGTGCCGCCGGACGGGGCCGTGGACGGGTGGCGGTTCGCGGTGAGTCCGGACGGCGGGCAGGATGCCGCCCGGCCCCGCTCGGACGCCGGCTTCGCGACCGTCTGCGCGGTCACGCCCGCCCAGCAGGGCCGCAAGCGGGTCGCCGTCGTCCTGGACTTCGGTTCGGCCGCCGACGCCGGCTCCGCCGAGCAGCCGCCCGCGGAGCGGACCGTCTGCGCCGTCGTCCCGACCACCGCCAGCTCGGCCGAGGTGCTGGCGACCGTCGCCCCGCCGCTGCGCTACGACACCAACGGCCTGCTCTGCGCCATCGCCGGCTACCCGAAGGCGGGTTGCGGCGAGCAGCTCGGCGCCGGCGCGCAGCCGAAGACCACCTCCGCCGGCGGCACCGAGCGCAACAACAACGCCGACGGCCCGGACATCGGCCTGGCCGCCGGGGGCGCGCTGATCGCCGCACTCGCCGGCGGCGCCCTCTGGCAGACCCGCCGTCGCCGCACCCCCTGAGCCCACACCCCCTGAGCCCACACCTCCTGAGCCCGCACCCCCTCACCTGGACCACCCGTGACCACAGCCCGCAGCACCCGCCCACCCACCGGCCCCCGCCAACTGCACCCCGGGGCCTGGTGGTTGTGGGCGCTCGGGCTGGGCGCGGCGGCCACCCGGACCACCAACCCGGTGCTCCTGCTGCTGCTCGCCGCCGTCGCCGGGTACGTGGTCGCGGCACGGCGCGGCGATGCGCCGTGGTCGCGTTCGTACGGCGCGTTCCTGCGCCTGGGCCTGCTCGTGCTCGGCATCCGGCTGCTCTTCGCCGTGTTCCTGGGCTCGCCCGTCGCCGGCACCCACGTGCTGTTCACGCTGCCCGAACTGCCGCTCCCCGCCTGGGCGCAGGGGGTGCGGATCGGCGGCCGGGTAACGGTCGAGGGCCTGCTCGCCGCGCTGTACGACGGGTTGCGACTGGCGACCCTGCTGGTCTGCGTGGGTGCCGCCAACGCCCTTGCCAGTCCGGCCCGTTTGCTGCGCGCGCTGCCCGGCGCGCTCTACGAGGCGGGGGTGGCGGTGGTGGTGGCGATGACCTTCGCCCCGAACCTGGTCGCGGATGTCCGCCGGCTGCGCGCCGCCCGTCGCCTGCGCGGCCGCAACGACCGGGGCGTCGCCGCCGTGCTGAGCGTCGGACTCCCGGTGCTGGAGGGCGCGTTGGAGCGCTCGGTGGCGCTGGCCGCCGCGATGGACACCCGCGGGTTCGGCCGTACCGCCGACGTCCCGCGCCGACTGGCCCGCCTCACCGCCGGGTTGACCCTGGCCGGCCTGCTCGGGGTCTGCCTGGCCGCGTACGGGCTGCTGACCGCCGGGGGTGCGGGCTGGGCCCTGCCGGTCCTGCTGCTCGGCGTGGCGTCGGCGTTCACCGGCCTCCTCCTCGGCGGTCGACGCTCCGCCAGGACCCGTTACCGGCCGGATCCTTGGGCGCTGCCCGAGTGGCTGACCGCCGGTTCGGGCGCCGCCGTCGCGGCCCTGACCGTCCACCTCTCCGGCCTCGATCCGGCCGCCTTCGCCCCGACCGTCGTCCCGCCGTCCGTCCCCGTGCTGCCACTGGCCGCCGTGCTGGCCGTCCTGCTCGGCCTGGTGCCGGCGTTCGCCGCCCCGATCCCGCCCCGGAGGGCATCGTGATCACCTTCGAGCAGGTCTCCGTCCGGTACCCGGACGCCGCCGCAGCCGCGATCGACGGGGTCGACCTGACCGTCCCGGAGGGCGAACTCTGCCTGCTGGTGGGCCCGTCGGGCTCCGGCAAGTCCACCCTGCTCGGTACGGTCAGCGGACTCGTCCCGCACTTCACCGGCGGCACCCTGCACGGCCGGGTCACCGTCGGCGGCCGGGACACCCGCGCACACCGGCCGCGTGAACTCGCCGACCTGGTCGGCACGGTGGGCCAGGATCCGCTCGCACACTTCGTCACGGACACCGTCGAGGACGAACTCGCCTACGGCATGGAGTCATTGGGGCTACCCGCGGACGTCATGCGGCGCCGGGTCGAGGAGACCCTCGACCTGCTCGGCCTCGCCGACCTGCGCGACCGCGCCCTGACCTCGCTCTCCGGCGGCCAGCAGCAGCGGGTGGCGATCGGCTCGGTACTGACCGTCCACCCGCGCGTGCTGGTCCTGGACGAGCCGACTTCGGCGCTGGACCCGGGCGCGGCGGAGGAGGTGCTGGCCGTCCTCCAGCGCCTGGTGCACGATCTCGGCACCACCGTGCTGATGGCCGAGCACCGCCTGGAGCGGGTGGTCCAGTACGCCGACCAGGTGCTGCTGCTCACCCCGGGCGCCCCGCCCGTGCTCGGCGAACCGGCCGAGGTGATGGCGCACTCGCCGGTGCACCCGCCGGTGGTCGGCCTCGGCCGGCTGGCGGGCTGGCGGCCGCTGCCGCTGTCCGTCCGGGACGCCCGCCGCAAGGCCGGGCCGCTGCGGGACCGCCTGGACGGCCACCGCCCGGCGACCACCGGCACCCCGATCGCCACCGACACCCCGATCGCCACCGTCGACCGGCTCGCGGTGCGGCGCGGCCCGGTCCAGGCGCTGCGCGGCGTCGACCTGGCCGTCCGGCCCGGCGAGATCACCGCCCTGATGGGCCGCAACGGCGCCGGCAAGTCCACCCTGCTGGGCAGCCTGGTCGGCCTGCACGAGCCCGCCGCCGGCAGCGTCCGGGTGGGCGGCCGCACCCCGCACCGCACCCGGCCCGCCGAGCTGATCCGCGAGGTCGGCCTCGTCCCGCAGGACCCGCGCGACCTGCTGTACGGGGAGACCGTCGCCGCCGAGTGCACCGCCGCCGACGCCGACGCGGGCGCCGCCGGCGGCACCTGCCGGGCCCTGGTCGAGCGGCTGCTGCCCGGCATCGCCGACGCCGCCCACCCGCGCGACCTCTCCGAGGGCCAGCGGCTGACCCTGGCGCTGGCCGTCGTCCTCACCGCCCGGCCCCCGCTGCTGCTGCTCGACGAACCGACCCGCGGCCTCGACTACGCCGCCAAGGCCCGGCTGGTGGAGATCCTGCGCGACCTCGCGGCCGAGGGGCACGCCGTCCTGCTGGCCACCCACGACGTCGAGCTGGCCGCCGAACTCGCCCACCGCACGGTGATCCTGGCCGAGGGCGAGGTGGTCGCGGACGGCCCGACGGCGGAGGTGGTGGTCTCCTCGCCCGCCTTCGCGCCGCAGGTGGCCAAGGTGCTCGCGCCCGGGCCGTGGCTGACCGTCCGGCAGGTCGCGGAGGCGCTGGGCGCATGAACTCCCGCATGAACGACCGTATGAACAACGGTATGAACGACCGCCCCGTCCCGCTCGGCCGCCGGTCGGTCGCGACCCTGCTGCTGGTGTCGTCCGTCGGCGTCGCCGCCTTCGGCTGGCCGCTGCTGGCCTCGACGAAGTCCGCCCTGGTCGGCCACGCCACCGACGCCCCCTGGCTGTTCGCGCTGC
This sequence comes from Kitasatospora sp. NPDC097643, assembly GCF_040302625.1. Classification (NCBI taxonomy): domain Bacteria; kingdom Bacillati; phylum Actinomycetota; class Actinomycetes; order Kitasatosporales; family Streptomycetaceae; genus Kitasatospora; species Kitasatospora sp. NPDC097643. The sequence goes on along the minus strand of NZ_JBEOSA010000075.1, from coordinate 30,196 downwards.
TCCTCCCGCTGCTCCTCGCCGTCGTCGTCGCCCAGATCTCCGAGGGCCGCTCGGCGGGCGGCGGCGCGCCCGGTCTGGACGCCAAGTCCGTCGCCCTGCTCGGCGTGCTGGCGGCCGCGGGCGCGGCCCTGCGCCCGCTCGGCGCGGGCACGGCCGGCCTGGAGCCGATGTTCTTCCTGATGATCCTGTCGGGGCGGGTGCTCGGCCCGGGCTTCGGCTTCGTCCTCGGTGCCCTGTCGATGTTCGCCTCCGCCCTGCTCACCGGCGGCGTCGGGCCCTGGCTGCCGTTCCAGATGCTCGCGATGGGCTGGGTCTGCCTCGGCGCCGGGCTGCTCCCCGGGGCGGCCTCCCTGCGCGGCCGCCGCGAACTCGCCCTGCTCGCCGGCTACGGCGCCCTGTCGGCCGTCCTCTACGGCACGATCATGAACCTCCAGGGCTGGCCGTACATCGCGGGCCTCGCCGGCTCCATCTCCTTCGTCCCCGGCGACCCGCTGCCCGCCAACCTGGTCCGCTTCGCCGCCTACTGCCTCACCACGTCGCTGGGTTGGGACCTCCCCCGCGCCGCCCTCACCGTCGTCCTCTGCCTCACCCTCGGCACCCCGGTGCTGCGCGCCCTGCGCCGCGCCACCCGCCGGGCCGCCTTCGACGCGCCGGTGAACTTCCGCCCGCCAGGCGGGTGAACTGCGCTCCCCGCTCGCGCCGTCGGCCTCCCACACTCCCGTTCGTCCACGATCATCTCGACCGTGATCCGAACCCTCGCCCGCACCACGACCGTGGCCACGCTCTCCCTGGGCCTCGCCACCGCGCTCGCCTCCCCCGCCGCAGCCGTCACCTTCATCGGCCGCGACGTCCCGACGACCGTCACCATCGCGCCCGGCCAGACCGCTCCGGTGCCGTGGACGTACCAGAACACCGGCGGCGCCGGGCTCCTGCCGCCGTCCGGCATGACCGCGATCTTCACCGCCCCCGGCAACACCACCTTCCCCGCGCAGTCCACCGTCGCCACCGAGTACAGCGGCGACGGCTCGTCCTGGGGCGTCAACAACGTCGGCCTGCGGGGCTGCACACTCAGCAACGGCAACCGGACGCTGACCTGCGAGGGCTACGGCCTCAACGGCGCCAACAGCGGCTGGCCGGCCCGGGGTTACTTCCGCTTCTCGCCGCGCGTCACCGTGGACGCCACCGCCCCGGCCAACACCACCCTCGCGCCCGGCAACGGCAGCTTCCGCTACACCAACCCGGGCAGCGGCACCCAGTACACGATCACCGACGGCACCCTCAACGTCGCCACCCCGCCCCGGGTGCCGACCGGCATGTGCCTGGACGTCGGCAGCACCCGCTTCAACGCCGACAACGCCCGGATCTGGCAGTGCCTCGACCACCCCAACCAGCGCTTCGTCCTCGACGAAGGGCGGGTCAAGGTCGCGGACACCGTCGGCACCGGTACGGAGATGTGCCTCGACGCCGACAACACCGGCGAGAACGGCGACAACGTCCGCATCTGGGCCTGCGAGTACTCCCGGGCCGCCATCGCCAACCAGACCTGGCTGCTGAGGCAAGGCTCCTTCGTCCTCCAGTCGACCGTCGGCACCGCGAAGGAGATGTGCCTCGACGTCGGCGGCACCCGCGCCAACGGCGACAACGCCTTCCTCTACGAGTGCGGCGCCACCGACCCCAACCAGAAGTTCGTCGTCGACGGCGGCTACATCAAGGTCCGCGACACCCTCTGAGCCCGCCTGCCCTTAGGGTGATCACTCGCAACCACGCGCCAGAACCGGGGGTCCCAGTGTCCGACGAACCTTTCGACACCACCGACGACGATGACGAGGACGAGGCTCCCTGGATCGTCGCGACCTGCCCCGTCTCGCCCGAACTGGCCGCCCAGATCGTCGAGATGACGAAGCTCGACTGGGAGGACCCCGAGCTCACCGAGCAGGCCATGGTCTCCGCCGGCTGGCGCTCCACCGGCGACTACCTGGGCGACCTCAACGAGAAGGCGTACACGCCCGCAGGCCACCTGGTCCACGGCGACGACTGCTTCGCGATGCCGTTCGCGTACGAGTACCACGTGCACCCCGACGGGGCGATCACCGAGGACTACTGGGGTGAGCAGCCCGGCTGGCAGAGCCACATCGACCCGCCGGATGACGCCTTCGACGCCCAACTCGACGCGGTTGCCGCCCAGTTCACCACCCTGCTCGGCCCGCCCGACCACGACGTCACGCACGAATCCCACCCGGACTTCGACTACCGCTGGCGGTACCGCATCTGGCGCCGGGGCGACAACCTGCTCGTCGTCGCCCCGGGGCTGGACGAGTTCTCGTACTCCCAGTTCGAGCACGCCTTCGTCCAGATCCGCCCCCTCCCGGCGGACGCCCCGCTCCCGCCCGCCTCCGAGCTGCCCGACTTCCTCTGGTAGTCAGCGCTGACGGTCTCGGGGGGGGGACCGGGCATCGAGTGCCGCCTGCCGGCTCGGCCGGTAGGCGGGCAGCGTCGCGGACGAGGTCACCAGGTCCGCCGGGACGTAAAGCGGTGGACAGTCCGCCGCCTCCGGGCGACCATCTCCGCGATGAACGATGAACTTCGCTCCGTCCCCAAGCGCGTCCGCTTCGTAGAGCTCAACGCAAAGGCACTGCGGGCACTTGCCGACGGCGACCTCGCCGGCGCCAGCACCGAGGCCGGCGTCGCCCTTGACGAACACTTCGTCAGCGACCGGGCCCGCGGAATCTTCGGCTATCGCGCCGATCAGCTCGCCAAAGACCCGTCTGCCGCGCCCTGGATCACGCGGGCCGCAGTCTCCGAGCCGGACGGGACCGTCATCGGCGACGCCGGGTTCCACGGGCCGCCGGACGAGGCCGGCATGGTCGAGGTCGGCTACTCAGTCGTGCCCGGGTACCGCCGCCAGGGATACGCCCGCGCCATGCTGACGGCACTGCTCGTCAGGGCCGCCGCCGAACCCGGTGTCCGGACCGTGCGGGCCAGGATCCGATCCGACAACGCGGCCTCCCTGGCCACCATCGCGGGCTTCGGCTTCACGCGCGTCGGCGAGCAGGGGAACGAGCGCGACGGGATCGCATTCGTCCTCGAGGTCCCGGCAGACGCGATTCAGGCCGCGTAGCCCGCCGCCGCCCGACACGACGCACACACCTGCCCGGCACCCTCGACGGGCCGCCCGCACATCCCGTCCCGCCCGGGACACTCATGTCGGCGCTGCCCGTGGCCGTGGCGCCGGGCCGCCGGAACGGGCGGCACCTTCGCAATCCGCCCCGCAAGGATCGCCCCCACGCTGTGCGTGACCTTCTCGGGCAGCGGCGCGCCAAGGATCCCGGTCAACGCATCCCGGGTCCAGCCGCCGGCCAGCAACCCTTCGACCCGCGCGGCCTGATCGCTCAACGGCTTCCCGGCCAAGGCCATCTGCGGGTCGCGGCGCCCGAGTTCGAGCAGCAGCGCCATCCCGGCCGTCACCTTCCCTGCGGACGGAGGGACGGAGGGCTCTTCTGCTTCCTTCTCGGTCACTACCTTCCCGGAAGGGCTTCCCGCCTTCCCGGCGCCTGCCACCCCAGCTCCAGGCCCACCGGCGGCCGGTGACACGGGAAGCGGCGGCACCGTGTGAACCGCCTTGCCCACCACCGGCACCTCGTGAACGGACACCGTCGTCCGCACCTGCCCCGTCACCGGATCGCGCAACGTCCGACGGACGTAGTGCCCCGCTGCCTCCAGCTCCCGCAGCGCCCGCGCCACCGTCGTCCGCCCCTCGACGCTCTTCGCCGCCAGCGTGCGCACGTCCTCCCGCGCTCCGTCCGGCAGGCTGAGCAGGTAGCTCAGCAGCCCACGCGCCGCCCACGACAGCGAGTGCTTCCGTACGACATGCCCGTTGTCCAGGATCGTGTACCCGGGCGCATGCCGAGGGATACGATGAATCTGCATCTTGGAGTGTCTCCTCCTGGTGCCATACCCCGGGGTGTTCCAGCACCGCCGGGGTTACTCATTGCCGCGCATCGCGAACCTGCGCATCGCAATGCTCACCGTAATGCGCCAACGAAGCGTCAAACCCACACTCACATCACCCATTCGGGCGGCGCCAGCGCACACCACCGGCGCGCCCCAGGCTCCACGAGCCCGGGACGCGCCACCGCTACCGGCCGGGATGCCCTCAGTAGGTGATGGCCATCCGAAGGCGTCGCCATGAGCGACGGCGGCGGCGTCAAGCTGGCCATGCCCCGGCCCACCGTGGGCGCCGAGCAGGTGGGCCAACTGCTGACCGCCGGCGTGGCGCTGTGGGGCCCGGTGGCGGAGGTGGAACCGACCCTGGTCAACGGCCACCCGGCGCTGCTCCTGCGGATCGACGGGGAGATCGACCTGGTGGTGGCGATGCGGCTGGACGAGGGCCGGATCACCGGCATCTACTCCGTGCGCAACCCGGAGAAGCTGACCCGCATGGAGCGGGAGACCGTGGTCAGCCGCTGAGGCCCGGCCGCTCGCCCCGGCGGTGCCGATCGGCGGTCGGCCGTCACCAGTCCAGGCTGCGCCTGGCCAGCGTCGCCAGGGCGAGCGAGGCCGGCAGTTCGACCAGGAACGCCATCGCCAGCGCGACGTACCAGTCGCCGCCGCCCTCGGCGGTCATCACGTCGAACCAGGCGTCGAGGAACAGCAGGGTGGCGGAGGCGGCACCGGCCAGCGCGGTCAGCCGCGAACGCCTGGTCAGCAGCAGGCCCGTGGCGATCAGCCCGGTGACCTGGAGGACGTCCAGCCCGATCCACACCGTGGACCAGTTCCGGACCTCGGCCTGCCCGTGGGTGATCGATCCCAGCACCAGGATCCAGCCGAACAGCAGCGCCGCCACCGCCAGCAACGCCCCGGCCAGCACCCGCCGCGAGCGCCCCGCCGCCGGATCCTCCGCCCCCAGCCGGTCGAGCACCGCCGACAGCGACCGGCCACCCGGCCCCGAAGTTCTCATGATCCAAAATCTACCGACCCGACTCACCGTCGCGTGAACACCCCTGAGCCGCCGCCTGAAACATTGTCACAAGATCTTCACATCCTCGCAGTTACCCCTGGTGCCGGCCCACCGGACGGGACATCATCGGCGCAGACGAGCGGAACCGTCCCCCCCGAGGAGATCCATGGTCGACACCATCAGCTCACTGGCTTCCCGCGTCCACGACCTGCTGGTGACGAGCATGACCAATGCCGCCGCCTCGGTGGTGCCGGGGCAGGGGGCACTCTCCTCGCTCGCGCGGGCGTTCCTGGGCGTCCCGCAGAGCGTCGACGTCACCGCCGGCTTCCACGACGTGATCGCCCGCGCCGGCACGCTCGGCCCGGACGGCGCCTTCCTGGTCGCCGCGGGCCACGGGGGCCTCACCGGCCTGGCCATCAAGCACGGACAGACGGAGCAGGCCCTCCACCACCTCGACGCCGCGGTCACGTTCGGCTACAACGACTGCGTCGCCCTCCACATGCCGCTGCTGCGTCCGCTGCACGACGATCCGCGCTTCCGCGCGCTGTACCAGCGGATGCGGATCACCCCGGCCGACCTCGACGAGCTCTACTGGCTGCACCAGGAGATCCAGATCATGTCGCGGGACGCCACCCGGGCGAGCATCGACAACATCAACCGCCACGACACCGGGGTGGCGCTGCTCCCCCAGGCCCCGCTGCCGACCCGCACCCCGAACACCGCCGGCCTGCTGATCTCCCGCATCGAACTCGCCGCGGCCCAGACCGCGCTCCAACAGGCCGCCATGCGCTCGGACATGAGCCGCAGCTCGGGCAACGTCAGCCTCAGCCTGATCGACGACTCGTGGGACTACGCCGCCGCCCGGCGCGACGCCTGGCGCGCCGACGACCTGGAATCCCACCGCCGCCAGGCCGCCGCGGCCCGGGCCTTCGTCGAACGGCCCGGCGCCAGCACCCTGGTCATCCCCTGCCCGCCGCTGGGCTCGATCGTCTACCCGGGCTGACGGGGGTCACGGGCGGCACGGCGGTCACAGCGGTCACGGCGGTCACGGGCGGTCGCGGGCGGCACCGGGGTCACGGAGGGGGGTCACGCCGCTCGCGAGCGGCGACCGCGCAGGACCAGGACGGCGGCCAGGGCGCAGGCCACCGCCGGGAGCGCCATCGCCACCGCCCCGCCCGTACCGCCTCCGCCACCCGTACCGTCCCCGGCGACGAAGGCGCCCGTCACCACCACGCCCAGCGTCGCGCCGACCTGGCGCACGGCGTTCAGCAGGCCGCCCGCCGTGCCCGCGGCGCCCTCCGGCGCCGTCGTGACCACGGCGGTGACCAGGGCGGGCAGCGCGAAGGAGACCCCGAACCCGGCCAGCAGCAGGCCGACGGCCAGCAGGGGGTACGGAGGCATGTCCAGGCCGGCGGCCACCGCAAGGACCGCGCAGCCGAGCGACAGCAGGGTCAGGCCGCCGAGGACCGGCCGCCACGGACCGACCCTGGCGACGATCCGGCCGGTGAGCAGCGGGTTGAAGCCGGGCGGGAGGGTCATCGGGAGGAACGCGAGGCCGGCCAGCGTGGGCGACAGGCCCAACTCCCCTTGCAGCAGCAGGGGGAGGACGAAGAGCACGCCGAGCATGGCGAAGTTGACCGCGGCCCCGGCGGTCAGGACGACACCCATCCCGCGAGCCCGCAGCAGGGCCGGGGGCAGGACCGGGGCGGGGCTGCGGCGCTCCAGCCGGACGAAGGCCCCCGCGGCGAGCGCCGCACCGGTCGCCGAACAGCCCGCGTGCGCCAGGGCGCCGGAGCCGGAGCCGAGGGCGATCAGCGCATCCGTGCCCAGGGCGAGTGCCGCGCAGGCGGCCAGCTGCGTCCGCCAGTCCAGGCGGCGCTCCCCGCGCGGACAGTGCACCGCCCGTCCGGCCACCAGGGCCAGCACCACCACCGCCAACGGCACGTTCACCAGGAACACCGCCCGCCAGCCCGCGAGGTCGACCAGCACCCCGCCGACCAGCGGCCCGAAGGCCATCGCGCAGCCGCTGACCGCCGCCCAGACGGCGACCGCCCGCGCCCGCTCCCCGGTGTCCGGATACAGCCGGGCGATCAGCGCCATGCTCGCCGGCACACAGGCCGCCGCCGCGACGCCGAGGACGGCGCGCAGCAGCACCAGTGTCCAGATGTCCGGGGCGAGGGCGCTGAGCAGCGACCCGGCCCCGAAGGCGGCGATCCCGAACCGGAAGGCCCGGTGCGCGCCGTACCGGTCGGCGGCGGCGCCGGCCGACAGCAGCAGGGCGCCGAAGGCGACGCTGTACCCGGTGACGGTCCACTGCAGGCCGGCCGTCGAACTGCCCAGCGACGCGGCCAGATCGGGTTCGGCGACCGAGAGGACGGTGGTGTCGAGGAGCACCATGAAGTAGCCGAGGGCGATGCCGAGCAACGCGCGCGGGCGGGTGGCCGTGGTCGCGGTCGGGGCCGTGGTCGGGGGCGGGGTCGTGGTCGTGGTCATCGGGAGGTCTCCTGGTCGGGAACGGTCCGGCCGCCCACTCTCACCAATCGCCGCCGCCCGCTCGACCGCCGGAACCTCACGTACCGTTCGGTTTTCCCGAACGCACCCGTACGCTGTCCCGCAACACGCACAACGCACAACGCACAACGCACGCACGCACTCACGCACGCACTCGCACACGAGCACGGACACGGACAGCACGGACACGGACCCGCGGAAGCGGTCGGGGGAGCCAGTGGAACTTCGTCAGTTGCGCGTCTTCGAGGCGGTCGTCGCCCACCGCACGGTCACCGGCGCGGCCGTGGCCCTCGGCCTCGCGCCGTCCTCCGTGTCCGAGCAGATCCGCACGCTCGAACGGAGCCTGGGCACCGAGCTGTTCGACCGGGCCCCGCGCGGGATGGCCCTCACCCCGGCCGGCGAGCGGCTGCTGCCGTGGTCGCGGCGTCTGCTCGACCAGGCCGACCAGGCGCGCCGGGAGGTGTCGGCGGCCCGCCCCCGGCTGCGGCTCGGCGCGCTGGAGACCATCGCGGCCACCCACGTGCCCGCCGTGCTGGCCCGGCTGGCCGAGCGCCGGCCGGACCTGGAGGTGTCGCTGCACACCGACACCGCGCGGGACGGCCTGCTCGGCGGGGTCGCCGCCGGGGCGCTGGAGGCGGCGCTGATCCTGGACACCGCGGGTCCGCTCGGCGAACTCGGCTTCTACCTGCCGCCCGCCCCGCTGGAGTACCTGGACCTCAGGGACGTCCCGCTCGCCCTGGTCGCCGCCCCGGCCCACCCGCTGGGCCGCGCCACCGCCCTCACCCGCGAGGACCTGCGGGGCCAGCGGCTGCTGGTGAACACCCCGGCCTGCTCCTTCCGGCTCGCCGGGGAACGGCTGCTCGGCCACGACGTCGAACGCGTCCGCACCGGCGGCGTGGCCGTCACCCGCGCCTGCGCCGAACAGGGCCTCGGCATCGCGCTGCTGCCCGAGTTCGCCGTCCACGACGAGCTCGCCGCCGGCTCGCTGATCCGACTCCCGCTGGAGGTGCCCGGACTGCACCTGCGCCTGGTCTGGCGGGCCGACCGGGAGTCCGTCCCCGGCCTGCGCGAGGTGCTGTACGCGGCCGCGTCGTGATCACCCGAAGGCGTGACCACCGGGAGGTCCGAACACGGACGCACCCCGGCACCCGAGGGTCCCGGGGCGCGCCCCCGCTCACCGGTCGTCAGCCCTTGGGCCCGGCCGACTGCACCACGTCGAACGACCACAGCGTGGACCCGGAGGCCGCCGGCCGCTTGGGCGCCTCGCCCTCGCCACCGCCCTGGTGGGCCGACTTCATGGGCCCCTCCATCCAGGCCTGGAAGGACTCCTCGTCGCGCCAGCGGGTGTACACCAGGTACTGGTCGGTCCCCTCGACCGGGCGGAGCAGTTCGAACCACTCGAAGCCGTCCGAGTTCTCGACCGCGCCGGCGCGGGAGGCGAAGCGCTGCTCCAGCACCTCGCGCTGTTCGGCCGGAACCGTCAGCACGTTGATCTTTACCACGCTACCCACATGACACCCCTTAAGTTGCACGGTCAGCCCGGGTGGCGACCTAACCTTGATCACGTGCGAGCAGTCTCATACATACGACAGAGCAAGCGACGCGAGGACGACTCGAAGGCGTCGCCCGAAGCACAGCGTACGAAGACTGAGGCACTGATGCAGTCAAAGGGCTGGGACAACGCCGGGCACTTCGAGGACATCGGCAAGTCCGGGTGGGACCCGAACACCCACCGTCCCGGCTTCGAAGAGCTGATGGCCGCCGTGCGGGGCAGGCACGTTGACGCGGTGGTCGTCTTCTCGCTGTCCCGGCTCACCCGACGCGGCGCGCTCGAAGCAATGAAGATCATTGACGAGCTGGAGCGTCACGGCGTGCGACTCGTCAGCGTCGAAGAGCCCTACCTTGACACCTCCACACCTGTCGGCGTCGGCATCCTCGCCATCATCGCCGGACTCGCTCAGCAGGAGTCCGACCTGAAGTCCGCCTACATCACCAGCGCCAAGGAGGAGATCCGCCGGGTGGGCGGCCACACGTCCGGCATCGCCCCGTACGGATTCGTCAGTGAGCGTGTGACGCGTGGTGAGCTGACGGTCTCCCGGCTCGTTCCGTCCCCCGTCGAGGCCGACTGGGCACGGAGCATGGTCGGGTGGGCGCTCGACGGCGAGTCCGCCGCAAGCATTGCCCGCTTGCTCAACGAGACGGAAGCCCCGACCAAGGTCGCCTAGCTCGGTGAGGGCGGAGCCAAGCGCCTTGCGGCCCGGCGCGCCCGTGGCATGTCCGAACCTGTCGAACGTCCCGCGTGGACCTCTACGACAGTCCTGCGGATTCTTCGTGATCCCCGTCTTGCCGGGTACGCGATCGAGTGGGAGGGGCGCAAGCAACGGACCAAGGATGAGGACGGGCGCATCGTGCCGGGGAGCACAGGCCGCCGGGCCATCCTCCGCGACTCGTCAGGCGCACCCCTGGAGTCACACGAACCGCTGATTCCCCCGGCGGACTGGTGGGCGCTTCAAGACGTGCTGAACGGTCGCAGCAAGACAGTTGAGCGTCGCACGGGCCGCGTACCGACGCTGCTGGCCGGCCACGGCTTCCTGTTCTGCGACGTGTGCGGCTCCGTGATGGTCGCTGGACTGCGCGGCCAGACCCGCTACTACCAGTGCAACCGCGCAGGCGGCGTGGTCGCCGGTCACGGTGGACTCGTCATCAACATGGAACAGGCCGACGACGAGACGGCTCGCCGCGTCTGGGCAAGGCTGACCGCAATGGACCCTGACGATCCCGAGGACCGGGAGTGGCTTGCCGAGGCAGCACGCCGGCTCGCCCACCAGCGAGACACCTCGGGACGGGAGGCAGAACTTGCGGCCGCCCGCTCCGAACTGGAGCACGTCCGAACATCCCTCCGCACGCTGTACGAGGACCGCACAGCGGGGGCCTACGTCGGCACGGTCGGCACTCAAGTCTTCCGCGACTCAGTGGAAAGGCTGACGGCTCACGAGCAGCGCACAACTGACCGGATCAAGGAACTGGAGCAAGCCGCCGCGGGAGCCGTAGCGATCCCAGACGACTGGACAGGCGTCATCGGCGACCCCCTCGGGCCGGGAAGTACCTGGGCCAAATGGCAGCTACAGAAGCGCCGTGAGTTTCTGGACCTGTTCGTTGATTCGGTCCGAATCACTAAGGCCACCGGACGTGGCCGCAACGCGAACACGACAGACCGGATCGTGATCCGATGGGCCGAGAGGCCAGAAGTGATCTGAATGAGGACGACAGCACCCACAGCCGCGGATTCCCGGTGAGGGTTGGCCGGCCGTCCTGACAGCGCAGCATCGCCGCCTGGCGGCCCGTACAGCGAAACGAGAGCCCCGGCAGGTCCACGGAGACCGCCGGGGCCCTTTCGCACCCACAGAGGGCAGCTCAGAATCTCGCCGGTCAGCGCCGGGACCTCGGGTGACGAGGTGACGTTCAGAGGGGTGATTCTGGTTTCTCTATGACTCGCAAAGTCTAAGAGAACCTGAAATAAGCCCTTCGAACGTCACCCCGTCACCTCGGGGCACCTCTGGTCTCCCCCTAAGAGTGAGGGAAGGCCGAGAGCCCACGCCGGAGGCCGCGGGAATCCTGCCCACTCTCCACAACAGTAGGGGCGGGAATACCGAGCACCCCACCGAAGCGGCGGCGGACTGAGTACCCGGTCTCACTCGCTGCTCTGCCCGTGCACCACGCACCCGCTCGGGGTGGCCGCCGGAGTCGTGAGGCAGAGCGCGGGGGACTGAGCCGCCCACCAGTAACCGCCCCTCGGGGCGCCGACCGGGGTAGCAAGCTCGCTCAGTCCCCCACCCGGACCGGCTCGCCGGTGAGGGCCACCAGGACCAACAGGAACGGCACCGACGGCGCGTCCGCGGGGTGCCCGAGGCAGGGGTGACACGGTTCGCCTGCCACCAGAGCCCGCCTAGCCCAACGGCAGAGGCGACGCGCTTAGACCGCGTGTGTTCCCGGTTCAAATCCGGGGGCGGGCACCAGCCTCGTCTACGGGTGGGGCGTCTTGCTTCGCGCTGCCATCGCGAGTGCGACAACCCAACCGAGCAGCGTCCACCCAAGGAAGATGTTGATCACGACCACTGAACCCCGGTTCGGGACAGCTCGTGCCATCGCAACGACTGTCGGCAGGAAGTACAACAGAAGAACTGGCAGTGCGATCAGCAGAGCTAACTTGATGCTCATACGTCCCCCTTGAACTCCTGGCGGCCGACCGGCCATTGGCAATCTTCTACGCCGTTGGTTGCCGACTGTCCAGACCGCGCAAGCCGTCGACAGTTCACCTTGAATCCGGGCGATACCACCACAACGAGGGGGCACCGTGCGCTGTATCGACTGCACCGAGCCCCCGACTCGCCGAGGGCGCTGCGAGGCCCATCACAGGGCTTACGAAGCCCGCCCCTCGGTCCGTGCCCGCCGACGGCTGCAACGGCTGGTCTCGCGGCACTACAGCGGCGCCGAGAGGCTTCGCCGGCGAGTCGACCGAGCGGGCTCCGCGCGGTGTGGGCTATGCGGCGAGGACTTCCCCGCGGCCCTGGTCGACGTGGACCACCGCACCCCGCTTGCCCTCGGTGGCGAGGACACGGACAGCAACGTGTGGCCGCTGTGCCGCACCTGCCACCGAGGGAAGACCGCGAAGGACTTCGGTCTGTTCGCTGTTGGTCCCTGACCGGCTCACCGTTGTGCCCACCAGGCCGCGAGGCTGCTGCCCCCGGCGGACACCACGGTAATGAGCCATACGGGGATGCGCTGAATGGTCAAGTGCAGCCCACCGACGCGGAGTTCAAGGGCAGGCCGCTGCTTCCGGCGTTCCATTGCCTGAGTCATGGCGACAGTGCAGCACATGGGGCATGCGACGCGCGCGTGACCTAACCCACGGTCCAACCCATACCTCCAGGTTCAGCCCCATTTCTGACACCTAATTCGGAGTACAAGGAGTGACTTTTCCGTGCCACGTAGACCCCGGCCCCCGTGCTCAGTCCCGGGCTGCCCCGAGCTGACCACGGGCGGACGCTGCCCGCGCCACCAGGCCGAGGCAGACGCACAGCGAGGCACACCAGGCGGTAGCGCGTACTGTCCTCGCTGGCCCCGCATCCGTCGGGCCTACCTCTACGCGCATCCGTGGTGTCTGCTCTGTGCTCGGGCTGCGGTGGTCGCTGATCACTTCCCCGAGTCGCGTCGGTCGCTGGTCGCCCGTGGCGTGCCCGATCCGGACGCCTGGTCGCGTCTCCGCCCGCTGTGTACGCAGTGTCACAGCCGTGAGACCGCTGTTCACCAGCCTGGAGGCTGGGCCAGTGAGCAGGTCAAGCCCGTTCGAGGCCCTGACCTGCGGTGACCCCAGGCGGGGGACTCCCTCCCCTGCCCACACAGCGCGGCAGGGAGGCAAAAGACTCGTACGGCCAATTTGAGCATTTCTGCGGGCTGAGACCCGACACCGAATTCCACCATTGAAAATGGAGACTTACAATCATGGCTCTGACCCTTGCCGAATCCGCGAAGCTCTCGACCGAGAACCTCCAGCGCGGCGTGGTCGAAACCTTCGTCCAGGAATCCCCGATCCTTGACCGACTTCCGCTGATCGAGTTCGAAGGGACCTCCTACCGCTACAACGAGGAGTCCGCCTTGCCCGGCGTCTCCTTCCGCGCCGTCAACGAGGCGTACCCGGAGAGCGTCGGCGCGGTCAGCCCGCGCATCGAAACCCTGGCCATCCTCGGCGGCGACTCCGACGTGGACAAGTTCATCGTCAAGACGCGCGGGGACATCAACGACCAGCGCGCAATCCAGGAAACCCTCAAGGTCAAGGCTGCATCCGTCCACTTCTCGGACCAGTTCTTCAACGGTGACACCGCGCTGAATCCGCTTGGCTTCGACGGTCTGCGCAAGCGGCTTATTGGGCGGCAGGTACTTGACGCAAAGGGCGTGGGTCCGGTCGCCAACGGCTACGACTTCTTTGATGCACTCGACGCGCTGACCGCTCAGGTTCGCGGGATCACCGGCCAGAACGGCGCGCTGTACATGAACGCGGCAATCCTGGCGAAGATCCGTTCCGGGTTCCGCCGGCTGGGCGGTGCCGAGCTGCCGACTGCCGAAATCCACGGCAAGGAAACGACCATGTGGAACGGCATTCCGATGCTCGACCCCGGCCAGAAGCTCGACGGTACGGACGTTCTCCCGCTGACCGTCGGAACCGGCGGCAAGGAGACCGGCGACATCTACGCCGTCCGCTTCGGGTCCTCCGAGGCTGACGCGGGCGTGTCCGGTCTGACCAACGGCGGCATCCAAGTGACCGATCTCGGCGAGGCACACGACAAGCCTGTGTTCCGGACCCGCATCGAGTTCTACTGCGGCATTGCACTGTTCGGCGGCAAGGCTGCGGCCCGTCTCACGAACGTGCTGAACGGCTGACCTGTCAGCGGGACCAACGCGGCCCCCGCACCCTCCTCCCCTTGCTGGGCGGCGGGTGCGGGGGCCATTTCGCCGTTTGCCGCCATAGCTGTGCGTGACTGAGTACACCCCCTCACGGTGATCAACTGACCGTAGCCTCTTGACTACAGGGTCACCGTGGGTGGAGTGTCGTGCACATCCATGCAACCAACGAGGCACGGAGGGAACCATGGCACTAACCTTCATCGCCAAGGACCCGAACACCGATGGGGCCAACTGCCCGACGGTGTGGGTCGACCAGGACGCCGGGGAGTTCGTCATCCAGGGGTGGAAGGTGGACGAGGTGACCACGGCCGAGTGCCTGGCGACTGGTCCTATCCCCGAAAGTGAGACCGTGCTGCGGCTGCCTGTCCGAATGGCTGCCGCCCTCAGGGAGGCTATTGATGTCGCCGAAGGCACCCACGTTCGTTGAGCTTCTGAACGCCGCTCAGCGCTCGGCGATCCACCTTGAGATGCGGGACTCGTACGTTGATCCCGACGAAGCACCGCGACTTTCCGCCTGGCGGGCGGGGCATCGCCACAACCCGGCCGACCGCGCGTCCTGGTGGCGCCCTTGGCTTGACCTCGTGTCCGAGGCGGTAGCGCGTGATGTCGTGATCCGCAGGGCGCGGATCGTGTCGGAGCCGGTCAGCGAGTACACGCAGTACCTCCACGAAGGCACGTTCACCAACGTGGCGGCGGGCGAACAGATCCGGTGGCTGCCTCGCCGCCAGGCGTCGGACCTCGCCCTGCCCGGAAACGACTTCTGGGTGTTCGATGACACGGTTGTGCGCTTCGGCCACTTCTCGGGCGAGGGCGTCTACCTGGGCGACGAAGTAACAGAGGACCCTGCCGTGGCGAAGCTCTGTACATCGGCCTTCGAAGCGGTGTGGTCTCGCGCGATTCCGCACGACGACTACCGGATCTGACCGACGAAGCGCCGGACAGCCAGCTCATGCCCACTTCTCCTTCCTCCAGCGTCCAGGCGGCGCGCAAGGCACTCGCCGACCGCCTTCGGGACCTTTGCAGGGACGCCGGGATCAACGGGCGTGAGCTGGCTCGCTTGGCCGGCTGGCACCCCTCGAAGTCCTCGCGGATCATCAACGCCGTAACCCCGCCGTCGGACGAGGACATTCGGACCTGGTGCCGACTCTGCGGAGCGGACGATCAGGCGGCCGACCTGATTGCAGCGTCCCGATCCGCCGACTCGATGTACGTGGAGTGGAAGCGTCTCCAGCGCACGGGCCTCAAGAGACTCCAGGACTCCTACGTACCGCTGTTCGAGCGAACCCGAGTCTTCCGGGTCTATTGCTCGACGGTGGTCCCCGGATTGCTTCAAAACCACGGCTACGCAACGGCCTTGCTGTCTTCCATCACCCGCTTTCGCGGCACACCCGATGACGTGGCAGACGCCGTCTCCGCCCGGCTCGCCAGGTCACACATCCTGCGAGAGGGAGATCATCGCTTCGCCGTGATCGTGGAGGAGTCGGTCCTCAGGTACCGCGTCGGCGACGCCGACGCCATGTCGGGGCAGCTCGGATATCTCCTGGCCGTCATGTCGCTGCCCGCCGTCTCGCTGGGAGTCATCCCGTTCAGCGCCGAACGGGACATCTGGCCGCTGGAGACGTTCAGCGTCTACGACAACGAACAGGCCCAGGTGGAAACCCTCACCGCCGCCGTCACCGTGACCGCGCCGGGGGAGATCACCCAGTACCTCAACGCGTTTCAGAAGCTGTCCGGCATGGCGGTCTACGGTGCCCAGGCTCGGGCTCTGATCACGGCGGCGATTGATGCACTCGGGTGATGCGCGTGCAATCTCGTAGAACATCGTAGAGGCCAACTCTCTGTGCTCCCTAGCCTGTTCACCAACAAGGCGGAGGGAGCGTCGTATGGGCGGGCTGGAGACAGAGGCGGAGAGGCTGCGGCACTTCCGCGCGGAGGCGGAGGAAGCAGCCGAAGCTCTGGAGACGGCCATCAGGGTGGCCGGACTGCCACCCCTGATCAGCCTCTCGCCGGTCTACGCGGCCACCGGCTTGCCCGACGGCGCGCATGTCCACATCGGTGGCTGTAGCGCCCACACCGCCCGCGCGCTCGCCGACTGCCTCACGGAGTTCGCCCGACTCACCGGCCGACTGATCGACGGCGAGTCGCGGCGGTTTGCCGCTCGGGTGCTCGCCGACTCCGGCGTGCAGCCCGCCCTGCCGAGGGAAGGACTCTGCTTCGTACGTGGGGAGTTGAGCGCGTGAGCGCCCCCACGGAGGCCGAGCCGGCCAGGGTGCCGGATGAGCGTCCCCCACTGACACCGGAGGACCACACCGACCAGCCACTGACTCCGTGCGAGTGGAAGCGCCGGGCAGCATTGTTGGCCCGCGTGAGGGATGCCAACCGCCGGTACCGGCGCTGATGGCCCCCTGGGCAGCCCAACGGCGGCCTACCGGCCCCGGCGCCCTGGTGAGCGGCTCAGCACAGGCCCTATTGGGCCCCACATATCCCCGTCCCGGCCGCCTGGGGAAGGATTCGGCCGGGACGGGCCGCACAGTGCACGACGGCCCCGGGAAGCCCCGGGGCCGACGCAGAAACGGAGGGACAGCACATGCCCATGCCTACGTTCGACGGGAAGCACGGTGGCGGCACCGGTTCGGGTACCGGTGGCGGTCAGCAGGACGACTCCAGCAGCGGCAACAAGCACGGTGGCGGCGGGTCCTCCGAGGGTGGCAACACCTCGGACGGCAAGGGCCCGGCGGACGGCAAGTAGCCGGTGAGCGACAAGCACGATGCGGAGGCCGGTCGGACCCGGCTGGCCTCCGCGCTGATCGCGAACGGGTCTCTAACGTCTGACTGGCTGGGGCCGTACAACGCCGTGCCGCGTCACCTGTTCGTGCCTGACACGGTCTGGCCGGGCCAGGGCGACGGAGTGCGCCAGGGCGAGGCGGTCAGCCGCAACACGACCCCGGAGGCGTGGTGGAACGCCGTGTACTCGGACGTGCCGCTCACGACTCAGTGGGACGACGGCGACCACAGCGGAGACGGCCGGGGAACCGTGCCCACGTCGTCCAACTCGATGCCCACCATGGTGTTCTCCATGCTCGCTGCCCTGGACGTCGAGGATGGTAGCCGAGTGCTGGAGATCGGCACCGGTACGGGGTGGAACGCTGCCCTGCTGTCTCACCAGGTCGGGTCCGGGAACGTCGTCACGGTCGAGGTGGACGAGGACAGCGCGGCCAGCGCTCAACGCCGACTCGCACGGGCCGGATACGCCCCCACGCCCGTGGTCGGCGACGGAGCGGACGGCTATGCCAAGGGCGGCCCGTATGACCGGGTGATCGTCACGTGTTCGGTCGGGCGACTGCCGTATGCGTGGGTGGAGCAGTCCCGGCCCGGCGGGGTGATCGTCGCGCCGTGGGGCCCGGAGTACGGCGGGGAAGCCGTGGTGCGGCTCACGGTCGGCGACGACGGGACGGCAAGCGGCCGGTTCGTCGGGTCCTCTGCGTTCATGCGGCTGCGCCAGCAGCGCGCGCCCCGCCCGAACAGCCTGACGTACCTCTCAAGCCCCTGGCCGGCTGGCGGGGCCAAGTCCGAAACGGCGCTGTCTCCGGACGACGTGGGCGGGTGGCTGGCCATGTTCGCCATTGGGGTGCAGGTTCCCGGAGCGTTCCCGCTCACCGAGCGGTACGCCGATGGCTCTTACACGCTGTGGCTGCATGACACGGCCGTCACGTCGTGGGCAACCGCTGATTGGGAACCCGACCGGACCGACTACGAGGTGGTGCAGTCCGGGCCCCGGAACCTCTGGGACGAGGTGGAAGCGGCGTGGCGCTGGTGGGACGACCAGGACCGCCCCGGGTTCGACCGCTTCGGGCTCACCGTGACGCCGGACGGCCACATGGTGTGGCTGGACAGCCCGGAGAACCCGGTGCCCATCCGAGCCTGAACACGAACGGAGCCCCGACACCTCCCCTGGTACACCTGCTGCCAGGTCCGGCGCCGGGGCTCCGTGCTGCCCTGTCCCCCATCGATCAGCTGGTCATGTCTATGTGGGTGACTTGACAAGTACGTTGATCTTGACGACGGACATGGCGTTCCTCCTCGTCCTGCCGGGGCGCTCGACGGCCGCCGGCTCGGGTTGCTCCCGAGCAGTCTGCTACACCTCACACGCCGCTGGTCAGGCGATCCACGGCGGGAGGACCCGGTCGGCGTCGCGGGGGGCGAGGCCGCAGGCGCCTTCCGGGGTGACGGCGTCGGGGTTGTAGGCGTACGCCGGGGAGGGGCAGGCGACGACGGCGGTGAAGCCGGTGGCGGTGGAGATCTGCCGGGCCTGGTCGGCGGGGAGGACGAGGGTGTCGCCCGCGGCGACCGTCAGGGTCTCCCCGGCGAGGTCGACGGACGCGGAGCCGTCCAGGAAGGTCCAGATCTGCTCGACGTCCATCGCGTGCAGCGGGCCCTGCCGGTCGGCGGGCATGTCAACGTGCCACATCGCCAGGGAGGTTGAGCCCTGGGTGGGCGAGGCGCAGGTGATCATGGCGGCGTTCGGGGTCTCGGTGCGGCGGGCATCGGCGTGACGGATCACAGGCATGGCGAAGGAACCCCCTAAGATGGACAACCGGATTGTCTATATGGTCAATGAGGTTGTCTATCGTGTCAAGCGAACCGCCCCCGCCGGGCTTCGAGCTGCCGCTGCGCCTGCTGCTCGCCTTCCGGACGATCATCGACGAGCTGCACGAGCGCCTCGCCCGCGAAGGGCACCCGGACCTCCGCCCGATGCACGGCTTCGTCTTCCAGGCGATCGGGCCGGACGGCACCACCGCCGTCGAGCTCGGCCGCCGCCTCGGCGTCTCCAAGCAGGCGGCGGGCAAGACCATCGAGGGCCTCGAACAGCTCGGCTACGTGGAACGCGGCAGCGACCCGGCCGACGCCCGCCGCAAGGTGGTCCGGCTCACCGCCCGGGGGGTGGACAGCCTGGTCCGCTCGGCCCGGATCTTCGACGAACTGCGCGCCGAGTGGTCCGCCACCCTCGGCGAGGAGCAGCTCCGCCAGGTGGAGGACGGCCTGCGCCGGCTCGCCCCCGGCGACCCGTTCCGCCTCGACACCCCCCGCTGGTTCGGCGCGCCGTGATCAGCAGCGGCCCTCCGTGATCAGCAGCAGCTCGCCGCGATGCCGGATCCGGCTACTCCCAGATGGTGTTGGACGGGGCGACGACCGCGGCCCGGTCCTCCGGCGCAACGGACTGCGCGACGACCTGGGCACCGGCCTGAGCACCGGCCTGAGCGCCGCCCTGGGTGGCGAGGGCCGGGGCGAGCGCGGCGAGGGCGAGGGCGGTGACCGCGGCGGCCTTGCGGAGGTTGGTGCGCAGCATGGTTCGATCCTTTGCGAGAGAGCTGGGATGAGGGGCATTTCCGGTCGCGCGTCCCGCGGTGACACGTCGTCCGGTGCTGCCCGCCGGGCGTCTCCCCCGATCGGCGAGAACTGCTCCGGCGAGAACTACTTTCGTCGCAGCTCAGAGGTGGCGAAAGGGCTGTCGGCTGGACGGATTCGGCCCTGGCCAGTTCCGTCCACCGAGGCCGGAAGCGGACAGCAGGCGCTCGTGGACGGGCGCGATCAGCGGGGCCTCGGCGCGGGTGACGGTCCAGCCGTCCAGGGCGGGCATGGTCGCGACGGCTCGACGGCAGGCCTCGGCCGCCCGGCGCTCGGCGTCCGCCAGGCGGTCCGCCACCAGGAAGAGGCCCAGCACGGTGGTGGAGTCCGCCCGCCGGTGCACCGAGACGTGCTCGACCGGCTCCCTCGGGTCAGCCGTCGTGCGGATGAACTCGGGGACGCCAGGTGGGAGTTCGGCGCCGGCGAAGGGCGGTCTGAGTGCCGCGTGAACGAGGTGCATGGCGCGACGTTCCCAAACCACCCGGGGCCGCGCATAGACGCCCAAGAGGGACGGTTCCGTCCCTGGCCGGAACCGTCCAAGGAAGCGCCTGGCCGCCCGCACTCCGTTCGTGTGATGATCGTTTTAAAACTGCCCGCACGGAGTTCACACTGGGGGGAACCGCTGTGCTCGCCGCAATCGGACTGGACGCCACCGCGGAGGCGCTCTACCGCACGATGCTCGCGCATCCCCGCGACGGGGTGGCCGCACTGGCGCAACGACTGGGCGTGCCGGAGGACGAGATCCGACGCACCCTCGACCTGCTCAGCGAACTGGCCCTGATCAGGCCGTCGTACGAGCACGAGGGCGAACTGCGGGCGGTCTCGCCCGAGGTCGGCCTGGAACTGCTGATGGCCCGCCAGCGGACCGAGCTGGCCGCCCAGCAGCTCCGCATCGAGGCCTCACGGGCGGCGGCGGCCCAGCTGATCGCCGACTTCGCCGACCTCACCCCCCGCGCCGCCCACCCGGGCGTGGAACAGCTGACCGGCCTGGACGCGATCCGCGACCGGATCGCCGGGCTGGCACGCGAACTGACCGACCAGATCATGACCTTCGCCCCGGGCGGCGGGCACAACGAGTCCAGCATCGAGGCGTCCAAGCCGCACGACGAGGCCCTGCTGAAGCGCGGGATCCGGATGCGCACCGTCTACCTGGACAGCGTGCGCAACAACCAGCCCACCGTGGCCTACGTCAACTGGCTCGCCGGGCTGGGCGGCGAGGTGCGGACCGCCCCGGAGCTGGCGACCCGGATGATCATCTTCGATCGCCGCGCCGCCGTCATCCCGGTGAACAGCGAGAACTCCGGCGCGGCCGCCGTCGTGCTGACCGGGGACGGCACGCTGACCGCGCTCTGCGCCCTGTTCGAGCACGTCTGGGCCTCGGCGCAGCCGTTGAACGGCTGCGCGGCCAAGGACGAGAGCGGGCTGAGCGCCCAGGAGTCGACGGTCGTCCGGCTGCTGGCGCAGGGCCTCACGGACGACGCCATCGCCAAGCGGCTCGGGGTCTCGCCGCGGACGGCCCGCCGGACGGCGACGGAGCTGATGGAACGGCTGGGCGCCCGCAGCCGGTTCGAGTTCGGTGTGCGGGCGGTCCAGCACGGCTGGCTGCCCTCGGAAGCCTGAGCGGGGCCCGAGCGCCCGAGCAGCCCCCAGCAGCCCCGAGCAGCCCCCCAGCAGCCGAAGCCGCCGCGCCCGCGCCCGCGCCCGCCGTCAGAACGACCGCCCCTCGCCCCGGTACGGCGGCTCCGGCCCGACCGGGTCCGGGCGGTCCCGCGGGTCGGCGCACAGCCCGGAGCTGAGCCGGTTGAGCAGCTCGGCGAGGTCGGTGTACTGCTTCTCGTCCCAGTCCCCCAGCAGCTCGGCGAGTTGGGAGCGCCGGGCCGCGACGAGCTGCAACGCGGCCTGCTCCCCCGGTTCGGTGAGCCGCAGCGGCAGGCCGCCCGTACGGGCCGCCAGGCCCCGGCCCTCGACCTCGCGGACGGCCTCCTCGACCACGGCGATCGGGACGACCCGGCGTTCGGCGAGTTCGGCGGGTTCGACCGAGCCGTGCTGGTGCATCTGGAGGAGCAGCCAGCTGGAGGCGGGTTTGAGGTCGAGCCCGGCGGTGGCGGTGATCCGCCGGAAGAGGTCGCGCCGGGCCTCGCGGGTGCTCAGCACGGACAGGGCGCGGGCGATCTCGTCCAGCGAGGAGCGTTCGACCGGGTTGAGCCCGATGGACTCGCTGAGGTCGGGGGCGGTGACGGTGGTGCGCAGTTTCTGCTCGCGCAGGAAGAGCGAGAGCACGAAGGCGAGCACCGTGACCGGCACCGCGTAGAGGAAGACCCGGGTGATCGACTCGGCGTACGCGTGGTAGACCCCGGCCTGGGCGGCGGGCGGCAGTTGGGCGATCACCCGGGGGTCGGAGGTGATGGCCTCGGGGTGGAAGCCGGGCGGCAGCGGGATCCCGGCGAGCACGTCCGCGAGCCGGTCGTTCAGCCCGCTCGCGAAGACGGTGCCGAAGATCGAGACGCCGAAGGAGGCCCCGATGGAGCGGAAGAAGGTGGCGCCGGCGGTGGCGACGCCGAGGTCCTGGTAGCCGACGGAGTTCTGCACGATCAGCACCAGCACCTGCATGACCAGGCCGAGGCCGAGGCCGAAGACCAGGAAGTAGCAGCTCATCTCGAAGGTCCCGGTGTGCTCGTCGAGCCGGGAGAGCAGCAGCAGGCCGACGGTGGTGACGGCCGTCCCGGCGATCGGGAAGACCCGGTAGTGGCCGGTGCGGGCGACGATCTGGCCGGAGCCGATCGAGGTGACCAGCATGCCGAGCACCATCGGCAGCATGTGGATGCCGGAGAGCGTGGGCGAGACCTGCATGACGACCTGGAGGAAGGTCGGCAGGTAGGTGAGCGCGCCGAACATCGCGAAGCCGACCACGAAGGAGATCACCGCGACCAGGCTGAAGGTCCGTGAGCGGAACAGCCGCAGCGGCAGGACGGGTTCGACGGCGACCCGTTCGACCAGCACGAAGGCGATCAGCAGGGCGACGCCCAGCACACCGAGTCCGGTGATCTGCCAGGAGTTCCAGTCCCAGGTGGTGCCGCCGAGCGAGGTCATGAGCACCAGGCAGGTGGCGACGGCCGCGATCAGCGCGGTGCCGAGGTAGTCGATCCGGTGCTCGCGCCGCACCTCCTGCCCGTGCAGCACGGCGGCGATCACCACCAGGGCGACGGCGCCGATCGGCAGGTTGACGTAGAAGACCCAGCGCCAGCTGAGGTGGTCCACGAACAGGCCGCCGAGCAGCGGCCCGAGGACGCTGGTGACGCCGAAGACGGCACCGAACAGGCCCTGGTACTTCCCGCGGTCCCGGGGTGAGACGAGGTCGCCGACGATGGCCTGGGAGAGCACCATCAGCCCGCCGCCGCCCAGGCCCTGGAGCGCGCGAAAGGCGATCAGCTCGCCCATGTTCTGGGCGATGCCGCAGAGGACGGAGCCGAGCAGGAAGATGACGATCGAGGCCTGGAAGAAACGTTTCCGGCCGTACATGTCGCCGAGCTTGCCCCAGAGCGGGGTGGCGGCGGTGGAGGCCAGCATGTAGGCGGTCACCACCCAGGAGAGGTGTTCCAGGCCGCCGAGGTCGCTGACGATGGTGGGCAGCGCGGTGGAGACGATGGTCTGGTCGAGGGCGGCGAGCAGCATCGCGAGCAGCAGGGCGCCGATCGGCACCCAGAGGTTGGGGGTGGTGACCTCCGGCGGGCCGGGTTCGTACGCCGGGCCCCGGTCGGACGCGGCGAGCGGATCCGTCATGGCGTCTCCGTAGGGTCGCGGGCCGCCGCGTGGGGGGCAGGGCCCGGGCGGACGATCACTCCCAGCTCACCATGCTGTCAGAATTGCCCGGTTTTGCTCCGCCGGGTTGAGCCGAACGTAAGCACGGATACCCTCCGCCGCGCACCGACCGTTCATCAGGTGCCAACCACCACCAACCGGCACAACCTCACCACGAGCGGCCGGACGCCCCTGTCCACCCTCCGGGACGTCCTGCATAATCAGGCGCGATCGTGCGCCCCGGGCCACCCGGCGAGCGCGCCCGAGAGCCCGAGAACCGAGGAGGACCGGCCGATGCCGGACCAGCACTGCCCGACGTGCGGCACCGCACGCTCCACCGGGTGCGGCTGCCTCCCGGACCCGAGCCTGGCCGAAACCGCCGTCCTCCCGCACCTGGAGGGCCCGCCGCTGGTCCGCCCGTACGTGCCGCTGGCGGCCGGTCAGGTGGCCGCCCAGGTGGCCGGGGCGCCGTCGGCGGACGCCCCGGCGGTGGACCCGTTCGCGACCACGGTCCTGCCGCCCGTCATGGCCGCCGCGCCCGCGCAACAGCCCGTCAGCGCCCACCCCGTCAGTGCGCACCCCGTCAGCGCCCACGCCGCCGGCCCGCACCCCGTCACTCCCCCGCTCGGGCCGGACGCCGACGCCTACGCCACCACCGTGCTGCCGCCGATGCCCCCGTCCGGGCCGGGCGCGTACGCCGCCGCAATGCCCCCGCAGGCCCCGGGGGCGGACCAGGCGCCTCCCGGCCCCGGCGACGACCTCGGCTTCTTCCCCTTCCACACCGCCGATGACGCGGTGTCCGGCCCCTCCGGCGAACAGTCGGCCGGCGGCCGGGCGGCGAGACGGGCGGCCGAGCAGTCCGGCCGCAACCCGTTCGCCCGGCACAAGCTGCTGGTGGCCGGGGCGGGCGCCGGGCTGCTGGCGCTCACCGTGGGCCTGGCGTACGCCCTGACGCCCGCGAAGGAGTCGTCGGGCCGCCAGGCGCAGCCGCTGCCGACCACCACCCTGGCGCCGGCGCCGGTGGACCCGCCGACCCCGACGCCGCCGGTCCCGAGCGCGGCGCCGCCGACCAGCAGCACGCCGACCCCCACGCCGACCAGGACGGCCAAGCCGAGCCCGACCAGGACGGCCACCCCGACCCAGGTCGCGCCGCCGACCACCACCCAGGCGGCGCCCCCGGCGGCCCCGGCCCCCGCGCCGACCCCCACCCCGACCCCGACACCCACCCCCACTCCCACGCCGACCCCCACCCCCACGCCCACCCCCACCCCGACCGTGCGGGTGCTCCAGCTCGGGATGACCGGGGCGGACGTCAAGGACATGCAGCAGCGCCTCTGGGCCGCCGACTGCGGACTTGTCGACAAGTCGCTGATCACCGGCACCTTCGACTACTGGACCCAGTCGGTGCTCGCCGACTACCAGCGCTACAACCGGATCAAGGGCGAGAACAACATCTACGGCCCCAAGACCCGGGCCGTCCTGGAGGCCGACCCGGGCTGCTGAGGGCCCACCGGCCCGCCCGGCCGGCCGTCACCCGGTGATCGCCCGGACGATGCTGACGCCCGCCAGCAGCACCATGACCGTCGCCGCCACCCGGACGATCAGCTTCATCGGCACGTGCTTGAGCAGCTTCTGCCCACCCACGATGGCCAGCCCGCCGACCGCGCACAGCGCCAGCCACGAGCCGAGGCCGACGGCCAGCGGATCGGCGTACTTGGCGGCCAGGTTGGCGGTCATGATCTGGGTCAGGTCGCCGAACTCGGCGACCGCGACGACCACGAAGCTCGCCCCGGCCACCTTCCAGAAGCCGTTCGAGGACGGCTCCTTGGCGGCGTGCCCGTCCTCGTCACCGCCGCCGTGGAACAGCAGCATCGCCGCGCCGACCAGGAACAGCACCCCGGTGACGCCCTCCACCCAGCGGTGCGGCAGCAGCGAGAGCAGGTGCCCGGCGGCGAGCGCGAGGCCCACCTGGACGGCGAAGGCGGCGGCGATGCCCGCGAACACGTACGCCGCGCGGTACTTGGTCCCCAGCACCAGGCTGGCCAGCGCGGTCTTGTCCGGCAGTTCGGCCAGGAAGATGATGCCGAAGGTCAACGCGGCAACGGTCAGACTCATCAGAGAGGTCCTCGGTCGGGCTGCCCGGCCTCCGCAGGTCCGTCAGGGGACGCTTCGGCCCGACAGCACTGGAAATGGTCACAGCACTGCGGCCGAAGGTCTCGCCGGCACCGCCCCGCTGGGACGGGTGCCCCGGGCGCCGGGCCCTGGAGGGCCAGTATGTCGACGGTCCGGTGGAGGGCTACTCCCCTTCAACGTGCTCAAGGGTACCCGACGCCGCCCGGCGCCCCGGCGGTCACCAGCCCGCGGCCGACCAGCTCCAGCACCACCACGACCGCCGTCGACTCCACCGCCAGCAGGCCGATCAGCACGAACAGCTGCACCGCCCCGGCCTGGGTGGGCGAGGCGCCGCCGAGCAGCATGCCGACGAAGGCACCGGGGAGGGTGACCAGGCCCACCGTGCGGGTCTGGTCGAGGGCGGGCACGAGCGAGGTGGCGGCGGCGGTGCGGCAGATCTCCAGCCGGGCGTCGCGCTCCTCGAAGCCGAGCGCCAGCGCCGCCTCCACCTCGCCGCGTCGCTGCCGCAGCTCGTCCAGGGCGCGCCGCCCGGCCAGCGAGGTGGCGGTCAGCGCGCCGCCGATCAGGATCCCGGCGACCGGGATGACGGACAGGCCCTTGGGCGGCAGCAGTCCGACCGCCAGCAGCAGGGCCAGCACCGGCAGCACCCCCGCGCCGATCGGGGCGGCCGCCCAGACCCAGCCGGGGCCCGGGGTCATCCGCCGCCCGGCCGTGCGCACCGCGACCGAGAACATCAGCAGCACGAACAGCGCCGACCACCAGAGCGAGCCGACCACCCAGGTGATCACCGCGGCGACGGCTGCCAGCTGCACCACCGCGCGCAGCCCGGCCCGCAGCACCGCGCGCCCGTGGCCGAGCAGCCCCCACCCGGCGACCGCCACGGCGGCCAGCAGCAGCACGGCGGTGACCACCCCGAGCACCGGGGTGACCGGCAGCAGCTGACCGGCCGGGGCCGCGAAGGGCGCGGACGGCGCAGGCGCCACGCGGTTCAGATCCAGCTGGTGAACCACATCCGGTCCTGCCAGGACGACATCGGGATCACCTCCGCCGTGTACAGCGGGTAGAAGAAGGCGAAGCAGCCGACGATCGCGAGCACGATCAGCCCGGCCGCGGCGGCGCCGATCCGGCGCCGCTCGGGGCTGCAACCGGCCGGGCCGAGCAGGGCGCCGAGCATCTGCGCGACGGCCAGACAGAGGAACGGCACCAGGACGACCATGTAGAAGGAGAAGACGGTCCGCTCCTGGTACTGGAACCAGGGCAGGTAGATCCCGGCGACGGCGCACAGCACGGCGCCCGAGCGCCAGTCCCGGCGGAAGAACCAGCGCCACAGCAGGTAGACCAGCGCGAAGCAGGCTGTCCACCACAGCAGCGGGGTGCCGAGGCCGAGGATCTGCGCCGCGCAGCCGCCGGAGGCGGTACAGCCGTGCTGCCCGGTCGGGACCTGCTCCCAGTACATGGAGACCGGGCGGGCGTCGACCAGCCAGCTGTACGGGTTGGACTGGTAGGTGTGCGGGGTGCTCAGACCGGTGTTGAAGTCGTACATCTGCCCGTGGTAGTGCCAGAGGCTGCGCAGCGGCGCGGGCACCCAGCTCATCGACACCTGCGGCAGCGGGATGCCGAGGACGCTGTCCGGGGAGAGGCCGTCCCGGCCGTCGGCCCAGTGCCGGTCGTACCCGCCCTCGCCGCCCCGGCCGCTGAACAGCCAGCCGCTCCAGGCGCCGACGTACACCACCAGGGCGGAGCCGACCATGGCCAGGAAGGCGGGGACGGCGTCGTGGCGCAGCATCGAGCGCCAGGGCCGGCGGGCACCCGCCCAGCGGCGGCCGGACTGGTCCCACAGCACGGTCAGGATGCCGAAGGCGGCGAGGACCATCACGCCGTTCCACTTGACCGCGCAGGCCGCGCCGACGAACACCCCGGCGGCGATCCGCCAGGGTCGCGCGCCCAGGCGGACGGTGTCGCCGCGGCGGTCGGCGACCGCGACGGCGAGCCGGGCGCGGGCGTGGTCACGGTCGATCAGCAGGCTGCCGAAGGCGGCCAGCACGAAGAACATCTGGACGCCGTCGAGCAGGCTGACCCGGCTCATCACCAGCTGGAGGCCGTCGACGGCCATCAGCAGCGCGGCGGTGCAGCCGATCAGGGTGGAGCCGAACAGCCGGCGGCCGATCCGGGCCAGCATCAGGACGGTGACGGTGCCGAGCAGGGCGGTCATGAACCGCCAGCCGAACGGGTGCAGGCCGAACAGCTGCTCGCCGACGGCGATCACCCACTTGCCGAGCGGCGGGTGGGCGATGAACTCGGGCGCGGAGGTGAGCGGGGCGGTCTGCGGGACGGCCAGGATGTCGGCGTTGGCGTGGTCCGGCCAGCTGCCCTCGTAGCCCTGCTGGAGCAGCGACCAGGCGTCCTTGGGGTAGTAGGTCTCGTCGAAGACGAAGGCGTTCGGGTGGCCGAGGTTCCAGAACCGCAGCAGCCCGGCGAAGAGCGCGACGCCGATCGGCCCCAACCAGCCGGCGTGTCTGGCGGCCCAGGGGTTCCGCCAGCGCGGGGCCGGTGCGGGGGCTTCCGGGGCCGGGGCCGCCGGGGGGTGCGTGAGCGCCGCTTGGGTCATCGCCTCGCCGATTCCTGGGTCTGCCGTGGTACCCGTGGCCGCCGGGCCGGGCGGGCCGGACGGTCAACAGGCACTGACCCTAGGCCGCGCTGGTCGCGAAACCAAGCGCGACGGGCGCCGACCAGGTGATCCGGTCGGCGCCCGTACGGTTGTCCTGTTTGCCCTGACTCACGCGGCGGTCTGCAGCTCCCGGACGGGCAGGGGGGTGCGGACCACGGCCGGGGCCGCGTTGTCCTGCTCCGGCGTGAGGTGCGGGCGCAGCCGCAGCGCCATGGCGACGATCAGCAGCGTGGAGCCCGCCATGGCCGCCAGGTAGAGCGGCCAGGTGCCGGAGCCGACCAGCAGCACGCCGACGGCCGGGCCGACCGCGATGGCGATCTGCTTCACCAGGGCGTACCCGGCGTTGTAGGTGCCGAGCAGCCGGGCCGGGGCGAGGTCCGCGACGATCGGGCCCATGGTGGGGGCGAGCAGCGACTCGCCGACACCGAACAGGGCGTAGATCGAGACGATCGCGACCGTGGCGGCCATGGTCTCGGTCCGGATCAGGCCGGCGACCAGGGCCATCGCCCAGGCGCCGAGCCAGACCACACCGGCGGCGGCCATCGCGGTGGTGCGGCGGCGGCGCGCGGTGATCTTCACCATGAACATCTGCAGGACGACGATGGTCAGCGCGTTGGCACCGATCGCGAAGCCCAGGGTGGAGGGCGCGGTGCCGACCGTGTCGGTGGCGAAGGCCGCGACGCCGGACTCGAACTGGCCGTAGCAGGTGAAGAAGATCAGCCCGGCGAGCAGGCAGAGCCGCAGCATCGCCTTGTCGGCGACCAGGGCGCGCAGGCCGGTCGGGCCGTCCTGCTTGCCGTGGACCAGGGTCAGCGGGGCCGCGGGCATCCGGGCGGTGCCGGCGACCAGGGCCAGGCCGAGGAAGGTGGCCGCCTCGATGGTGAACAGCCGGGTCAGGCTGGCCGGGTCGGCGACGTTCACGATCTGCCCGCCGACCAGCGCGCCGATGCCCATACCCAGGTTGACCAGGGTGAACTGCAGCGCGAAGGCGTGCGCGCGGGTCGCGGCCGTCGAGCAGCGGACGATCATCGTGGCGAGCGCCGGCTGGCAGGTGGTGACACCCGCGCCGAACAGGAAGGAGGAGACCAGCAGGCCCGGGGTACCGGTGGCGTGGCCGAAGGCGAACGCACCGGTGGCGGCGAGGGCGGTGCCGGCCAGCAGGACGGGACGGGGACCGTACTTGTCGATCCCGCGGCCGGTGAGCGGGAGGACGGCGAGCGCCGCCAGCGCGAAGACGGTGAACACCATCCCGGCCGCCAGCGAGCCGAGCCCGCGCACCTGGTCCACGTACACGAACATGTACGGCATCGTGAACCCGCTGCCGAACGCGCTGAGCGCGTTACCGATCTGGACGCGGCGCAGCGGGCCGCCCGCCGTACGTCGCTGCTGCCTCTGCTGCTTCACCGTGCCGATCACCGTGCACATCCCTTCCTGGCTTCAACTGGATACTCTTAAGTCCAGAAGATTTCAGAGCTAAAGTTTGACGAGATAAAGTCTTAGCACCGGAAGAGTGCGGAGTCAAAGGCTTAAGATCTGCACCCCCCGTGCGACACTGGTGCCCATGACTACGGACAAGCCCGCGCCGGCCTCCGCCAAGGAGCTCGGCATCGCCGAGCAGGTGGCCGTCTACCAGCGGGAATTCCCCACCGTGGACCCCCAGGTGGAGACCATCGTGCAGACCCTGTCCCGGGTCGCCCGGCGGATGGGGGTGGCCTACGACCGTCAGCTGACTGTGCTGGGAATCACCTCCGCCGAGTGGGAGGTGCTCAAGGCGCTGGTGGTGTCCGGCAGCCCGTACCGGCTGGGGCCCGGCGAGCTGGCCAAGCGGCTCGGGCTCACCCCGGCCGCGATGACGCACCGGATCGACCGGATGGTGGCCGAGGACCTGGTCACCCGGGAGCGGGACGAGTCCAACCGGGTGCGGGTGATCATCGAGCTGACCGAGAACGGCCGCGACAAGTGGCTGGAGTCGATGCGGATGGCCGCGGTGTTCGAGGAGGAGCTGCTCCAGGACGTCACGGGCTTCGAGCGGACCGTGCTGTCCACGCTGCTGGCCCGGATGCTGCGGCGGATCGAGGAGGGCCGGCCGGACGCCCCCGGGCGGACCTCCGACCTGGGCTGAACCGCAGGACCCGGCCCGAAGCGCAGAAAGAGTCCGGCCCGCCGGGGCAGGCCGTGCGGCTCGCCCTCGTCCAGGTTGGCGCGCAGGCCGATGTGCCCGTTGGAGAGCGCGAACACCGACTCGGCGCGGGCCATCGCGG
>NZ_JBEOSA010000074.1:0-45718 GCF_040302625.1 Kitasatospora sp. NPDC097643 | reverse complement strand
GGGGGGGGGGGGGGGGGGGGGGGGGGGGGGGGGGGGGGGGCCGGGGGGGCGGCGGCCGCGGGGGGGGGGGGGGGCGCGGCCCCCGCCGGCGCGGCCCCGGCCCGGGGGAGGTCAGCTCGCGGTGCAGGTCAGGGTCGGGGCGGTGTTGCCGCCCGAGTAGCTCGCCTGGAAGCCGAAGCTGGTGGTGGCGTTCGGCGCCAGCGTGCCGTTGTAGGTCTGGTTGGCGGCCGTGACGGTGGCGCCGCTCTGCGCGGTGATGGCGTTCCAGCTGTTGGTGATCTGCTGGTTACCGCCCCAACTCCAGGTGACCGTCCAGGACTTGGTCGCCGCGGTGCCCGTGTTGGCCACGGTCACACCGGCCGTGAAGCCGCTGCCCCAGTCGTTGCCGACCGCGTAGGTGGCGGAGCAGCCGTTGCCACCGCCGCCCGGTGCCGCCGCCGTGGTGCCGGTCACCGCGGCGGATGCCGGGGAGACGTTTCCGGCCGCGTCCTGCGCGGTGACGGTGTACTGGTAGGCGGTGGCGGGGGAGAGCCCGGAGTCGGTGTAGCCGGTGCCGGTCACGGTCGCGACCTTGGTCCCGTTGCGGTAGACCGAGTAGCCGGTCACGCCGGCCGGACCGGTGGCGGCCGTCCAGCTGAGCGACACGCTGGTGCTGGTGGTGCCGGTGACGGTCAGTCCGCTCGGCGCGGTCGGGCCGGTGGAGCCGCCGGAGCCGGTGAACGCGGGGTAGGCGTTCTGGACCAGCAGCCGGAACTGGGTGGGGAACCACTGGCCGGCCGGGACGTTGTCGCCGGGGATGGCGTCGGTGGGGTAGGTGTTGCCGTTCCCGTCGCTCTGGGTGCCGTTCGGGTCGCAGTGCGGGTCACCGTGGGGGTGGGAGGCGGTCGGGTAGTCGCCGTCCGACTCGCCCGGAGGCTTGACCCAGAGGAACGCGATGATCGGGCTGCCCGCGCCGTACGGCTGGGCCTGCGGACGTGCGCCGATGCCGGCGCCGTTGATGTTGCACCAGCTGCCCCGGAAGTGCTTCTGATCGACCTTGTTGGCCGCGACGTAGCCGTCCACCGTGCCGGGGGCGGAGTTGAGCGCGGTGGGCCGGGCGGGGCCGCCCCAGCCGTTGCGCGAGGTGTCGACCAGCATCCCGATGGTGCTGGGGAACCCGTTGGACACCAGGGTGGAGTACATCGCGGTGTCGTAGTGGTACTCGTCGAACTCGGGGTTGTACTGGTAGAAGTTGGCCGACTTGAGCGGCTGCCCGCCGACGGTCAGCTCGGCGTTGGGGAGGAACGGCTCGGAGAGCGGCGTGGTGTTGGCGGTGTCGCTGACGAAGCCGTCGATGCTGGCGAACCCGGCGGTGGTGGCCTGCGCGACCTTGGCGTACTCCCGGCCCGCCGGCACCATGTTGTTGGACCAGCCGAGCCAGCCCGCGTGGCCGATGTCCAGGTAGTTGTACACGTTGGGGATCGCGTGCAGCTTGTTGAGCGCGTACTCGATGCCCGATTCGTAGTACGGCGTGGCGGCGGCGCAGGTCGGCTTGGACTGGTTGGTCACCGCGTTGGGCAGGGAGTCCGGCTCGATGACGGCCGCGACCCGGATGCCGGCGTACTTGGGGTTGGCCAGGACGGCCGCGATCGGGTCGATGTACTGGGTCTCGTACGTGGTCAGCCCGGCGGCTGTGGCGGGGAGTTCGCCGTTGGAGGCGAGTGCGGCGCAGTCCCGCCCGGGCAGGTCGTAGATGACGACCTGGAAGACGACCGGCGTGCTGCCCTGCTGCTGGGCGAGCGCGTGGTCGAGGTGGGCCTGGAGGCCGAGCCGCCCGCCGTCCCCGGCGATCGCGCCGATGTGGTCCATCCAGACGGCGGTGGGGTTGGCGGCGACCTGGGTTTCGAGCGTGCCCAGGGCCCCGCCGTCGGCGGATGCCTGGGCCTTGACCTCGGCCGTGAAGTCGGGGTTGAGGTAGCCGGTCGCCCCGGCGAAGGGGTTGGCGACGTGGACGGTGGCCGCGTGCGCGGGGGTGGCGGCGCCGATGCTCGGCAGCAGGCCGGTGACGCCGAGCAGCGAGGCGGCCGCTGCCGTGCGTAGACGACGCAGGACGGGATGGGGCACGTCCGGGTCCTTTCGAAGGGGTGGGAGTCCTGACGGGATCGCCGAATCGGGTGGGAACGCGCCCAGATCGGGGCGCGGCGATCCCTTCACATCAAGCCAGGGTCCGTGAAACGCCGTCAATAGTCGCGGGAGCGCTCCCATGGGAGCGCTGAAACTTACACGCCGCGGTGGTCCGGCCGACCGCTCCGGGGCCGGGCTCCCGCCGCTGGTCGCCGCCGTGGTCCGGCCCGCGGCGGGCCCGCCGGTCGGCACCGTCGGGCACGGCGGGCGCTTCCCAAGCCGGGCGCTCCACCCCACGATGACGCCACACCTCCGTCCGCCGCGCACTCCCACCCGCGTGGCGGTAACCCCACCCATCTGGAGGACGCACATGCGACGCAAAGCCCTGCGTGCCAGGGGCAACCGGCTCACCATCACCGCGACGGCCACCGTACTCTCCCTGCTCGGCGCGGCGGGCGGCGCCCTCACCGCGCCCGCCGCAGGAGCGGCCACCGGCCTTTCGTGCGGCGTGAGTTACGCCGTCAACGACTGGGGCAGCGGGTTCACCGCCAACCTCACCATCACCGACACCGGCACCACCCCCATCAACGGCTGGACCCTCGGCTACACCTACCCCGGCAACCAGACCCTCCAGAACGGCTGGAACGGCACCTGGACCCAGACCGGACGAACCGTCACCGTCACCAACCCCGACTACGCCCCCACCATCAACCCCGGCGCCACCTACACCACCAGCGCCAACTTCAACTACACCGGCCCCAACACCGCCCCCACCACCTACACCGTCAACGGCACCACCTGCCGTGGTGCCCACCAGCCGCCGACCGTCTCGCTCACCTCCCCGACCGCCGGGCAGACCTTCACCCCGGGCTCCACCGTGAAGCTGTCCGCCGCCGCGGCCGCCGACGGCGCCGTCTCGAAGGTCGAGTTCTACGCCTCGACCTCGGCCGGGACCAACACCCTGGTCGGCACCGCCACCACCGCGCCGTACACCGCCGACTGGGCGAACGTGGCGGCGGGCGACTACTCGGTCACCGCGGTCGTCACCGACGACACCGGCGCCACCACGACCTCCAGCCCGGTCGCGATCAAGGTGGCCGGGCCGAGCGTCCTGGTCAGCCCGGCCACGCTCGCCGTCCAGCAGGGGAGCAGCGGCACCTTCACCGTCGCGCTCTCCCAGGCGCCGGCCGCCGACACCACGGTGACGGTGGCCCGCTCGGGCAGCGACCCGGACCTGAGCGTCACGTCCGGCGCCGCCCTCACCTTCACCCCGGCCAACTGGAACGTGCCGCAGACCGTCACCGTCGCGGCCGGCACCGACGCCGGCCAGGTCGGCGGCACCGCCACCTTCACCGCCTCCGCGACCGGCTTCGGCTCCGGTGCCGTCACGGTGACCGAGGCGGCGAAGACGTCCGGGTACGACCAGTACTTCCTGGACCTGTACAGCAAGATCAAGAACCCGGCGAACGGCTACTTCAGCCCGCAGGGCATCCCGTACCACTCGGTGGAGACCCTGGTCGTGGAGGCCCCCGACTACGGCCACGAGACCACCTCCGAGACGTACAGCTACTGGCTGTGGCTGGAGGCCGACTACGGCCGGGTCACGGGGGACTGGACGGCCTTCAACAACGCCTGGACGAACCTGGAGACCTACCTGATCCCCAGCCACGCCCAGCAGCCCGGCCAGAGCACCTACAACCCGTCGAAGCCCGGCACGTACGGCGCCGAGAAGGCCCAACCCGACCAGTACCCGGTGAAGTTGAACAGCGGCGTGCCGGTCGGCACCGACCCGCTCTCCGCCGAGCTGAAGAGCACCTACAACAGCCCGGACGTGTACGCCCCGGCCTGGCTGCTGGACACCGACAACAAGTACGGCTTCGGCCAGTGCGGGGACGGCACCACCAAGCCCAGCCTGATTAACACCTTCCAGCGCGGCCCGGAGGAGTCGGTCTGGGAGACCGTGCCGCAGCCCGACTGCGACGTGTTCAAGTACGGCAGCAGCGGCTCCGGCTTCCTCAGCCTGTTCAACGACGGCGGCGGTTCCTTCAGCAAGCAGTACAAGTACACCGACGCACCCGACGCCGACGCCCGGCTGGTCCAGGCCGCCTACTGGGCGGAGCAGTTCGCCAAGTCGCAGGGCAAGAGCGCGGCGATCAGCGCGACGCTCGCCAAGGCCGCCAAGCTCGGCGACTACCTGCGCTACTCGCTCTACGACAAGTACTTCAAGCAGGCGGGCAACTGCCTCGGCTCCACCGCCTGCCCGGGTGGCACCTCCAAGGCGAACGAGCAACTCGGCCTGCTCACCTGGTACTTCGCCTGGGGCGGCGCGGCCGACGGCGGCTGGTCCTGGCGGATCTCCGGGTCCGCCGCCCACCAGGGCTACCAGAACCCGATGGCCGCCTGGGTGCTCGCCAACGACCCCGGCCTGAAACCGCTCTCGCCGAGCGGTGCCACCGACTGGGCGGGCAGTCTCGACAAGCAGCTCCAGTTCTTCCAGTGGCTGCAGTCCACCGAGGGCGGCATCGCCGGCGGCGCCACCAACAGCTGGGGCGGGAACTACGGCGACGACGCGGCCCCGCCGGCGGGCGACCCGACCTTCTACGGCCTGTACTACGACTGGCAGCCCGAGTACCACGACCCGGCCTCCAACCAGTGGTTCGGATTCCAGACCTGGTCGATGGAGCGGTTCGCCGAGTACTACTACGCCACCGGCGACAGCCGGGCGAAGGCCATCCTCGACAAGTGGGTCCCCTGGGCGATGTCCGTCGCCAAGGCCGACCCGGCCACCGGCACCCTGACCACGCCCGACAAGCTCACCTGGACCGGCGCGCCCGACACCTGGAGCGCCACCAGCCCCGGCGGCAACGCGGGCCTGCACGTCACTGCGAGCGGCACCGCCACCGACGTCGGCGTGGCCGGCTCGCTCGCCAAGACCCTCGCGTACTACGCGGCCAAGTCCGGCAGCAGCAGCGCCCGGAAGTTCGCCCAGAACATCCTGGACACCCTGCACGCCAAGTACACCGACGGCCTGGGCTACTCGGCCGCCGAGACCCGCACGGACTACAGTCGCTTCACGCAGGCCTACTCGCCGACCACCCACGCGGGCCTGTACGTCCCGCCCGGTTGGACCGGAACCTACCCGGACGGCACCAAGATCAGCTCGGCCAGCAACACCTTCCTCTCCATCCGCCCCTGGTACACCAGCGACCCGCAGTGGTCCAAGGTGCAGACCTACCTCAACGGCGGCGCCGCGCCGACCTTCAGCTACCACCGGTTCTGGGCCGAGGCGGACATCGCCACCGCCTTCGACGCCTTCGCCCAGCTGTTCCCGACGGTGAACCCGGGCGGCTGAGCCCGCACCCCACCGGGCCCCGGCTCTGCGCACCCGCGGAGCCGGGGCCAAGGGCTGCCCTTCGGGACCCGAATATTTCCGAAATATCGTCGAAACATTCAACCGCGTATTGACGCGTCCCGCACACTCCGAGTTACCTAGCCGCGGGAGCACAGCCCACCGCTTCGATGCTCCCGTTCCCCCGAACCGACGGCCCACCACCGTCATCATTCGCGCGCCATGACCCGCTGCCCACGCGGGTGTTCACCTCCCTCCCCCCCGGAGCGACCCTGGAGGTCGACCATGCCCTTTCGCAGGATTCTGATCGGAATGCACCGTGCCTGGACCGCCGCACTGGTCCTGGCGCTGGTGCTCGCGACCGGCGCGCTGGCCGCGACCACCCCCGCCGCGGCCGCCGGCAGCACGCTGAAGGCGGCGGCGGAAGCGAACGGCCGGTACTTCGGCACCGCGCTGGAGGGCGGCGACCTCAACGCCGCCGGTGAGACCGCCGTCGCCGGGGCGCAGTTCGACATGCTGACCCCGGCCAACGAGATGAAGTGGGACACCGTCGAGCCGTCCCCCGGCACGTACAACTTCGGGCCGGGCGACCGGATCGTCCAGTTCGCCCGGTCCCACGGCATGCGCGTGCGCGGCCACAACCTCGTGTGGCAGAACCAACTCCCCGCCTGGGCGGCGAACCTGCCGCTGAACCAGGTGCGCTCCGCGATGGAGGCGCACGTCACGGCCGAGGCCACCCACTACAAGGGCCAGGTCTACGCCTGGGACGTGATCAACGAGCCCTTCAACGGCGACGGCTCCCTTGTCCAGGACGTGTTCTACCGGGCGATGGGACCGGACTACCTCGCCGACGCGCTGCGCACCGCGCACGCCGCCGACCCGGGCGCCAGGCTCTACATCAACGACTACAACATCGAGGGCGGGAACGCGAAGAGCGACGCCCTCTACCGCCTGGCCCAGTCGCTGCTCGCCCAGGGGGTGCCGCTGGGCGGCATCGGGCTCGAGGCCCACTTCGTCCTCGGTCAGGTCCCCGCCGACCTCCAGGCCAACATGCAGCGGTTCGCGAACCTGGGCCTGGACGTGGCCGTCACCGAACTGGACGACCGGATCCAGCTCCCCGCCTCCGGGGCCGCGCTCCAGCAGCAGGCCGCCGACTACGCCGCCGTGGTCCGGGCCTGCCTGGCCGTCTCCCGCTGCGTGGGCGTGAGCCAGTGGGGCGTGGACGACGCGCACTCCTGGATCCCCGGCACCTTCCCCGGAACCGGCGCCGCCACCATGTACGACGGCAACGACCAGCCCAAGCCGGCCTACTACGCGGCGCTCTCCGCCCTCGGCGGTTCGAGCACCGGTGGCGGCGGCACCACGGGTGAGTTGCACGCGGTCGGTGCCGGCAAGTGCCTGGACGTGCCGAACGGTTCGGCCGCGGCGGGCACCCAGGTGCAGATCTACGGCTGCTGGGGCGGCACCAACCAGATCTGGACGCACACCTCGGGCGACCAGCTGAGCGTCTTCGGCGGCAGCGGCCGGCTGTGCCTGGACGCCTCCGGGCAGGGCACCGGCGCCGGCACCAAGGTGGTCGTCTGGCCGTGCAACGGCCAGGCCAACCAGCAGTGGCACCTCAACCCCGACGGCACCGTCACCGGCGTCCAGTCCGGGCTGTGCCTGGACGTGTCCGGCGCCTCCACCGCCGACGGCGCCCTGGCCCAGCTGTGGACGTGCAGCGGCCGCAGCAACCAGCAGTGGACGCTCGGCTGACCCGACGGAACGGTGTGGCCGGACGGCGCGGGACCCCGCGCCGCCCGGCCACACCGCTGTCCGGTCCGACGCCCGGCGGCCCGGCACCCCGGCGGACCGTCAATCGCTCGTGGCCGGGCCGGGGACGACCGCTCGCGGTGGGGCGGTGCTGCTGCGCTCGACCAGGCTGGTGGCCAGGTCCACCCGGAGCGTGCCGGGCCGCACCCCGCGGGCCAGGTCGATCACCAGGTGGGTCGCCGTCTCGGCCATCTCGGTCAGCGGCTGGCGCACGGTGGTCAGCGGCGGGCCCACCCAGCGGGCGAGTGGCAGGTCGTCGAAGCCGACCACGCTGAGGTCCTCCGGGATGCGCAGCCCCAGCTCGCGGGCGGCCTCGTACAGGCCGAGCGCCTGGAGGTCGTTGCCGGCGAACACGGCGGTCGGCCGGTCGGGCAGGCCGAGCAGCTCCAGGCCGAGCCGGCGTCCGGACTCGTGGTGGAAGTCGCCCTCGCGGACCAGCTCCGGGTCGTACGGGATGCCCGCCATGTCGAGCGCCGCCCGGTAGCCGTCGGCCCGGGCGCGGCTGCACATCATCCGGGCGGGGCCGCCGATCAGGCCGATCCGGCGGTGGCCGAGGTCGAGCAGGTGCCGGGTGGCGGCGAGGCCGCCGTCCCAGTTGGTGGTGCCCACGGCGGGCACGTCCTGGCCCGGGTCGCCGGCCGGGTCCATCACCACGAAAGGGATGTCCCGGTGGGCGAGTTGCTCGCGCAGCGAGCGGTCCAGGTCGGACAGCACCAGCACCACGCCGGTCGGGCGTCGGGCGAGCACCCCGTCCACCCAGGACTGG
Source organism: Kitasatospora sp. NPDC097643 (assembly GCF_040302625.1). NCBI lineage: Bacteria > Bacillati > Actinomycetota > Actinomycetes > Kitasatosporales > Streptomycetaceae > Kitasatospora > Kitasatospora sp. NPDC097643. Next base: position 37,688 of record NZ_JBEOSA010000074.1, on the reverse strand, counting down.
CCGGGACCGTGCCGTTCGGCGGACTCGGAGAGCACGATGCTAAGGCCCTCCTCGCGCACCGCGTTCTCGACGCCGCGGATCACCTCCACCGCCCAGGCGCTCTCCAGCTCGTGGAAGACCAGCTCCAGCAGCGGGCTGGTCTGGCGGTTGCCGCGCCGCCGCCGGTAGCCGTGCCGGTGCAGCAGCTCCTCCACCCGCTCCCGGGTGGCCGGGGCGACGTCGGCGCGCCCGTTCAGGACTTTCGAAACAGTCGGCGCGGAGACCCCTGCCTCCTGCGCGATCTCGGCGAGCGTGGCCGCTCTGTTCACGGGTTCCTCCTGCACTGCCCCTGCTAGGGCGAACTCCGTCGTGGGTGGCTGTCGGACGCGGCCGCGGGCGGTCCGCACCGCACGGATGCTAGCCCGCCGACGGGCCGGGGCCGATCCCGCCGGTGCTCTTGACGGGCGGTCAGGTCGGTTCTAGGTTTCCCACAACATTCGGCAACTTACTCGAAACATTCGAACAGAGGGCAGGATATGCGATCGAGACTCGCCGCGATCACCGCGGCCGCCGCACTCGTCCTGGGTACGTCCGCCGCCTGCGGCTCCGGCGGCGCCTCCGACTCCGGTGACGGAACGATCCACGTGCTGGTCTACGGCGACGCCGCCAACAAGGTCGAGAAACAGCTCGTCGACACCTTCAACCGGACCTCCAAGGTCAAGGCGGTGCTCGACACCGTCCCCGGCGCGGACTACCAGCAGAAGCTCCAGACCGTGATCAACACCCCGCGGGCCCCCGACGTCTTCTTCAACTGGGGCGGCGGCTCCATCCAGCCGTTCGTCAAGGCGGGCCTGCTGCTGCCGCTGGACGACTTCATCGCCAAGGACCCGGGGCTGAAGGACAACTTCCTGCCCTCGGTCTTCAACTCGGCGGTGGTGGAGGGCAAGCCGTACGGGGTGCCGATGCGCGGCACCCAGCCGGTGCTGCTGTTCCACAACAAGAAGGTGCTCGCGGACGCCGGACTCACCCCGCCGAAGACCTGGGACGAGCTGCTGGCCACGACCAAGGCCCTGAAGGCCAAGGGCATCACCCCGATCGCGCTCGGCGGCGGCGACCAGTGGCCCACCCTGATGTGGTTCGAGTACCTCTACGACCGGATCGCCGGCCCCGGCCTGTTCCAACGGGCGCTCGGCGGCGACCGGGAGGCCTGGGCGAGCGAGGACAGCCGCAGGGCGCTGGCCGCCCTCAAGGAACTGGTCGACGCCGGGGCCTTCGGCAGCAACTTCGACTCCGTGAAGTTCACCGACGGCGGCTCCCCGGCCCTGGTCGCCAAGGGCAAGGCCGCCTTCGAGCTGATGGGCTCCTGGTACTACTCCACCCAGCAGGACGCCAACCCGGACTTCGCGAAGTCCGGCCTCGGCTACACCGGCTTCCCCGCCCTGAGCGGCGGCAAGGGCGACCCGGCCGACGTCGTCGGCAACACCAACAACTTCTACTCCGTGCTGAAGAAGACCAAGCACCCGGAGGCCGCCGCGGCCTTCCTCAAGCTGATGTACTCCGACGAGTTCGTGAAGGCCCAGCTGGCCATCGGCAACCTGCCGACCACCACCGGCACCGTCGACTTCCTCGACCAGTCCGCCAGCCCCGCCTACTCCAAGGACCAGTACCAACTGGTCAAGGCCGCCCCCTCGTTCCAGCTCTCCTGGGACCAGGCCTACCCGCCGAGCGCGATGACCCCGATGCACACCGCCGTCCAGCAGTTCTTCGACGGCAGGACCGACGCCGACGGCTTCATCAAGGCCATGCAGGCCTTGCCGACCTCATGACGACGACCATGACGCGCCGTGCGCGCCCCGGTACGACGACCACGGCGCGCCGTGCGCGCCCCGGCGCGGAGGCGACCCGCCCGGGCTTCGTCTGGGCGCTCCCCGCAGCAGTGTTCTTCCTGATGTTCGCGTTCACACCGCTGCTGCTGGTCGCCGTGCTCTCCTTCACCAGCTGGGACGGCATCGGCGAACCGCGCTTCAACGGCCTGGACAACTGGACCGCCCTGCTGCACGACCCGGTGATGCTCCAGTCCGTCTGGACCACCCTGCTGCTCACCGCCCTCGGCGTGGTGACCCAGACGCCGATCAGCATCCTGCTCGGCGTCTGGGCCGCCGGGCAGCAGCGCAACCGGGCCGTGCTCTCGGCCGTCTACTTCGTGCCGCTGCTGCTCTCGGCGACCGCCGTCTCGGTGGTCTGGCGGGCCGTCCTCGACCCCAACTTCGGCGTACCGGCCCAGCTCACCTGGCTCTTCGGCGACGGCAACCTGCTCGGCAGCAGGAGCGGTGCGATCGGCGTGCTGACCTTCGTCGGCGTGTGGCAGTTCACTCCGCTGCACGCGCTGATCTACCAGGGCGGCGCCCGGGCCATCCCCCAGGTGCTCTACCAGGCCGCGGCCGTCGACGGGGCGGGCCGGGTGCGGCAGTTCTTCCACATCACCCTGCCGCAGCTGCGCAACACCGTCATCACCTCGGTGATCCTCATGGTGGTCGGCGGCCTGACCACCTTCGACACGGTGCTCATCCTCACCCAGGGCGGCCCCGGCACGGACACCACCGTCACCGCGTACTACATGTACCAGAAGGCTTTCAAGGGCTTCGAGTTCGGCACCGGTTCGGCGATCGCGCTGGTCCTCGTGGTGGTCGCCACCCTGATCTCGCTCGCGGTGGTCCGGCTCTCCGGCTACGACCGGATGCGCGGCACGACGGAGGGCCTGTGATGCGCCGGCGCCCCAACGTCCTGGCCGGGTTCGGCTCCCTGATGTGGCTGCTGCTGGTCGGCCTGCCGCTGTACGTGCTGCTGATCGCCACCTTCCGCACCCGCGCCGACTACTCCACCGAGGGCCCGCTGAAGCCGCCCGCGCAGTGGACCCTGCGGAACTACCTGACCGACCTCTCGACCGGCTTCGGCCAGGACTTCCTCAACACCCTGACCGTCACCGCCGGCGTGGTCGCCATCGTGCTGCTCGTCGTCCCGCCGCTCGCCTACGCCATCGTGCGCGCCCGCGGCCGGGCGACCGGCTGGGTGTTCCGGCTGTTCCTGCTGGGCCTGGCGATCCCCGCCCAGGCGGTCATCGTGCCGATGTTCTACGTCATCAGCAAGACCGGCCTGTACGACCACCTGATCGGCGTCATCCTCCCGACCGCGGCCTTCTGCCTACCGGTCTGCACCCTGGTGCTGACGGGTGCGATGCGGGACATCAGCCCCGAGCTGTACGAGGCGATGGCGATGGACGGCGCCTCCCCGGCGCGGGTGTTCCGCCAGCTGGTGGTCCCGCTGTCCAAGGGCGGACTGTCCTCGATCACGGTCTTCGCCGCCCTCCAGGCCTGGAACGGCTTCCTCTTCCCGCTGATCCTCACCCAGTCCGAATCCACCAAGGTCATCACCCTCGGCCTGTACGAGTTCCAGACCGAACACGGCGTGGACGTGCCCGGACTGCTCAGCGCCGTGGTGCTGTCCATGCTCCCCGTCTTCATCGTCTACCTGTTCGCCCGCCGCGCCCTGGTCCAGGGCCTGACGGGGGTGGGAGGAAAGTGAACGACCACCGGTACCCCTGGCCGGCCCCCGCGTGGCGCGACACCACGCTCACCCCGGAGGCCAGGGCGGATGCCCTGATCGCCGTGATGACCCTGCGGGAGAAGACCGCCCAACTGGTCGGTGTCTGGGTCGGCGCCGACGCCGGCGGCGACGAAGTCGCCCCGCACCAGCACGACATGGCGCAGCCACCCGACCTCGACACCCTCCTGCCGTACGGGCTCGGCCAGCTGACCCGGCCGTTCGGCACCGCCCCGGTCGACCCGGCGGTCGGCGCGCTCTCGCTGCTGCGCACCCAGCAGCGGATCGCCGCCACCAACCGCTTCGGCATCCCGGCCCTGGCCCACGAGGAGTGCCTGGCCGGCTTCGCCGCCTGGGGAGCCACCGCGTACCCCGTACCGCTGTCCTGGGGCGCCGCCTTCAACCCGGAGCTGGTCCGGACGATGGCCGCCGCCATCGGCCGCGACCTGCGGTCCGTCGGCGTGCACCAGGGGCTCGCGCCGGTGCTCGACGTGGTCCGCGACGCCCGCTGGGGGCGGGTCGAGGAGACCATCGGCGAGGACCCCTACCTGGTCGGCACCATCGCCACCGCCTACGTCCAGGGCCTGGAGTCGGCCGGGGTCGTCGCCACCCTCAAGCACTTCGCGGGGTACTCCGCCTCCCGCGCCGGACGCAACCTCGCACCCGTCTCGATGGGGCCGCGCGAGCGCGCCGACGTCATCCTGCCGCCCTTCGAGATGGCCGTCCGGGAAGGCCGACCCCGCTCGGTCATGCCCGCCTACACCGACACCGACGGCCTCCCCTCCGCGGCCGACCAGGCCCTGCTCACCGGGCTGCTCCGGGACACCTGGGGGTTCACCGGCACGGTGGTCGCCGACTACTTCGGCATCGCCTTCCTCGCCACGCTGCACGGGGTGGCCGAGGGCCGGTCCGACGCCGCCGCACTGGCCCTGGCCGGGGGAGTCGACGTCGAACTGCCGACCGTCGACGCCTTCGGACAGCCGCTGTTCGACGCCGTCGTCGCGGGCACCGTGCCGGAGCGGCTGATCGACCGGGCGCTGCGCCGCGTGCTGATCCAGAAGGCCGAACTCGGGCTGCTGGACGCCGACTGGAGCCCCGTACCGGCCGCCCTCGCCGAGGTCGACCTGAGCCGACCGGCGGCGCTGCGCGGCCTGGTCGACCTGGACCGGCCCGGCAACCGCGCGCTCGCCACCGACCTCGCCGAGCAGGCCGTGGTGCTGCTGCGCAACGACGGGCTGCTGCCGCTGCGCGACCCCGCCCGGGTCGCGCTGATCGGCCCGAACGCCGACGAACCCACCGCCGTGCTCGGCTGCTACTCCTTCCCGGTGCACGTCGGAGGACAGCACCCCGAGACCCCGCTCGGCATCGAACTCCCCACCCTGCGCGAGGCGTTGGCGGCCGAGTTCGCCGGCAGCCGGCTGCGCACGGTGCGCGGCGTGACGGTCGACGGCGAGGACACCGCCGGCATCGCCGAAGCCGTCCGCGCCGCCCAGTGGGCCGATGTGGTGGTGCTCGCCCTCGGCGACCGGGCGGGGCTGTTCGGGCGCGGCACCAGCGGCGAGGGCTGTGACGCCGCCTCGCTCGAACTGCCCGGCCGGCAGCGGCAGTTGCTGGAGGCGGTACTGGACACCGGGGCGCCGGTGGTGGTCACCCTGCTGGCCGGGCGGCCGTACGCGCTCGGTCGCGCCGTCACCGAGGCGGCCGGGATCGTCCAGTGCTTCTTCCCCGGCGAGGCCGGGACGGAGGCGCTCGCCGGCGTGCTCAGCGGGCGGGTCAACCCGTCGGGGCGGCTGCCCGTCTCCGTCCCCGCCCACCCCGGGGTCCAGCCGTCCACGTACCTGGCCGCGCGGCTGGCCCAGGCCGGCGAGGTCTCCAGTAGCGATCCGACGCCCGCCTTCGGCTTCGGACACGGGCTCGGCTACAGCGAGTTCGCGTGGTCCGGCCCGGAGGTGCACAACGCCGAGACCGGCACCGACGGCGCGTTCCGGCTCGCCTTCGAGCTGCACAACACCGGTACGCGCACGGGCACCGAGGTGGTGCAGCTGTACCTCCACGACCCGGTGGCCGGCGTCGTCCAGCCCTTGCAACGGCTGGTCGGCTACCGCCGGATCCCGCTGGACGCCGGAGCGGGCTGCCGGGTGGAGCTGACCCTCCCCGCCGACCTGGCCTCCTTCACCGGCCGCGACGGCCGACGGATCGTCGAACCCGGCGCACTGGAACTGCGGATCTCCGCCTCCAGCACCGACCACCGGCTCACCGTGCCGCTGCGTCTCACCGGCCCGGCCCGCCCGCTCGACCACACCCGCCGACTGCACCCGACCCTCACCGTCCACGACCTCCCGTCGGCTGCTGCCCCGCGAGAGGAGATTCCGGTCAGCTGATCCGATGAATCACGCCTGCCGCCCGCTCCCGATCGGCCGAATTTGTCATGGCCCTGGACAATCACCCGACCTTTGGGCCTTAATCCATCCATGTCATGGACGCTTGCGGACGCTGAGACGCGCCCTCATGGAGAGGTGGAACCCTTGTCCCACAGTCGTTCACGCGACAGTCGGCCGACCGGCCGGTGGCGAACCGCGCTCGCCGGGCTGCTCGCCCTGGTCGGTGCCTTCGCGGGGGTGCTGCTGCCCACCGCCCAGGCCGAGGCGGCCGGGGCCGCGCCCGCCGCCGCGGCCCCGGTGCAATTCACCCCGGGAGCCACCCGCACCGACCAGAACGGCAACGCACTCCAGCTGCACGGGCTGGGCATCGTCAAGGTGGGGAAGACCTGGTACGGCTTCGGCGAGGACAAGACCGGCCAGACATCGGCGAACACCTCGTTCCAGGACATCCCCTGCTACACCTCCGACGACCTCGGCACCTGGACCTACCAGGGCGTGGCACTGGCGAAGCAGAGCGCTGGCGATCTGGGAGCGAACCGGATCGTCGAGCGGCCGAAGGTCATCCACAACGCGTCGACCGGCCTGTACGTGATGTACGTGCACATCGACAGCGCCGACTACTCGGAGGCGAAGGCCGGCGTGGCCACCAGCAGCACCCCCTGCGGCCCGTACGTCTACCGGGGCAGCTTCCGGCCGCTCGGCAACGTCAGCCGTGACCTGGGCCTGTTCCAGGAATCCGACGGCACCGCCTACCTGCTGACGGAGGACCGCAACAACGGCGGCCTGCGGATCGACCGGCTCTCCGCCGACTACCTCTCGGTGGACAGCCCGGTCGCGCTCCTGGGCGGCGGCAGCATCGAGTCCCCGGCCATGGTGAAGGTGGACGGCACCTACTACCTGATGGGGTCCCACCTGTCGGGCTGGTACCTCAACGACAACGTCTACGCCACCGCCACCTCCCCGAGCGGCCCGTGGTCGTCCTGGCGGGACGTCGCCGCCCCCGGCACCAACACCTACGGGAGCCAGACGGCCAACATCATCACCGTCCAGGGCTCCTCGGGCAGCACCTACGTCTACGCGGGCGACCGCTGGGACACCGGTGACCTGGGCGGCTCCAGACTGATCTGGCTCCCGCTGACCGTCAGGGGGACGACGCTGAACCTCGGCCAGTACCCCACCTGGTCCCTCGACACCTCCGCGGGCACCTGGTCGGCCGGCGGCGGGATCCCCTCCGCCGGCACCTACACCCTGGCCAACGGGGCGAGTTCGATGTTCCTGGACGTGTCCGGTGCCTCCGCCTCAGCCGGAGCCGCGGCCATCCAGTGGCCGTCGACCGGCGGTGCCAACCAGAAGTGGAAGCTCACCAGGGTGGCGGACAACGTCTACACCCTGGCCAGCGTCAACAGCGGACTGTGCCTGGACGTCCCCGGCTACTCGACCGCCACCGGAGTGCACCTCCAGCAGTGGACCTGCAACGGCGGCACCAACCAGCAGTGGGCCCTGGACCTCACCGGCAGCCCCACCGGCAGCACGTACGTGCTGGTCAACGTCGGCAGCGGCCTGACCATGGGCACCGGCGGCTCGACCGCGCAGGGAGCGGCGGTGGACCAGGAGACCGGCGGCAGCGCGAGCGCGGCCGCCGAGAGCTGGACCCTGGCCTGACCGACCGACCGACCGCCCGACAGCGGCGGGCCCGGCCGACGGCCGGGCCCGTCCGGCGTGGCGGCGCTCGACATGCCGCCGCTGTCCCGGGTCAGGCGGTGGTCGGCTGTGCAGGCAGCACGTGGTCGCCGACCTTGTCGGTACTCAGGCACAGCGAGCAGACGGCCGCTCCATGAGTGGCGCAGGCGGTCAGGTCTGGGCGCTCGTAGGGCTGGCGGCAGACGTGGCAGTCGAGGGTGACGGCACTGGGATTGCCCTCGGCGTCGAGCAGGGGCTCGTCGATGCCGTCGTCGGTGCGGCGCAGGTAGTACCTGCCCCTGGTGACGATCGCCATCAGCGGGGTGAGGACGAAGGCGATGACGGCGGCGGCCACGGGGGAGTACGGCTGGAGGGTGTCGCCCAGGGCGTGGAAGTACATGGCGATCGACAGGCCCGAGGCGGCGACGAAGGCCACCACACCGACCGGGTTGACGGCGTACAGCATCCCGCGGCGGAACTCGGGCTGGAGCGGGGAGAGCTTCAGCAGGTACTTGTTGATGCCGATGTCGGTGGCGACGGTGACGACCCAGGCGATCGCGCAGTTGGAGTAGAAGCCCAGGATGCTGTTGAGGAAGCTGAACATGTCGGCTTCCATCAGGGCGAGCGCGAAGCCGAGGTTGACCAGGACGAAGACCAGGCGGCCGGGGTAGTGCCTGGTGACGCGGGTGAAGGAGTTCGTCCAGGCCAGCGAGCCGGAGTAGGCGTTGGTGACGTTGATCTTGATCTGGCTGATCACGACGAGGGCCACGGCGAGCGGGATGACGAGCCAGGACGGCAGCATCGCGTCGAAGGCGCCCTTGAACTGCTGGATCGGCTCCGGGGCGGCGTCCGCGCCGACCTCGGCGATGACGTAGACGGCGAGGAAGACGCCGATGGCCTGCTTCAGGGCGCCGAGTACCACCCAGCCGGGGCCGGCCATGACGACGGCGGTCCACCAACTGCGCTTGTTTGCCTCGGTCCTGGGCGGCATGAAGCGCAGGTAGTCGATCTGCTCGCCGATCTGGGCGATCAGGGACAGGCAGACACCGGCGCCGAGGAGCACGGAGGAGGCGTTGATGCCGCCGTCGCCGTCGCTGCCGGGGTAGGAGAGGAAGCGGTCGACGGTGCCGGGGTCGGTGGCGATCAGGTAGACCAGCGGGGCGACCATCAGCACCAGCCAGACCGGTGTCGTCCACACCTGGAGCTTGCTGAGCGCCTTCATGCCGTAGATCACCAGCGGGATCACCATCAGTGTGGAGATCGCGTAGCCCAGCCACAGGGGCAGCCCGAGGCCGAGCTCGAGGCCCTGGGCCATGATCGAGCCTTCCAGGGCGAAGAAGATGAAGGTGAAGCTGGCGAAGATGACGCCGGTCAGCACCGAGCCGTAGTAGCCGAAGCCGGAGCCGCGGGTGATCAGGTCGAGGTCGATGTTGTAGCGGGCGCCGTAGTAGGCGAGCGGGAATCCGGTGACGAAGATGACCGCGGCGGCCAGGGCGATCGCCACGAGTGCGTTGCCGGTGCCGTGGGCCAGGCCGATGCCGGCGCCGATGGAGAAGTCCGCCATGTAGGCGATGCCGCCGAGCGCGGTGGTCGCCACGATCATGGGGGTCCAGCGGCGGTAGCTGCGGGGCGCGAAGCGGAGGGTGTAGTCCTCCAGGGTCTCCTTCGTCGCCTGGCTCTTCTCGGCGTCGGGTGGTGCGGCCGTCGTCAGACGTGACTCGGCGGTGCTCATGGTCAGCCCTTCCGGGGTGCTGGGTGCGGGTGCTGGGTGCAAGGTGCCGGGTGCGAGGTGTTGGGTGTGAGCGGACACGCTAGGAACCGCTTGTTTCCCGAAGCGTCCGCGCGGCGTGAACGGTTCGTTGCCGGAAGCTCACCGCCAATTGCCTTCGATTCACCGGGACTTCGATGCCAATTCGATGAATTTGAACGGGCACGTCAGCACCGGCGAGGGCGCGATCGACGTCACCGCCGCCGACGAAGCGGTGCTCCTGGTCGCCGTCGGCACCGGGTACCGGGACTGGCGCCGGCACCCCGAGGGCCCCGAAACGGCGCTCGACGAGGCACGCCGCTGCCTCGACCTCGTCGGCGGACAGGACTTCGACCAGCTGCGCACCGCCCACACGGCCGACCACCGGCGGCTCTTCGCCTACGGCCGCTACCTGCTCATCGCCTCCTCGCGCCCCGGCACCCAGCCCGCGAACCTCCAGGGAATCTGGAACAACGACGTCACCCCGCCCTGGAACTCCGACTGGACGTCGAACATCAACCTCCAGATGAACTACTGGCCCGCCGAGACGACCGGCCTGGCCGAGTGCCACGAGCCGCTGCTCGACCTGGTCACCGACCTCGCCGAGGCCGGGCGCTCCACCGCACGGGCCTACTACGACGCTCCGGGCTGGTGCTGCCACCACAACGTCGACCTCTGGCGCGCCACCAACCCCGTGCTGGGGGACCCGGTCTGGGCCCACTGGCCGATGGCCGGACCATGGCTGGCCGCCCACCTGTGGGACCACCACCTCTTCCACGGCGACCGCGCCTTCCTCGCCGACCGCGCCTACCCGGTGATGCGCGAGGCGGCCCGCTTCCTCACCCACCTGCTGGTCGAGGACACCGACGGCACCCTGGTGACCTGCCCGTCCACCTCACCCGAGCACCACTTCCGGCTGCCCGACGGCACCCTGGCCGCCGTCGACGCCGGCTGCACCATGGACCACTGGCTCGCCGCCGAACTGCTCGACAACACCGTCGCCGCAGCCCGCGAGCTCGGGATCGACCACGCGTTCGCGGTGGAACTGACGCGGGTGCGCGCCCGGCTGCGCCCCCCGGCCCTCGGGGCCGACGGCCGCCTGCTGGAGTGGCGGGACGACCTGCCCGAGGAGGACCCGGGTCACCGTCACCTCTCCCACCTCTACGGGCTCTACCCGGGCAGCGCCGTCGACCCGCTCGGCGACGACAGCTACCTCGACCCGGCCCGGCGCGCGCTGGGCCGCCGGCTGGAACACGGTGGCGGCGGCACCGGCTGGAGCCTCGCCTGGGTCGCCGCGCTCGCCGCCCGCCTGGGCGACGGCGCCCTCGCCGGGCAGGCCGTCGAGCGCCTGCTCGAAACCTCGATCGCCCCCAACCTCTTCGACCTGCACCCCCCGCAGCTCTTCCAGATCGACGGCAACTTCGGCATCACCGCCGCCATCGCCGAGGCACTGCTCCAGAGCCACAACGGCGTCCTGCGGCTGCTGCCCGCCCTGCCCCCGTCCTGGCCCTCCGGCGACGTCCACGGCCTGCGGGCCCGGGGCGGGCTCACCGTCGGCCTGAGCTGGCGCGGGGCCTGCTGACCGGGGCCGAACTGCGGGCCGACCGGGACACGACCGTCGAGCTGCGGCTGCCCGCGCGCGAAGGCCGGCCCGTCCTGACCGACCAGGAGGGCCGCCCGGTCGCGGACGCCACGGTCCCCGGCGACCCGCGCCGCCTGCGGGTCCACCTGCCGGCGGGCGGCCGGTACCGGCTCTCCTACCCGGACCCGGACACCGGGCACTGACGGAATCTACGGGTGGTCGGGCGGCGGGGGAGGGATCGTCGCGGTGTCAGGAGCCTGCTCCGGCCAGACCAGCAGCACGGGACAGGGCGCGTGGTCGACGACGAAGCGGGTCGCGGGGCCGAGGCTGTGCGGTCCGAGGCGGCTGCGGTCGCCGTCGCGCGCCAGGACGAGCAGCTCGGCGCCCTCGGCCGCCGCGACCACCTCGCGCTCGACGCGTCCGGTGCGCTCCACCCGGGCGCAGGGCCGGCCGAGGCGCTCGGCCGCGGCGTCCAGCAGGTGCCGGGCGGAGTCCGCCGCCAGGATCTCCACCCGGGTGCCGGGGTCCCGCTCGCGGTGGCCGCGGCCGAGCAGCCCGGCGAACGCGCCGTGCGCGACACCCGGCACCTCCTGCCCGCTGACGTGGAGCAGGACGATCTCCGCGCCCTGCGGCCCGTGCGCGCGGGCGGCGTCCACACAGGCGGGCCAGGTGCCTTCGGCGATCCAGACGACGACGGTCACGGGCGTCAGCCTCCGATGACTTGCAGGGATCCCCACAGTGCCACCACGGCGAGCGTCAGGGCAGCGGGCACCACGAGCAGCCCGAGCCGGGTGAACTCGCCCAGGCCGATGTCGGTGTCGTGCTCGCGGACGATGCGCCGCCAGAGCAGGGTGGCCAGGGACCCGGCGTAGGTGAGGTTGGGGCCGATGTTCACCCCGAGCAGCACCGCCAGGACCGCCCCGGCGCCGGACGGGACGGCCAACGGCAGCAGCACCAGGGTGGCGGGCAGGTTGTTGATGACGTTCGCCAGCACCGCCGCCAGCGCCGCCGTGCCGAGCAGCGCGGGCAGCGAGGTGCCGTCGGGGACGAGGTGGCCGAGCGCGGCGGCCAGCCCGTTGTCGACCACGGCCCGGACCACGATGCCCAGCGCCAGCACGAAGGCCAGGAACGGCACGGCGGCCGAGCGGACGATCGCGACCGGGGTGGTGCGGCGCCGGACCAGGGCCCGGACGGCGAGCGCGAGCGCGCCGGCCAGCGCCGCCCAGGCCGGATCGACACCGAGGACCGAGGTCAGGACGAACCCGGCGAGCGTGCAGGCGACGGTGACGAGGGCGAACAGCGGCATCTCCGGTGCCGTCACCTCGCCCGCGGCCGGGGCGCCCGCGTCCAGGTCGGCGGCGAAGAACCGGCGCAGTACCACGTACTCGACGGCGATGGCCGCCAGCCAGGGCAGCGCCATCAGCGCGGCGAACCGGGTGAAGCTCAGCCCGCTGGCGGCGAAGGCCAGCAGATTGGTGAGGTTGGAGACCGGCAGCAGCAGCGAGGCGGTGTTCGACAGGTGGGTGCAGGCGTAGACGTGCGGCTTGGGCCGGGCACCCAGCCGGGCCGCGGTCACGAACACCACCGGCGTCAGCAGCACCACGGTGGCGTCCAGGCTGAGGACCGCCGTGACCACCGAGGCGACCACGAACACCTGCGCCATCAGCCGCCGCGGACTCCCGGCGGACGTCCGGGCCATCCACGCCCCGCAGGCGCGGAACAGGCCCTCGTCGTCGCACAGCTGCGCCAGCACCAGGACCGCGGCGAGGAACCCGATCACCGGCCCGAGCCGCTCCGCCTCCGCCGCCGCGTGCGCCGGCGAGATCGCGCCGGTGGCGATCACCAGCCCGGCGGCGGGGACCGCGACCACGGCCTCCGGCCAGCCCCACGGCCGCACCACCGCACAGACCAGCACCAGCGCCAGCAATGCGATGGACAGCGCTTCCGCGAATGACGTACTCAGGGTCCTGCTCCTCGTGGGCGGTGGGGACGGCGCCCCCATCGAACCAGAACGTCCCAGGTCGCAGCACGTCGGGCGGGCCCGACCGGGCCCGGGAGCCGGCGTCCACCGGGCGGTAGGCGCCCCGGCCCCGGGCGGACGCGCGGGTGAACCCCGGCCGGTGTGCGGCCGGGGTTCACCGTCGGATCGGGTCCGCCGAGGTCAGTGTTGCAGGGTGAGGAGGCCCGGGCGCCAGGGGAACTGGTCGTAGGGGCCGGTCGCGGTGGGGGACTTGCCCTGGTAGAGGAGTTGCAGGTTGCAGGGGTCGATGGTCATGGTCTGGTCGGGGTTGTTGCGGACCAGGTCGCCGTGGCTGATGTCGTTGGTCCAGTTGGCGCCGCTGTTGGCCTTGCCGGCGAAGGGGTTGTTCTCGCTGGCGGCCTGCGGGGTCCAGGAGCCGTTGAGGCTGGTGGCGGTGAAGGAGCGGAAGTAGCGTCCGTTCGCGCCCATCGCCTCGACGATCATCAGGTACTGGTTCTGGTCCTTGACCTTGTAGACCTGCGGCGCCTCGAAGAGGTTGGCGGTCGAGTCGCTCATGACGGTCGTGTAGGACGAGCCGAAGTTGCCCGGGAAGTTCCCGATCGGCATGCTCGCCCGGTAGATGTTGCCGTTGTCACCGGCGAAGAACAGGTACATGTTCTGGCCGTCGGCGATCAGGGTCTGGTCGATCGGTCCGGTGCCGGAGTTGGGGATGCTGCCGGTGAACAGCGGCTGCGGCGCGGACCAGCCGTTGGGGTTCGTCGGGTCGTTCGAGGTGCGGTAGATGAACGGCCACTGGCCCCACTGGTACGCGAGCACCCAGATGTTCTTGGGCGCGAAGTAGAAGAGGGTGGGCGCCACGGCGGACTGGCTCATCCCGGTCTGCCCGGTGGAGGCCATGTCGGACCAGTTGGTGAACGGGCTGAACATCATCGAGCCGTACGAGGAGCCGTTCACGTTGGACGCGTAGACCAGGTGTTTGCCGTTGTAGACCACGTCGGTGAAGTCCTTCACCGAGGCCCAGCCGTTCGCCGGCTGTGCCAGCGCGCCCGTCGAGGACCACCGGTAGGTCGACGGCAGGGCGCAGGTGCCCGGGGGTGTCGTGGGGTTCGGCGACAGGCCGGTCCACTGCTGGTTCGCGGCGCCGGTGCACGGCTGGATCTGCACGGCCGTGGCGTTGGCCGTGCCCGCGACGCCCAGGCACAGTCCGGACTCGACACCGACGATGCTGCCGTCGGAGTTCACCCGCCACTGCTGGTTCGCCCCGCCGGTGCACGTCCAGATCTGCACCCGGGTGCCGGCCGTGGTGGCGTGGCCCGGAACGTCCAGGCACTTGCTGCCGTACACGGTCAGCTGGTTGCCGGACGTCAGCGTCCACTTCTGGTTGCTGCCGCCCCAGCAGTCGTAGATCTGCGTGGACGCGCCGTCGGTCTGACTGGCGTTCGCCACGTCGAGACAGCGGCCGGAAGGGACGCTGCGCAGTGCGCCGGTGGTGGCGGCCTGGGCGGGGCCGGCGACGAGCATCGCCGCCAGCGCCGCCACGGCCGCGACCAGGGCCGTGAGCAGCGCGGGCAACCGCCCGCGGCTCGGATTTCGGCTGTGCATGGGACCTCCTCAGGGTGGTGAAGGGGTGAGGCCGCGGCCCGGTTGTGAGCGCTCGCAACCCTCCCGGCGCGGGAAGGTGCGGGGCTGCGTCCGGTCCGGGGCGTGCAGGCGGGCGCGGCTCAGCTCACTTGAAGTTCCAGTGCTGGTTGGCACCGCCGGTGGAGTCCCCGATCTGGACGGGGGCGCCGTTTCCGGTCTGGCCGCCCGGGATCTCCAGGGCGCGGCCGCTGGCGGCATTGGTCAGGGTGTAGCTGCCGTCGCTGTTGCGGGCGGCCCGCCAGTGCTGGTTGGCGCCGCCGTTGGCGTCCCAGACCTGCATCCGCGTCCCGTTGCCGGTCTGGCCGCCCGGCTCGTCCAGGACGCGGCCGCTGGCGATGTTGGTCAGGGTGTAGGTGCCGTCACTGTTCTGGGTGGCGCGCCAGTGCTGGTTGGCGGCGGTGCCGTTGGCGTCCCAGACCTGGAGCTGGGTGCCGTTGCCGTTCTGCCCGGCGGGCTCGTCGAGGACGCGTCCAGCCGCTACGTCGGTGAGCGTGTACACGGCGCCGGAGACGATGCCCCCGCCCGGAGTGCCGCCGCTGCCGCTGTTGTTCAGGGTGGTGAGGACGGCGTTGTAGGCGGGCTTCCTGTTTCCGCTGCCGTCGAACAGCAGCGGGTTCTCGCCGCCGCGCCAGGAGTCGCTGTCGCGGATGCCCCAGACGGTGATGCCGGTGCAGCGGGCGACGTCGAGGCAGGACTGGACGGCGCTGGTGTAGGCGCTGGCGGGCGCCTGGGCGATGTCGAGCTCGGTGAGCTGGACGTCGATGCCGAGCGCGGCGAAGTTGGACAGCGTGGTCCGGAAGCCGGGCGGGGGGCCGCCGGCGCCGAAGTGGCTCTGGAAGCCGACGCAGTCGATGGGCACGCCGCGGGCCTTGAAGTCCTTGACCATGCCGTAGACGCCCTGCGTTTTGGCGTCCGTCCAGTTCTCGATGCTGTAGTCGTTGTAGCAGAGCTTGGCCGAGGGGTCGGTGTTGCGGGCTGTGCGGAAGGCCTCCTCGATGAAGCCGTTGCCCAGCACGTTCTGGAACACCGACCCGCGGTGCCGGCCGCTGCCGTCGTCGGCGAACGCCTCGTTGACCACGTCCCAGGCGTAGATCTTGCCCTTGTAGTGGGTCATCTCCTGGGTGATGTGGTTGTTCATCACGCTGCGCAGGGTGTTCGCGTCGTTGATCGACGAGACCCAGTTGGGCAGTTGGGAGTGCCAGACCAGGGTGTGGCCGCGCATCTTCTGGCCGTGCGCGGCGGCGTGGCCGACGATCGCGTCGGCCGGGCCGAAGTTGAACGAGCCGCGGGACGGCTCGACGGTGTCCCACTTCATCTCGTTCTCCGGGGTGATCATGGTGAACTCCCGGTCGAGGATGGCGGCGTACGTCGGGTCGCCGAGCCTTCCCGATGCCACCGCCGTGCCGAAGTAGCGGTTGCTGCCGGCCGCTGCCGCGCCGAGCGTGCTCGCCCCGGCGGCCTGGGCGGTGGGGCCCGCGGTGAGGACGGCGACCATGCCGACCGCCGTGCAGGCGGCCGGTGTCAGGACCTTGCGGAGACGGGTTTCCCCGTGGAGCCATGGCATGACGGATCGTTCTCCTTGGGTGGGGAGGAGAGAGTGCGCCGGGGCGGTGGGGCCAGGGCCTGTCCGGCGGATCTTGCCGGACAGGCCCTCCGGCCGGTCCGGCGGTCGTGCGGGGGCATGCCCCGCCAGGTCGTTCTCTGCCCGGCGGGGCATGCGGGGTGGGAGGCAGTCGAGGGGAAGGGGTGGGCGCCGGACCCTCGATCACTCCTGTTAGCGCTAACAATCCGAGCTGAACGTGGCGGCTCTCCACGTTCGCTCCGGTGAAATCTGTATCAGGCGCTGGGGGTTGTCAATACTCCGCGCAGCGGCCGGCCCGGCGCGACCCCGGACCCTCCGGGGGCACGGACGCCTCCCCGTCGCCGGTCCGGCCGGTAACTTTCACCGCGGGCGGCGGGATCTTCCCAGGCCCGGTCGACCGGAAGATCCCCAGCTGGGACGCCATGTGCCGGACCATCCAACCAGGGTCACCGGCCGGGTGGTTGGCGACAGGGACGGACCGGAGCGGGTAGCATCGGCCGCTCATCCGGGGTGGCGCCGGACCCTCCTCACGCTGTTGGCAGTCCCGACGGAGAGGTCCCATGTCCCGAACCCACTCATTCGCGTCCAGGCTGATCGGCGTCCTCGCCGTGCTAGCCCTCGCGCTCGGCCTGAACCTGCAGACGGCCCCCCGGGCCGCCGCCGCCTCGCTGACCCAGATCACGAACTTCGGCACCAACCCGACCGGCCTGGCGATGCACCTGTACGTACCGGCGGGCGTCAAGCCCAACCCGCCGATCCTGCTCGCCCTGCACGGCTGCCAGGGGAGCGGCCCCTACCTGTACTCGAGCACCGACTTCGCCGCGCTGGCCGACCGGTACGGCTTCCTCGTGGTCTACCCCTCGACGAACCCCGGCGGCAGCTGCTGGGACGTCTCCTCCGACCAGGCGCTGACCCGGGGCGGCGGCAGTGACCCGGTCGGGCTGATGTCGATGATCACCTACGCGGAGCAGCACTACGGCGGCAACCCCGACGCCGTGTACGTGACCGGGGAGTCCTCGGGCGCGATGATGACCAACGTGATGCTCGCCGACTACCCCGACGTGTTCAAGGCGGGCGCGGCGTTCATGGGAGTGCCCTACCACTGCTTCTACACGGGCACCGTACGCGGCTGGAACGGTCCCTGTGCCGGGGGCCAGGTCTCGCTGTCCGCGCAGCAGTGGGGCGACCTGGTGCGCCGTGCCGATCCCGGCTACACCGGCCCGCGGCCGCGCGTGCAGCTGTGGCACGGGACCGCCGACACCATCCTGAACCACAACAACCTCGGTGAGGAGGTCAAGCAGTGGACCGACGTCCTCGGCGTGAGCCAGACGCCGTCGGCCACCGACACCCCCGCCTCCGGCTGGACCCGCACCCGCTACAACAACGGCGCCGGCGCCACCCGGGTCGAGGCGTACAGCATTTCCGGCGCCGGCCACCAACTGCCGGTCCAGGGCTCGCGCATGGCCGCCGACGCCGTCCACTTCATGGGTCTGGACGCGGCCCCCTCCGGCGGCACGGCCGGCGCGCTGCGCGCGGTGGCCGCGGGCAAGTGCCTGACCGACCCGGGCACGGCGGCGGGCACCCAGCAGCAGATCGCCACCTGCAACGGCGCCGCGAACCAGATCTGGACCCGCACGCCGTCGAACCAGCTGACCGTGACCGTCGGCGGCAGCACCCTGTGCCTGGACGCCAGCGCCAGGGGCACCGCCAACGGCACCAAGGTGATCGCCTGGTCCTGCAACGGCCAGCCCAATCAGCAGTGGCAGGTGAACCCGAACGGCACGGTCACCGGCGTGCAGTCGGGGCTCTGCCTGGATGTGGCCGGGCTGGGGACCGCCGACGGCACGCCCGTCCAGCTGTGGAGTTGCAGCGGCGGCTCCAATCAGCAGTGGAAGCTGGGATGACACCGTGACGGCCCGGCCGCCGACCCGCAGGGCGCTTCCTCCTGCGGGCCGGCGGCCGGGGGCGGTGCTCAGGCGCAGTCGGCGCCGTTCAGGGTGAACCGGGCCGGTGCCGCGTTGGCGCCGGAGTACGTCGCCTGGAAGCCGAAGCTCGCGCTCGCGCCGGGTGTCAGGGTGCCGTTCCAGCCGGCGTCCCGCGCGGTCACGGTGGCGCCGGTCTGGGACACGGTCGCGTTCCAGGCGTTGGAGACCCGCTGGTCACCGGTGAAGCTCCAGCCCAGGGTCCAGCCGGAGACGGTCGAGGTACCGGTGTTCCGCACGGTCACCGTCGCGGTGAAGCCGTTGCCCCAGGAGTTCTCGACCCGGTACGCCACCGTGCAGGATGCTGCGGGCGGTTGCGGGGTCGGGCGCCGCTCGGCGGCGAACGCGGCGAGCCAGGCCAGCGAGGCGTTCCAGTTGATCGCCACCTCGTTGGTCGAGTACGACCCGATGTCGTCGACGTAGCAGGCGGCCGGTGCGCAGCCCGCCAGCCGGGCCTTGGCGACCGGGTCCTCCAGGGCGGCGTCCGGGCCGCCCGCGAAGGAGCCGGCCGGCGGGTGCGGCTGCGAGGCGTCGTTCTGGTGCGCCCAGAAGCGGTGGTGCTCGTTCTCCGAGGCGCGCGCGCCGTAGCCGCTCACGTAGGAGCGGTCCAGGGCGTTGCGGCCCAGCAGGTAGTCCATCGTCTCCAGCGCGCCGGTCCGGTAGCGGGCGGCGCCGGTCCGGTAGCGGGCGGCGCCGGTCAGCTCGTAGGCGACGGCCAGCACCATCGCGTTGTTGGCGACCGCGCTGTTCGATCCCCACACGTAGGCGTCGGCGGCGATCGGCACCGCGTAGCCCTGGCCGCCCATGGTGGACAGGTGGCCGTCGGCGGCGGAGACCAGCAGGCCGCGCAGCCGGGACACGTCGTCGGCGGGCAGCGGCACGCCGGGTACGGTGGCCAGGGTGATCCGGCCGAGCGTCGCGGTGCCGCCCCACCAGAATCCGTCCACCGGCCTGGTGTGCAGCGGGGAGGAGACGACCGCGTCCCGGTACTGCGACTCGCCGGTGGTGGCGAGGAGTTCGGCGGCCGCCCAGTAGAACTCGTCGGAGACGTCGGCGTCCTCGTACGCGCCGCCGCCGGTGCTGTCGGTGGCCGGGGCGAGGACGTTCGGGTTGGCCCTGGCCGCGGTCCAGGCGCGGCGGGCCGCGGCCAGGCAGCGGGCGGCGAAGGCGGCGTCGTACGGCGCGTAGACGCGGGCGCACTGGGCGGCGGTGGCGGCCAGGTTGAGCGTGGCGGCGGTCGACGGCCGGTGCAACTCGCGCTGCTGGTCGTCGAGATCGGGCCGGGTCGGCAGGCCGGTCCACTGCGCGTCGTGGATCTTGTGGAAGGCCATCCCGGCCATCGGCCTACCGTCCGGGACCTGCATCCGCAACAGGAAGTCCAGCTCCCAGCGGGCCTCGTCCAACACGTCCGGTACCCCGTTGCCGCGCTCGGGCACGCGCAGCGTGGAGTCGCCGAGGGCCGCGTCGCCGCCCGAACGGCGGGCCCGTTCGAAGGAGTTGACCAGCTCCCAGGTCGCGATGCCGCCGTTGACCACGTACTTGCCCTGGTCGCCGGCGTCGTACCAGCCACCGCGGACGTCCAGCCGGTAGTCGCACACCCCGGCCTGGCAGGGCACGCTGGTGTCGCCCTTGTTCGGCGCCACCCCCAGGTGGCCGGCGGGGCGGGCGTACGCGCTGCCGCCCGCGAGGGCCGCGTCGATCGCGATGCCGCTGCGCTGCTGGTAGAAGAAGTTCAGGCTGTCGGCGCGCAGCCCGTCGTACAGCGACGGCGAGATGTCGAACGGGTGGCTGGCCGCGCCGCCGACCACCAGGGTGAAGCCGGTACCGGTGCCGGTGTACGCGCCGAAGTCCACCAGGTGGGTGGACTGGCCGGACGCCTGGTCGGCGCCGTGCACGGTGCTGGTGCCGGTCGCGACCTGCGCGCCGGAGGCGTCGCGCAGCTGCCAGGCGAGCGGGGTGGTCGCCGGGCTGACCACGGTGGCCCGCTTGGGGCCGTCCGGGAGGTAGCCGAGCTGGTTGACCCGGACGGGGAAGTCGGCGGCCGCGCCGACGGTGGCGGGGCTGAGGACGGCCGCGCCGACGGCGGCGGGGTTGACCGTGGCGGCGCCGGCGGCGGCCGGGGCGAACGCGGTGGCGGTGACGCCGGCGGCGGCCAGGGCCAGGCCGGTCAGTACGGCGGCGGCGCGCCGGGGCAGCCCGCGGCCGGAGAGGGCGGGAGGCATGGGTGGGGCCTTCCTTCGGTGGGGGGAGATGCAGGGGTGTGTACCCGGGATGGAACTGGGAGCGCTCCCAACCGTCCATGAAGCCAGCCTGCTTGGTGGTACGTCAAGATGTGACGTGCAAGCCTGAGTTGACGATCGCGGAAGAGCGGCGGTGCGCGGAGCGCGCGTCGGCCAGGGGCGTCGCGCGGGACCGGTGCTGCGGCGCGGGACCGGTCAAGGGGCGGTCAAGATTGGATAACGGGCGGTGACTTGGCTTGTCGGCCATGATTGTTAGCGTTAACAATCTCCCTCGAACGAAACGGCGCCGCCACACCGCGTTCACGCGGACGAGATGGTGCGCCTTCCCCGGTCGTCCCGCCCTTGACTCCCCCGTGAACGCCGGCCGGCCCCGCCGTCCGTGTGATCGTCGAGTCCGAGAGGAAGTCCCCACATGTCCAAGAGAATTGCGACGGCCCTGGTCGCCGGTTCGATGGTCGCCGTCCTCGCCGCCTGTGGTTCCGGCGGCGGCGGAGGCTCCGCCGACAAGGGTTCCGGCCACAAGCTCGTCGTGGGCTTCTCCCAGGTCGGTGCCGAGAGCGGCTGGCGCACCGCCAACACGAAGTCGGTCCAGGACGCGGCGAAGAAGGCCGGCATCGAGCTGAAGTTCTCCGACGCGCAGCAGAAGCAGGAGAACCAGATCAAGGCGATCCGCTCGTTCATCCAGCAGAAGGTCGACGTGATCGCCTTCTCGCCGGTGGTGGAGTCGGGTTGGGACACCGTCCTCAAGGAGGCCAAGGACGCGCACATCCCGGTCATCCTGACCGACCGCGCGGTGGACTCCAAGGACGAGTCGCTGTACGTCTCCTTCCTCGGCTCGGACTTCGTCGAGGAGGGCAAGAAGGCCGGCGCCTGGCTGGTCAAGGAGTACGCGGCCGCCGGCGGTGATGTGAACATCGTCCAGCTGGAGGGCACCACCGGCTCCGCGCCCGCCAACGACCGCAAGTCCGGCTTCGCGGACGCCGTCAAGGGCGAGCCGAAGTTCAAGGTGGTCGCCTCGCAGACCGGTGACTTCACCCGCGCCAAGGGCAAGGAGGTCATGCAGGCGTTCCTGAAGTCCCAGCCGAAGATCGACGTGCTGTACGCCCACAACGACGACATGGCACTCGGCGCGATCCAGGCGATCGAGGAGGCCGGGAAGAAGCCCGGCACCGACATCAAGATCGTCTCCGTGGACGGCGTCAAGGACGCCTTCACCGCGATGAGCCAGGGCAAGATCAACTTCGATGTCGAGTGCAACCCGCTCCTCGGTGACCAGCTGATGGACCTGGTGAAGAAGGTCAAGGCGGGTGAGCAGGTGCAGCGGCGGATCAAGACCGAGGAGGGCACCTTCACCCCCGAGCAGGCCGCCGCGGCCCTGCCCAACCGCCAGTACTGACCCGCCCCGGCCGTGCGGGGCCGCTCCTGCGGTCCGGTCCCGCACGGCCGACCGGACCGCCCCCGGGCGGGCGGCGCGGCCCGGGAGACACGAGAGGCCCGGGAAGCCCGAGAGGCCCGGGAAACACGAGAGGAGAGCCGGGGTGCGGCAGCAACCGGTCCTGGAAGTCCGGGGAATCCGCAAGGAGTTCCCCGGGGTGGTGGCGCTGGACGGGGTCGACTTCCGGCTCTTCCCCGGTGAGGTGCACGCCCTGATGGGGGAGAACGGCGCCGGGAAGTCCACGCTGATCAAGGTGCTCACCGGCGTCCACCCGTCGGACGGCGGTGACATGGTGCTGGCCGGCGAGCGGGTGCGGGTCGCCGGTCCGTTGCAGGCCCAGCAGGCCGGCATCAGCACGGTCTACCAGGAGGTGAACCTCTGCCCGAACCTGTCGGTCGCGGAGAACATCTTCATCGGGCGCGAACCCCGCCGGTTCGGCCTGATCGACTGGGCGGCAATGCGTCGCCGGGCCGCCGAACTGGTCCGCGAACTCGACCTGGACGTCGACGTCAGCGCGCCGCTGAACAGCTACTCCATCGCCGTCCAGCAACTGGTGGCGATCGTCCGCGCGGTCGACGTCTCCGCCAAGGTGCTGATCCTGGACGAGCCGACCTCCAGCCTGGACCGTGACGAGGTGCGCCAACTCTTCGCCGTCATGCGGCGGTTGCGCGACCAGGGCGTGGCGATCCTGTTCGTCTCGCACTTCCTCGACCAGATCTACGAGATCTGCGACCGGATGACCGTGTTGCGCAACGGCCGGCTGGAGGGCGAGTACCTGACCAGCGAGCTGAACCAGGTCGAACTCGTCTCCCGGATGATCGGCGCCGAACTCGCCGGACTCGACCAGCTCGGCGGCGGCAAGCGGCGCGAACGCACCGCGCCGGTCCGCGGGGCGGCGTTCCTGGAGGCCGACCGGCTGGCCCGGCGCGGCGCCGTCGAGCCGTACGACCTGGACATCCGGCCCGGCGAAGTGATCGGCCTGGCCGGGCTGCTGGGCTCCGGACGGACCGAGGCCGCCCGGCTGCTGTTCGGCGCCGACCAGAGCGACGGCGGCACGATCCGGATCGAGGGCGCCGTGACCGCGCTGCGCAGCCCGCGCGACGCGATCGCCCACGGCATCGCGTTCTGCTCCGAGAACCGCAAGACCGAGGGCCTGGTCGGCGAGCTGACCGTCCGCGAGAACATCGTGCTGGCGCTCCAGGCGTCCCGCGGCTGGCTGCGCCCGCTGTCGCGCACCGCGCAGGAGCAGTACGTGCAGCGCTGGATCCGCGCTCTGGACATCCGCCCCGGCGACCCCGAGGCGCTGGTACGCAACCTCAGCGGCGGCAACCAGCAGAAGGTGCTGCTCGCCCGCTGGCTGATCACCGACCCCAAGCTGCTGATCCTCGACGAACCCACCCGGGGCATCGACATCGGGGCCAAGGCCGAGATCCAGAAACTGGTGGCGAACCTCGCCGAGGACGGCATGGCGGTGCTGTTCATCTCCGCCGAACTGGAGGAGGTGCTGCGGCTCAGCCACCGGATCGGCGTGCTGCGCGACCACCGGATGGTCGCCCAGCTCGACAACGACGGCGAGCTCACCCCCGAGCGCGTCATGGCCACCATCGCGAGCGGAGCGCAGGAATGAGCGCACCCATGAACACGGCAACGGCGGCGAGCCCGGTGAAGGCGGTGACCCGGTCCCGGTTGTTCTGGCCGGCCGTGGTGCTGGCCGTGCTCCTGGTCGCCAACCTCGCCTTCACCCCCGACTTCTTCTCCGTCCACCTCCAGGGCGGCCACCTCTACGGCTCCCTGATCGACATCCTGCACTTCGGCGCCCCGCTGATCCTGGTCTCCCTGGGTATGACCCTGGTGATCGCCACCGGCGGCATCGACCTGTCGGTCGGCTCCACCGTCGCGATCTCCGGCGCCCTGGCCTGCCTGCACATCAGCGATTCGTCCGACCCGGGCAGCCTCGGCACCGTGCTGACCGCCGTCGGCATCGCGCTGGGCACCGCCCTGGTGCTCGGTACGGTCAACGGGGTGCTGGTGGCCAGGGTCGGCGTCCAGCCGATCATCGCCACCCTGATCCTGATGGTCGCCGGACGCGGTGTGGCCCAGCTGATCACCGACGGCCAGATCATCACCGTCACCAGCGACCCGTTCAAGCTGATCGGTGGCGGCTACTGGCTGACCATGCCGTTCGCGATCCTGCTCAGCGCCCTGGTGGTGCTGGCCGCCGTGCTGCTGACCCGCTTCACCGCGCTCGGGCTGCTGCTGGAGTCCGTCGGCGGCAACCCGGTGGCCAGCCGGCTGGTCGGCATCCGGGCGATGCGCCTGGTCGCCCTGGTCTACGTGTTCAGCGCGCTGTGCGCGGCGCTGGCCGGCCTGATGGTCTCCTCGAACGTCTCGGCCGCCGACGGCAACAACGCCGGACTGTGGATCGAACTGGACGCCATCCTCGCGGTGGTGCTCGGCGGGACCTCGCTGAACGGCGGCCGGTTCTCCATCGGCGGCACCGTCCTGGGCGCGCTCATCATCCAGACCCTCTCCACCACCGTCTACACCATCGGCATCCCGCCGGAGACCACCCTGGTGTTCAAGGCGTTCGTGGTGATCTCGGTTTGCCTCATCCAGTCGCCCGTCTTCCGCGCCAAGCTCGCCGCCCGTGGCAGGCGGACCCGGCGCAGCACCCGGTCGCACGCCGCGGCCCCCACCAACCGGGAGGTCGGCGCATGAACGCCAACGCCCTGCTGACCCGCCTGCGCGGCCAGATCCCGCTGCTGGTCACCGCGGTCCTGCTGGTGTCGATGTTCAGTGTCGGCTCGGTGCAGTACGACGGCTTCTTCTCCGGCCAGGTCGTGCTCAACCTGCTGATCGACAACGCCTTCCTGCTGGTCGTCGCGGTCGGCATGACCTTCGTCGTGCTGACCGGCGGCATCGACCTGTCGGTCGGCGCGGTGGTGGCGCTGTCCACCATGGTCTCCGCCTGGCTGGTCGAACAGCACGGCTGGCCCCCGCTGCTGGTGATCCCACTGGTCCTGCTGATGGGCACTGCCGGCGGCTGGCTGATGGGCTGGATCATCCACGTCTTCGAGATCCAGCCGTTCATCGTCACCCTGGCCGGCATGTTCCTGGCCCGCGGCCTGTGCTACACGATCAGCGTCGAGTCGATCTCCATCACCGACCCGCAGTACACCGCGATGGCGCAGACCCGGATTCCGCTCGGTGACCTGTTCGTCTCGCCGAGCGCGCTGGTCGCCCTGCTGGTGGTCGCCGCCGGATTCGTGGTCCTCCACTACACCCGGCTCGGCCGCAACGTGTACGCGCTCGGCGGCAGCGAGCAGTCCGCGCTGCTGATGGGCCTGCCGGTGCAGCGCACCAAGACCACCGTCTACGCGATCAGCGGCTTCTGCTCCGCACTCGGCGGCGTCCTGCTCACCTTCTACATGCTGTCCGGCTACGGCCTGCACGCGGTGGGCCTGGAACTCGACGCGATCGCCGCGGTCGTCATCGGCGGCACCCTGCTGACCGGCGGCTCCGGTTACGTGCTGGGCACCCTGCTCGGCGTGCTGGTGCTCGGCCTGATCCAGACCGTGATCAGCTTCCAGGGCACCCTCAGCTCCTGGTGGACCCGGATCGTCATCGGTGCCCTGCTGTTCGTCTTCATCGTCCTCCAGCGCCTGATCACCGCCCGCCGGCGCTGACCTCCCGCCGGTCACCGGGCCCCGCCACCTGCGTACCTGCGTGGCGGGGCCCGCGAGCGCCGTCGGCCCCCCGACTCCGGCCCCCCCGCTTCGCCGGGCAGCCCGCGCGGATCCCGCCCGAGCTCTCCCGCCACGCGCCGACGGGACACCCGCCGGCTGCTGGTTCCCCCCGCCCCGGTCACCGGCGCGCGTCCCGGGCCCGGTCGCTGCCCTGACTACCCGGCGGCGTCGGTGGCCAGGGTGGCGCCGTCCCACGGCTCCGGGCCGAGGGCGTCGGCCGCCTGCTGCTCCAGCGCGGTGGGCCGCCTCACAACCGGTGACGCCATCCGCCGGATCATCCTTCACCGCTGGGAAGTTGACACCTGACCAGACCGCCTCCCGCCTGCGGTCGAGCGCTTCGGACCGCGCGTCCGCGTCCAGCCATCCTTAGGATCTCGCACACTTTCCGTTATCCGCAGCCCCGTGCCCGATCTCCCATACGTCGGCAGCAAACCACCCCATCTGCCGACGAGGAGAGCACATGACCGGCAAGCGAGTGGTATGCGGGCGCGACAACGGCCCCGTACCGGTGGCCACTTCGGTAGCGGCGAGCGTCATCGTCGGCACCCCGTCCCGCCACGGACGATTCCCGAACTGACTGTCAGTCGACTCATCGCCGAGCCTGCGATCGGCCAGGACCAGCCATCGGCTCGGCGCACCGCAACCGACACGGGCCAAGCGTGTCAGGAAAATTGACGAAGCATCATCTCGTTGCGCAGCCTCCCCACGAGGCCGCGCCGCACGGTGCTGCCCCCACACCAGGAGAACCGATGAAAGCCGCACACGCCCGCAACAAGCTGCCCAAGCTCCTGATAGCCGCCGCCCTCGCGCTGACCGCCGGGGTCGGGATCGCCGCCAACGGGCCGGGCAGCGCTCACGCGGGGCTCACCAGCCCGTCCCCCGAAGTCAAGGCCGATGCTCCCCGCCCAGGCCTGGCACCCCAGCCGGCCACCGAAGCCGTCCAGGACGACGCGAAGCGGGTGCGTCCCAAGGACCGTCGACCTCTGCCGTCCAACACCGAGGCGCAGCAGCAGAACTACGGCAGCCCGGCAAGGCCCGCCGCGGCAAAGTCGAAGGCAACGACCGGAGAGGCAGGCGGCCCGAAGGCGAGCGTCGCCGCCTGCTCCACCAGCGCCTTCACCGCGAACACCGGCGGCGCCCTGATCCAGGCGATCCAGTCCGTCGGCCCGGACTGCATCAACGGCCTTTTCAACATCACCGGTTCAGACGCGCACCTGGCCTTCCAGGAGTCGCAGATGACCACGGTGGCGGACGCCCTGGCCGCCGCCTCCCGTAACTACCAGGGGGACAACAGCACCCACGTCCTGGAGCTCGTGCTCTACCTCCGGGCCGGCTACTACGTGCAGTGGAACCACAAATCCGACGTCGGTACCTACGGCGGCGCTCTGCAGACCGCGATCCAGTCCGCCCTGGACTCCTTCTTCGCCAACGTGCACAGCCTGGACGCCACCGACGCCAACGGCGCCGTCCTCTCGGAAGCCGTCACCCTGATCGACAGCGCCGGCCAGAACGCCCGCTACCTGCCCGTCCTCAAGAAGCTGCTCACCGGCTACAACAGCTCGTACAACCAGTCGTACAACATGCTGACCGCGGTCAACAACGTCTACACCGTCCTCTTCCGCGGCCACCAGAACCCCGACTTCGTCACCGCCACCGAAGCCGACCCTTCCATCCTCACCACCCTCGAGACCTTCGCCAATACCAACCTCGGCCTCCTGGGCGGACCGCAGAGCTACCTGGCGTCCAACGCCGGCACCGAGCTGGCCCGGTTCCTCCAGGACCGCACCCTGACCCCCACCGTCCGCCCGATGATCAAGAACCTGCTGGCCAAGTCCTCGATGACCGGCCCCACGGCCCCCCTCTGGGTCGGCATCGCCGGCCAGGCGAACGACAACGACCAGAACAACTGCTCCGACTACGGCACCTGCGACCTCCCCAACCGGCTCAAGAAGGCCGTTCTGACCATCGACTACCAGTGCGGCACGATCCACATCGTGACCCAGGCGCTCACCAAGGAGCAGCTGCTCAGCACCTGCGACAGCCTCACCGGCGAGAACGCCTACTTCCACAAGCTCGCCAAGGACCCCGGCCCGCTGCCCGACGACCACAACAGCGCCATGGAGGTGGACGTCTTCCACTCCACCAGCGACTACCAGACCTACGCCAACGTCATCTTCGGGGTCGACACCAACAACGGTGGCATCTACGAGGAAGGCGACCCCTCCAAGCCGGACAACCACGCCCGGTTCGTCGCCTACGAAGCCGACTGGCTGCGCCCGAGCTTCCAGATCTGGAACCTCAACCACGAGTACACCCACTACCTGGACGGCCGCTTCAACACCGCCGGCGACTTCGCCGCCACAACCGCCACCCCTGGCACCATCTGGTGGATCGAAGGCTTCGCCGAGTACGAGTCCTACGGCTACCGCGGCGTGACCGACACCGCGGCGGTCGCCGATGCGGCCAAGGGCAGCTACCCGCTCAGCACCGTCTTCGCCAACACCTACAGCAGCGGCACGGACCGGATCTACCCCTGGGGCTACCTCGCGGTGCGCTACATGATGGAGCACCACCGCTCCGACATCGATACCCTGCTCGGCCACTACCGATCCGGTGACTACAAAGCCGCACTCGGCCTGATCAACTCCATCGGCACCAGCTACGACGCCGACTGGGCCAAGTGGCTCAAGGAATGCGCCGCCGGTGCGTGCAACACCTCCGGCAAGCCGCTCACCGCCACCTTCACCGCGAAGGCGAACGGCATGAACGTCACGCTCACCGACACCACCGAAGACTCCGCGGCGATCACCGCTCACAAGTGGGACTTCGGCGACGGCACCACCTCCACCGATGCCAATCCGACCAAGACCTACGCCAAGCCGGGCAGCTACCACGTCCGGCTGACCGTCACCGACAAGGCCGGCGCCACCGCAACCGCCGATCAGACGGTCGCGGTCGGTGCTTCAACCGCCGAGTGCACCGCTGACGACACCCGCCGCCTGGCGCAGAACTGCAGCCGATCCAACCTCACCGCCGCCGCCCGGGACAACAGCTACCTCTACATCGACATCCCCGCCGGAACCAAGAACCTCACCATCACGACCACCCCCGGCACCGGAACCACCGACCTCTACTACAGCCCTACCACCTGGGCCGACAGCAGCGCCAACACCGCCTCCGCCACCGGCAACGGCCCGCACACCCTCACCATCACCAACCCCCCGGCCGGCTGGAACTACATCACCCTCCACGCGACCAGCGCCTTCACCGGCGCCACCGTGACGACCAAGTTCTGACCCGCCGGTCGCGCCAAACCGTCTCCCGGACCAGCGTGCGAGGGCGCTGAAGCATCCCGTTTCCGGGGTTGCTCATGCCGCGCCGCCACCCCGCGCCGCCACTCCCAGCGGTTTGGGCCGGTGGGGTCAAACACGCACAAAAGATCGTGTAAGTCTGTCATGTGACAGGCTGGCCAGGGCTCGACCTTGAGTCTTGTCCAGCCTGCCGCATTCGTCGCCACCCTCGGTATCGCGAAGGCGATGGCGACAGACTGCGTGGCTGAGCACTTTGATGAGTGCACACTCCGAATGCCCGGCCGTCACCCGGCCGAGCCAGTGCCCGCCTGAAGAGGATCAGCGTTCCGATGCGGGTAGCCGGCCTCCGGAATGTCTTCCGAAGGCCGGCTGCCGAGTCGATCAGGCGGTGTAGGTCATGGTTCCTGCGACGGCCGTGCCGCCGGGGGTGGTCACGGTGACGGTGACGGTGGTACTCGCGGTCCCGGGCGGGATGATGCCGGTGATGAGGGTGTCGGTGTTGGCGGTGAGCGTCGCCGTGGTGGTTCCGAAGGTCACGGTGGCGCCCGTGAGGCCGGTGCCCGCGATGGTGAACACGGCACCGCCCGCCGGGATGCTGACCGACGGGGTGATGGTGGCCGTGATGACCGGCGCGCCCAGGTAGGTCATGGTTCCTGCGACGGCCGTGCCGCCGGGGGTGGTCACGGTGACGGTGACGGTGGTACTCGCGGTCCCGGGCGGGATGATGCCGGTGATGAGGGTGTCGGTGTTGGCGGTGAGCGTCGCCGTGGTGGTTCCGACGGTCACGGTGGCGCCCGTGAGGCCGGTGCCCGCGATGGTGAACA
This sequence comes from Kitasatospora sp. NPDC097643, assembly GCF_040302625.1. NCBI lineage: Bacteria > Bacillati > Actinomycetota > Actinomycetes > Kitasatosporales > Streptomycetaceae > Kitasatospora > Kitasatospora sp. NPDC097643. The sequence goes on along the minus strand of NZ_JBEOSA010000074.1, from coordinate 7,977 downwards.
CGGCACCGCCCGCCGGGATGCTGATCGACGGGGTGATGGTGGCCGTGATGACCGGCGCGGCCAGGTAGGTGAAGCCGCCCGGAACGTTCGCCGATCCGCCGGTGGTGACCACCGACACGGGGACGTTGCCGGCGACGTGCGCCGGGGTCAGGCCCACGATCACGTTCGTGGTGCTGAACAGCACGGTGGCCGCGACGCCGCCGAAGGCCACGGCCGCCCCGGCGAGCCCGGTACCGCTGATGACGAACGTGGTACCGCCGGCGACCGGGCCGAAGGTGGGCAGGATGGCTGTGGGGCTGGGCACGGACTCCGGCGGAGTCGCCAGATAGGTGTAGGCCACGGGGTTGCTGGTGCCGTTCGGGGTGGTGACGGTCACCGCCACCGTGCCGGTTCCGGGCGGGGCCACGACGACGAGGCTGAAGCCGAGGACGTCGCCGGCCACGACTGTGGCCGGAGCCGTTCCGAAGTGAACCTGCGTGGCACTGTTGAGACCCAGACCGGTGAGGCTGACGGTGTTGCCGCCGGCCACGGGCCCCGCGTTGGGGTTGTCCGCGAGCAGCACGGGCGGCAACGGCCAGGGCAGCGTGAGGCTCGGCGCGAGGAATGCCGCATGCCCGGATGCGTTCATGTGTGTGTCTCCTGTCTGAGAACGGTGATGGCGGCCGAACGGCCTTTCGGCCGCGGCGACCGACCCGGTCCCGTCGGCTGTCCGGCCACTGCCTCGACCCGGCCGTGGTGAGACCGAAGGACGGGACGACAGAAACCGGGGCCGCGGGTACCGACACAGTTGCGACTACGACGTGTCTGGACGCATTGGCGAGTGCCGGCAGCTGACGCCAGGCTGGCTCGAACGAATCAGCCCCGGTGTCCGAGCGGAGCGGGGGCTGGAAAAAAGAACGGACGGGCCGCCAGTTGAGCTTCCCGGCACGGGATGGGCGGCCCGCCGGTTCAGACGTCATCATTAACCCGACAGAATGGATATGGAGCAACAATATTGACGAAAAGTCACCCATATGGCCCAGTCAAATGAATCAGGTCGCCGGGAACGTCTCATACCACCGCCCCACGGCGCTCTCGGCGGGCGGACACCCTGCGAATGCCTCAAGCAGAAGCCCGGCCGGGAAAACCAGGACAGCCCGCTCCGGGAGCCGGTCGTCGAGCGGACCATAGCGCCTTGGACCTGAAATCCTTACTGCCGGCGGGGACTTGAAATCTTCCGAAGACGTTTCATCCATCGGCGATGCGGAGATGAAGAGAGTGATTCAACCGACGGGCCGCCCATCCCTCCTCGGGGTGAGCGGCCCGTGGCATTTCTGCCCAGCTGTGTCGACGAGCCCCGGAGCAGGATCCGGCCGCTGTGCGAGTCCCGTACGGAGGCTCGACAGGCCGCGCGGCGGCCCCTACCGAAGGGGCCCCATGAATACGGACGTTCAGGCATCAGCGCGGCAACTGCTGCAGATCGCCACCCCCTCCGGCCACGCCACCACCGGCCAGGTGGCGGCGGGCCCCGTAGACCCGACGGTCCCGGTCGGCTCCAATCCTGTCGGGCTGGCATTCATCCCCAGCGGCGGCCTGTACGTCACCAACAGTGGCTCGAACGACGTGACGCTGATCAACACCAGCACCGACACCGTCGCCATCCCGAGCATCCCCGAAGGCGGCACCACCCCGGCGTGGCTGGCGATTGCTCCCAACGGCAACGCCTACATCCCGAACAACATCTCGAACAACGTGTCGGTGATGAACACTGCCACCAACACCCTCGTCGGCGCCCCGATCCCGCTGGCCGGCGGTCCGGCCGCGGTGGTGGTCATCCCCAGCGGTGACGTCTATGTCAGCCGGTTCTCGGCTAACAGCGTGTCCGTGATCGACACCGCCACGAACACCGTGGTGGGCGCCCCGATCCCCGTCGGCTCCAATCCCGTCGGGATCGCCGTCGCCCCCAACGGCAACGCGTACGTCGCCAACCGGGGGGCGAACAGTGTCTCGGTGATCGACACCGCCACGAACACCGTGGTGGGCGCCCCGATCCCCGTCGGAAGCCAGCCGAACTGGATCGCGATTGCGCCCAACGGCCACGCCTACGTCGCCAATATCGGGTCCAACGATGTGACGGTCATCGACACCACCACCAACACCGTTCTGGTCCCCAGCATCCCCGTCGGCTCCAACCCGTGGGGAATAGCGGTCGGTCCCGACGGCAACGCCTACGTCGCCGACCGGGGGGCGAACAGTGTCTCGGTGATCGACACCGCCACGAACACCGTAGTGGGCGCCCCGATCCCCGTCGGAAGCCAGCCGATCAGCGTGGCGATCGCCCCCAACGGCAAGGTCTACGTCGCCAACATCGCGTCGGCCAACGTCAGCGTCATCCAGTTCGCCCCCACGCTGAGCGGCATCAGCCCCAACCAGGGACCCGCCACCGGCGGAACCGTCGTGACCATCACCGGCATCAACCTGACCGGCGCCGGCGTCACCATCGGCGGCAACCCCGCCACGGGCGTCAGCGTCAATGCCACCGGCACGCAGATCACCGCCACCACCCCGCCCGGGGCGCCCGGACCGGCCACCGTCACCGTCACGACCCCTGGCGGCACCGCCAGCCTGGTCAACGGCTTCACCTACGTCGTGCCCACCTCGCTGACCGCCACCCCGGCGCTGACCAAGCTGTTCCCGCCGCACGTGTACTACCCGTTCCTCAACGCCATCCTGACCGACCTGGTCACCGGACTGCCGGTTCCCGGTCGGACCATCACCTTCAGCACCGGCAGCCAGGTCCTGGGCTCCGCCACCACCAACGCCCAAGGCATCGCCCAGCTCCCCGAGGCGATCACCTTCCCGCTGATCCTGGCCAACGGCGGTTACACCGCCGCCTTCGCCGGCACGCCCACCCTGCTGCCCTCCACCGCCAGCGCAGGCATCATCATCCCGTAGCCGCACCGGACTTGCCTGGGTCGAAGCACTGCCTTCGGCGGGGTCCGCACGGTCATCGGTGTTCTCCCGATCACGGAAGTAGCGCCGGATGAGTAAGGTGACTGCCCGGGTTGAGGCGGTCGACGAGGTCCGGTCCAGCGCGCTGCAGCTCGCGGAGGGCACGTTCACACCACGGTCCTGGTCGACATCGAGACGCGCCGTGCGGTTGACCTGCCGTCCGACCGATGACGCACCGGCATCCTCGACCCCTACAAGCCCTACTCCACGAGCAGTTCGCTGAGGGCCACACCATTGCCCCGCGCCTGTTCGAGGAGATCCGGCAACGCGGATTCCCCGGTCAGGAGCAGATCGTGCGTGTCTACGTGCGCCGGCTGCGGGAGGCGTTCCCCGACCAGGACCCGCCCCGCCGCAAGCCCTCCGCGAGGGACGTGCCCAGCGGATCACTCGCCACCCCGACCGTCTGCCGACCCGAAAGCGCCCAGCAGCTCAAGGAGATCCCGGCGCGCGTTCCGCCGCCCGCGGCCACCGCCGAGCAGGTCAGAACCTTCGCCGAGCTGATGAACGACCGCCGCGGACGAAGGCTCAGGGACTGGAGCACGGGCGTCCAGGAGGACAAGGTCCCCGTCCTTCGGAGTCCTGGTGGAGAGCGCCAGCCACGACCGTTCGTGATCGCGGTTCCGGTGACGCTCTGTGGCTCTGGCACCGGAAATCGTCCAGAACCGCCTTCAACCGTCGCCGACAATCGGCAGGGTTGCGATCGCGGCGCCCTTGCAACCCGATGGTGCGCTCCGCCGAACGAGTGACTCACTGCCGCGCCTCTTGCGTGTGTGGCGGTTCAGCTGACTTACTCGTGGTATGCGATCAGGGGCTGCCCACCCCTCCGTTGGGGAAGGCAGCCCATCGGTATGTGGTGGTGGGTGCCTGTCCCAGGCCCGCGAGGGCGCCCCATCGGAGGACTGTCCGCCCGGCGTGCTTTCCCAGTGCACCCGGCTGACGAGGTGGCTTATACGTCCGAGGAGGCGTTCTTGCGAGCCGCCAACATACTTCGAGTACTGCTCGGGACCGGCGCTGTCGGTGCGTGCACCCGTGTTCACCTCCCCGGCGGCAGACCGGGCGTGCGGCGCAGGCGGTGATCGTGCCGTCCAGCGGAACCGCGTTGGTCAGCGCCGTCAATGCCGCCAACGCCGCCGGGCGGTGGTCCGGCCGTGGCACCGTTCTGCACCCGTTCCCTCACCGGCGCCCTCGGCGCGGCGGACGCGCCTCGCAATCCCCCGCCGCCCACGGTCGGCTGGCCTTGACCACGGCCACCATCGGCAAGGGCGATGCCGGCTTCAGGGTGGGGTGGGCGGCATCGCCAACCTCGGCGGGTCGGTCTTCGTGAGCGGCGGAGGTGTGCGCACCAGCCGCGCCCCGTCCGGCAGCGGCATCTGCACCGACACCGCGCTGCCGATGACCGCCGGCAGCGTCACCGGCAACACCGCCACGGTCGACGGCGGCGGCATCCACGAGAACGCAGGCTCCGTCACGTTGGTGGCCACCGGGTCTGCGGCAACACCCCCGGACAACTGTGCCGCCACCCCGCACCTGCCCGAGCTCTGCTGAGGCTCGGCGGCGGCACCACTGGACACCCAACCCGTCCATCCGAACCACAGGTCAACGGCGCGGTAGAACCACGCCGCCCGCGCCGTATCCCAGGGCCCGCTCCCGTCCGGTACCCAGCCGGTCAGCGACTCCGTGGCCCGATTCCGGCGACGCTGCGGAGCCCTGTCCTGCGACCTGCCGGAACCCGATCACGCCCGGTGCGGCGGACTGCCGATTCGGCAGCTCCGGTGACCTGGGCACAGCGCCATCAGCCACAGCAAAGGAGATCAGTCATGGCACCCATCATCAGCTCCATCTCGCCGACCTCGGGTCACGCGGGCCAGACGATGACCATCACCGGCACCGGTCTGGGGAGCCTGAGCACCACCAAGGTGAACGTCGGCAGCAGCGTGGTCACGCCCACCACGGCAAGCGGCACCTCCGTCACCTTCAGCACCCCGCCGGGGTGCGCCGGTCAGGCCAACGTCAGCGTGACCGTCTCCGGCGTCAACAGCAACAGCAAGAGCTTCTTCTACGTCGCCGTTCCGACGGTCACGTCGGTGAACCCGAGCGCCGGTCCCGCCGCACCCGGGGTCATCGACGTCTTCGGCACCGGTTTCGCAACCGCGACCTCGGTGGCCTTCGGCTCGGCCGGCACCGCCGTCCCCACCGTCCTGTCGGACAGCCACCTGACCGCCACCGCGCCGGCCCACGGCGCCTTCAGCGACTGCACCGACTCGGTGGACGTCCAGGTCACCAACGTGGGCGGCACCAGCGCCCCGACCGGACCGGCCGGTCAGTTCACCTACAACGCGGCGCCGACGGTCACCGGCGTGAATCCCAGTGCGGGAACGACGGGCACCCCCACCGCCGGGGTGATCGTCTCCGGCACCTGCTTCGCGGTCGGCAGCACCGTGAAGTTGACCTCCGGCGCCACGGTCGTCTCGGCCACCAACGTCAACGTCAGCAACGACACCACTCTCTCCTGCGACGTCCCCGCCCTGACGGCGGGAACCTACGACGTCCAGGTCACCACCCCCGACGGCGGCACCAGCGGGGTCGTCGTGGCCGACGAATTCGTCGTCGTCTGAGCCCTGACCCGAACCCGGACACGAACGAGCGGGCAGCCGCGTCACCGTCGCCATCGGTGCGGATCCGGCGGGCCCCGGCCGCTCACCCACTGTGCCCTGGCTGCCGCACGGCAGCCAGGGCACGCCTCGTTCCCGACCCGAAGGAGTGCCCGATGTCTCCGGTCATCAGCAGCATCAACCCCAACCACGGGCCGCCCGCGGGGGGAACGACAGTCACGATCAACGGCAGCGGCTTCATCGGCGCGACCTCGGTGAAGTTCGGAACCGTGCCGGTATCGTCGTTCGTGCTGGTCAGCGACAGCCAGATCATCGCCACCTCTCCTGCGGGCACCGGTTCGGTCGCCGTCACCGTCATGACGCTGCTCGGCACGAGCAACGGTGTCACCTTCACCTACGCCGTCCCACCCGCGATCACCGCGGTGAGCCCGGCCTCCGGGCCGACGGGCGGCGGCAACACGGTGACGATCAACGGTGCCGGGTTCACCGGCGCGACGTCGGTGCACTTCGGCAGCACCTCGGCACCGTTCATGGTGGTCAGCGATACCCAGATCTCGGCGACGGTGCCCGCGGGCACCGGTTCCGTCCCCGTCACCGTCACCACCTCGGCGGGCACCAGCAACAGCGTGACGTACACCTACCTCGGCGCACCCGTGATCACCAGCGTGACCCCGAACCAGGGGCCGACCAGCGGTGGGAACACCGTCACCATCTCCGGCACCAGCCTGTCGGGGGCGACCTCGGTGCTGTTCGGCACCCACACCGCCGCGATCACCGCCAACACCGCCTCCCAGATCACGGTCACGGCACCCGCAGGCGCGGCGCAGTCGGTCAACGTCACGGTTACCACCGGGGTCGGCACCAGCAATCCGCTGCCGTACTTCTACCTCATGACCCCGGCCGTCACCGGCCTGAACGTGACGATGGGGCCGACCAGCGGCGGGAACACCGTCACCCTCTTCGGCTCCGGCCTGGCTCTCACCAGCGCCGTGCACTTCGGGTCCACCGCGGCCACCAACATCACGGTGATCTCCGACAGTCAGATCACGGTCACCGCGCCTGCCGACACGGGGACCGTCCTGGTCACGGCCACCACACCAGGTGGCACCAGCACCGTCGGGCTGGGCAACGCCTACTACATCTACGTCGCACCACCGGTCATCAACTCCCTCGGCCCGGCGCAGGGCTCGGTATCCGGCGGGAACGACGTCCTGATCAGGGGAAGCAACCTCACCTACACCGACGCAGTGTCCTTCGGCATCGCTCCGGCGTCCTTCGCCGCGGTCGCCGACACCATGGTCGTGGCCACCTCACCGGCCGGTGCCGTCGGCCCGGCCACCGTCACCGTCCACTCCCCGGGCGGCACCAGCAACGGGGTCGCCTTCCAATACCAGCCGTAGCGCATCCCGAACTCCGGTGACGGGCACGGCTGCTCAGGGTGATGACACCTACGACGCTCCCGCCGTGCCTGCCGGCCTCGGTCGCGGGTAGCGGAACGACGCCCGCAGCCAGGTGTGCGGAGGTCCCGTCGGCTCCGGTCCAGCCAGCGGTGAGGGCCCGCCGGCCCCCGCCCCGCCGACCGTTCGGAAGACCGGCGGAGCGGGGCTTCCGGGTTCATGCGACGAGCGCGTAGCTGGCGAGCCGTTCGCGTTTCCGCCGGCCCGGACGAAGGTGGAAGCCTGTACATTCGCCCCAGGCGGCGAAGTCGGCGACCAGGGCGGCGGCCGCGGCGGCGGGGCGGGCGTTGAGCGCGAGCCAGGCCAGGTAGGCGGGGTAGGCCTGGCAGCCGGGCAGCGGGGGACGGGCCGTGCGGCTGTCACCGGGGCCCTCGCCGCTCAGGGTTTCGGTGTCGGGGCCGACGGCCGTGGCGAGGGCGGGCAGGGTGCGCAGGGCGGCGCTCTCGCCGTCGGCCAGGGCGGCGAACCGGGCGCCCGCCGGCTGGTCGGCGCAGCGGGTGGCGAGCAGCAGCAGGCTGCGCCGGTCGGAGGTGATGATCCGGTGCTGCTGGGCGGCGAGTTCGGCCAGGACGGCCCGCGGGGCCCGGCCGTCGGCGAGCGCCGTCACGAGGGCCGGGGCGGTGTCCCCGGGCGCCAACTCGGCGCGCAGCTCGCGGATCTGGTCGAGGATCGGGTGGTCCACCGGTGACTGCGTGCCTGCGTGGTGCGGTTCGGTCCCGGTGCCATTCCTACCGCCTGGCTGCGCCCGTGCGGCGGCGACAGGCCGGGGAGCCGTGGTGGCAGGTACGGCTCCCCGGCCGGTTGGGTCACCAGGTGACTAGCTGTATTGACCCGCGGGGTTGTTCACGCGGCTGATCGGTGGCTTGCCTCCGAGTGCGGTGTGGCAGCGATGGTAGTTGTACTGGTGCAGGAAGTGG